>CAZNFV010000177.1:0-4625 GCA_964572445.1 uncultured Novosphingobium sp. | reverse complement strand
CCTGGGCGATCGACTGGAACCAGTGCTCAAACAGCTCGGTATCCATTTCGCCCAGCCGTTCCTGGGTGAACTGCGCCTTCCAGACCAGCCAGGGGCGGCCCGAAATATCCAGCGCGACCCGGGCCAAAGCCTCATCCATCGGGCTGTAAGCAGCGCCATAGCGGCCGATCCCGGCCTTATCACCCAAGGCCTGGGCAATCGCCTGGCCCAGCGCGATAGCACTGTCCTCAGTCGTGTGATGCTGATCCACGTGCAGATCGCCCTTCACGTGGCAGGTTACGTCGATCAGCGAATGGCGGCTGAACTGTTCGATCATGTGATCGAGAAAGCCGATCCCGGTGCTGACGTCATAGGCGCCAGTCCCGTCGAGGTTCACTTCGACGAGGATGTCGGTTTCATGAGTCTTGCGGGCGATCCGTCCGGTGCGCATGGGCTGGCCTATAGGCCGGAAATGCGCGCTTGCAAGCGGTTTACCCTTGACCACCGCGCGCACCATAGCCACTTGTGACGCCATGAATGACAGCTCACCAGACAGCCTGATCCCCTATGATGACATCGTGCAGGAGGCCCTGCGGGCCGTGGTCGGCCGGGTGCTGGGCGAGATCGTCGCCAGCGGCGGAACCTTGCCCGGCAATCATCACTTTTACATCACCTTCAAGACGGGTGCCCCCGGGGTCTCGATCCCGCAGCACCTGAAAGAGCGCTTCCCGGATGAGATGACCATCGTCATCCAGAACAAATTCTGGGACCTGGGAGTGGATGATGAGGGCTTTACCGTGGGACTGACCTTCAACCAGCTTCCGGCCAAACTGGACATTCCATTCGGCGCAATCACTGCCTTCGTCGATCCGGCGGTCGATTTCGGGCTGCAGTTCCAGGCCATGGGCCAGGATGACGAGCCCGAACCGCACGACGACGCCGAAAACGATGCGCCAGTGGTCATCGAAGGTGAGCCGGGATCGAATGTCGTCTCGGTCGATTTCGGACGCAAGAAATGACCTCGCCCGATCGCCTGCTGGCCCGGCTGGCCCGTCAAAATGGCGGACGGCTGCTCAACACGGCGATCGACAGGGTGCTTCCGAACACCGCATCCGAAAAGAAGGCGAAGCGCAGTATCATTGCCGGGGTAGTCGGTGCCGTTGCAATGCGGGTTGCTACCCGTTCGGTGCCGGGGGCCATCGTCGTGACATCGGGGCTGCTGGCGAAAAAGCTGTATGATCGCCGCAAGGCCCGCAAGACCAAGGCCGACGCCACCAGGCCCAGCACGACAGGGCAAAACAGCGCGCCAAACACTTGATTGACTGCCCGCCATGCGCGAATGGAGCGCATGGACCAAGCCGCCAAAACCACCGTTGATGCCCTTCAGCGCCGCGGGCTGATGCTCATCCTGTCTTCGCCCTCGGGCGCGGGCAAGACCACGATCAGCAAGATGCTGCTGGCGCGCGATGGCGCGATCAATCTGTCCGTTTCAGTCACCACCCGGCCGATGCGCCCCGGCGAGGTGGACGGGAAGGACTACATCTTCGTTGATCAGACCGCCTTCGACCAGATGGTGGAAGAGGAACTGTTCCTCGAATGGGCGACGGTCTTCGGCCATTCCTATGGCACGCCCAAGGCCCAGGTGAAGGCCGGGCTGCGCGAAGGGCATGACTTCCTGTTCGATATCGACTGGCAGGGCACCCAGCAGCTTTACCAGAAGCTGGAAACCGACGTGGTCCGCGTCTTCCTGCTGCCGCCTAGCATCGATGAACTGCGCCGCCGGCTAACCGGCCGCGGCACGGACAGCGCCGCTGTGATCACCGCCCGGATGGAGCGCGCCCAGGCCGAGATCAGCCACTGGGACGGCTATGACTATGTCGTAGTCAACGACGATATCGAGGCCTGTTATGACAAGGTGCTCGAAATCCTGCACGCCGAACGCATGAAACGCGCCCGGCAGACCGGGCTGATCGGCTTCGTCCGCGAACTGATGAAGGGGTGATCCCCCGGGGCTTAGTGCCCCGAAGGATCGTTGAACTCTTCCGGAACCCAGCCATTGACGATGCCGCCGTCGATCGGGATCGTCGTGCCGACGACATAGTCGCCCGCGCGGCTGGCCAGATAGATCGCACCGGCCGCCATATCTTCAGCCACGCCGACCCGCTTGAACGGAATGCCCTTGGCGCTGCCTTCCGGGTTCCGCGCTGCAGCCTTGTTCATCTCGCTTGGGAAGGCGCCGGGGGCGATGCCGGTGCAGACGATGTTGTCCTTGATCAGCCGCGCGGCCAGCCGCTTGGTCAGGTGGATCACCGCCGCCTTTGACGCCTGATAGGAATAGGTTTCCCAGGGGTTGGGGCGCATCCCATCGATCGAGGCGATGTTGATCACCTTGGCCGGGGCCTGGAACGTGCCCGCAGCCTTCAGCAGGCCGTGGAGCTGCTGGGTCAGGAAGAACAGGCTCTTGACGTTAAGGTCCATCACCTTGTCCCAGCCGGCTTCGGGGAACTGCTCAAACTCAGCGCCCCAGGCCGACCCGGCGTTGTTGACCAGGATGTCGATCTTGCTTTCGCGTGCCGACAGCTCTGCCACGACCCGCTTGAGGTCATCCATCTGGCTGAGGTCACCCGGCAGGCCGATCACCTTGCCCGGGTATTCAGCTTCGAATTCGGCGATCGTCTCGGCGATCTGCTCGCGCTTGCGGGCGGTGATGTAAACTCGCGCGCACCCGGCGGCGAGGTAGCCTTCAAGGATCATCTTACCGATCCCGCGGCTGCCGCCGGTGATCACGGCGACTTTGCCTTCAAGGCTGAAGAGCTTGCTGAAATCCATGTACTTGTTCCTCAGTAGCCGCTGAGCTGCGCAACGCGGTCAGCATGGTAGTACATATCGCCCATGAATTCGGCGAGCGCGCGGTCACGCTTCATGTAGAGGCCGATGTCGTATTCGTCGGTCATGCCGATCCCGCCGTGCATCTGCACCCCTTCCTTGACCGCCAGACTGGCCGCCTTGCCAGCCTTGGCCTTGGCGACCGCTACCATCAGTTCAGCCTTCTCTGACCCGGCATCAAGCAGCTGCTGCGCCTTGATCACGCTGGCGCGGGCAATCTCCAGTTCTGAATAGAGATGCGAAGCCCGGTGCTGCAGCGCCTGGAATTCACCAATCAGCTGCCCGAACTGCTTGCGCTGCTTGAGGTAGGTGGTGGTCATGTCAAAGGCCCCGGCAGCAACGCCGACGCTTTCCGCGGCCGCGCCAACGCGCCCCGCGTTCAGCACCCGGTTGAGCAGTTCGCGCCCGCCATCAACTTCGCCAATCACCGCATCGGCATCGACCTGGACGCCATCCAGCTTCACATGGGTGGCCATTGAACTGTCGACCAGCCGGACCGCGTCCTGGCTCAGGCCGGCAGCATCCTTTGGCACCGCGAACAGCGTGATGCCGTCGTTGTCATCATCGGCGCCAGCCGTGCGAGCAGCAACCACCAGCATATCAGCGCTGCTGCCATGGACCACAAAGGCTTTGCTGCCGGTGATCTTGAAGCCATTGCCAGCGCGGTCGGCGCGGGTCGCGATCCGTTCGGGCCGATGCTTCGGGCCTTCATCCACTGCCACGGCAAAGACGCTGTCACCGGCGAGCAGGCCGGGCAGATAGCGCCCGCGCAGCTCTTCATTGCCCGCGCCAAGCGCCGTCGCTGCCACGACCGAGCTGGTCAGGAATGGCGAAGGGGTAAGGTTGCGGCCGATTTCTTCCAGCACGATCCCGGCTTCGACATGGCCCATGCCCAGACCGCCATCGGCTTCGCTCACCAGGATTCCGGTGAAGCCCAGTTCGGCAAACTGCTTCCACAGCGCATGGCCGAAACCATCCTTGCAGCTCTTGTCACGCCAGTGGCGCAGCTGCTTGGCGATAGTGCCTTCCTCGCCCATGAACTGGCGCGCGGTGTCGGCCAGCATGGCCTGATCTTCGTTATGGTACAGCGCCATGGTTCAGGCTCCCGGCAGGTCGAGAATGCGTTTGGAAATGACGTTCAGCATGACTTCGCTGGTCCCGCCTTCGATCGAATTGGCCTTGGTCCGCAGCCAGGTGCGGGCTTTCGACCCGCCGTTCGATGCTTCACTGTCCCATTCAAGCGCGGCCGAGCCGCCAGTGGCCATCAGCAGTTCGTGGCGGCGCTTGTTCAGCTCGGTCCCGGCATACTTCATCATGTTGGGCTGGGCCGGATGGGCCTTGCCAACCTTGATCTCATCCAGGAACTTTTCGCCCATGGCTGAGAAGGCCAGCGCGTCGACATCGAACATCGCCAGTTCGGCGCGCAGCAGCGGATCTTCCAGGCCGTTGCGCTTGGCAAAGGCCCCGATGGTGTTGAGCCGGTCATTACCCCCAGCGCCCGAGATCATCTCACGCTCATGACCCAGCAGGTACTTGGCAACATCCCAGCCGCGGTTCAGTTCACCAACGAGCTGGTCCTTGGGCACCGCAACATTATCGAAGAAGGTTTCGCAGAACGGCGAATTGCCGCTGATCAGCAGGATCGGCTTGGTGCTGACACCGGGGCTTTCCATGTCAAACAGCAGGAAGGAAATGCCCTGGTACTTGTTGGTCTTGTCGGTGCGCACCAGGCAGAAAATCCAGTCCGCCTTGTCAGCATA
>CAZNFV010000176.1:0-4648 GCA_964572445.1 uncultured Novosphingobium sp. | reverse complement strand
CGCTCAACGCCGATCCCGCGGTCGATGGCATTCTGGTCCAGTTGCCGCTCCCGGGGCACCTCGACGAGCAGGCGGTGGTTGAGCGGATCAATCCCGACAAGGACGTCGATGGGCTAACCCCGCTCAGTTCCGGGCGGCTCGCGCTCGGCCTGCCGGGATTGGTACCCTGCACGCCGCTTGGCAGCCTGATGCTGCTCAAGGACCGGCTCGGCAGCCTTTCCGGGCTCGAAGCCGTGGTGATCGGGCGCTCGATCCTGGTCGGCAAGCCGATGGCGCAGCTGCTGCTGGCCGAAAGCTGCACCGTCACTATCGCGCACAGCCGCACGCAGAACCTGCCCGATGTGGTGCGCCGGGCCGATATCGTCGTGGCTGCCGTCGGCCGACCGGAAATGGTCAAGGCGGACTGGCTCAAGCCCGGCGCAACCGTGATCGACGTTGGCATCAACCGCGTGCCCGCTGCCGAAGAAGGCAAGACGCGGCTGATTGGCGATGTCGATTATGCCGGTGCCAGCGAAGTTGCCGGGGCGATCACCCCGGTGCCCGGCGGCGTTGGACCGATGACGATCGCCGTCCTGCTCCGCAACACGCTGGTCGCTGCGCACCGCAATGCGGGGGTGGCGCTGGAGGGCGATGCGCTCTAGGCTGCGGCCCATGAAGCGTTTTCTCGTCGCCGCCACTGTTTCACTGGCCCTTGCCGCCTGTGCCGGGGGCTCCCGAACCTTTCCCGGGATGGCGCTGAAGCCAGCGGCTAATCCCAGCGCTGTCATCGCCGCCGAACTCGGTTTTGCCCGGCTGGCGCAGGACAAAGGCCAATGGGCCGCGTTTCGCGCCACCGCAGCCGATGGGGCAGAGATGTTCGTGCCGCAGCGGGTCAAAGCGGCGGACTGGCTGAAGGGGCGGACCGAACCAGCGGTGGCCGTGAAATGGCAGCCGCATGCGATCTGGTCGAGCTGTGATGGCTCATACGCCGTGACCCGCGGCAGCTGGCAAAGTCCAGCCGGTGCCGGCCATTATGCGACCGTATGGCAGCGCCAGAACAACAACACTTACAAGTGGGTGGCGGACATGAATCTGCCGAGCGCCCAGGTCGATGCTGCCCCGGAAATGGTGGTCGCGGCTGTGGCCGATTGCCCGAAGGCGGGGGCGAAGCCCATTCCGGCCGCTCCTTTCGTTGCGGCCGGCCCGGCCGATCTGAAAGCAGCTGCGGCCACCGACAATACTTTAAGCTGGTCGACTTCCGCCAGCCCGGACGGGACGCGGGAGATCTGGGTGCGGCTTTGGAAGGGCGGCAGCTGGCAGGACGTTTACACCGCTTCCAGCGGGGCGAAGCGCTAAGCCATGGCTGAACTGTTCTTCTCCGCCTTCATCGCCCTGTTCGTGGTGATCGACCCGCCCGGTTGCGCGCCGATCTACGCCGGCCTGACGAGCGGAGCCAGCCATGCCCTGGCCCGCGCCATGGCGCTGCGGGCCTGCTTTATCGCCACCATCATCCTGCTGGTCTTCGCCGTATTTGGGGAAGACCTGCTCGGCGCGCTGCACATTGAACTCAATTCCTTCCGCATCGCGGGCGGGATCATGCTGTTCCTGATCGCGCTCGACATGGTGTTCGAAAAGCGCACCCAGCGGCGCGAGGAGCGCGCGGAAAAGGTCAAGGCCACGCCAGAGATCGAGGACGTATCCGTCTTTCCCATGGCGATGCCGATGATCGCCGGGCCCGGCTCTATCGCTACGGTGATGCTGCTTACGGCCCGGGCGAGCGGGACCCAGGAAACGCTGGTCGTGCTCAGCGCGCTGGGCGCGGTCATGCTGCTGACCTTGCTGGCGCTGATTGCTGCGGGCCCGCTGATGAAGCTGTTGGGCGCGCGGGTGGAAGCCGTGATTACCCGCTTGCTCGGCGTGCTGCTGGCTGCGCTGGCGGCACAATATGTGATCGACGGTTTGAAGGCGACGCTGGCCGCCTGACCCTGCCTTACTGCAGCGTCACCCTGCCTTCATCGCTGTCACGGCGGCCAAAGAACTGCATCAGCTGGACCAGCAGCTCGCACCGGGTGGCCAGGTCCGGCGCCTCAAGCAGGGCCTGCTTGGCCGCCGCATCAAAGGGTGCGATCTGGCTGACACCATCGATCAACGAGGTATCGTCGAGCGAGGTCACGGCATCCCAATCGACCCGGTAGCCCTGGGCTTCGGCAAAACGCCGCGCTTCACGCTCAAACCCGGCGCGCTCCACCGGGGCCAGCGCCTGATGCGGCCGCTCTTCCAGCAATTCGGCTTCGATCTGGCGGAACGGCGTGACCACGTTCAGCTCACGCATCATCCGGAACCGCGCCTCGCCTTCCAGCAGCAGGTTGAACCCGCCATCCTCCAGCGCTTCGACATCGGCGATCTTGCCGACGCAGCCGACGCTGAACAGCGGCGCCCCTTCCTCGGAACGCTGCGGCTGGATCATGCCGATCCGGCGGTCACGCGCCAGGGCATCGGTCACCATGGCGCGATAGCGCGGCTCAAAGATATGCAACGGCAGTTGCAGCCCGGGATAGAGCAGCGCGCCGGTCAGCGGAAAGATCGAGAGGCGCACGGGGCCGCTCAACCGAACAGCACCAGCGAGAGCTTGCGGCGCGTACCAGCAACCCACGGGTCTTCCAGCCCGACTGCTTCGAAAATCTGCAGCAGCTTGGCCTTGGCGGCGCCCTGGTTCCATTCGCGGTCGGCGGCGATCATCGCCAGCAGCGTATCGGCGGCGGCATCGCGCTCTCCGGCGGCGAAGGCGGCAGTGGCAAAGGCCAGCTGGCCGTCCGGATTATCCGGCGTCGCGCCAGCGCGCAGCGCGGCCAGCTCATCGTCGTCCGGGCGATCCTTGGCCAGATCGAGTGCGGCGCGCGCGCGCGCAATATCGGCATCCTTGGCCAGAGTTTCAGGCAGGGCCGCCAAAATGGCCTCGGCCTCTGCGATATGCCCAGCCGCAACCAGCGCGCGCAGCAGCCCGCCCTGCGCTGCGCCATTGTCTGGCGCCATTTCGGCAATCTGCATGAAGACGCCTGCCGCCCGCTCGGCATCGCCGCCGGCCAGCACGTCTTCCGCCATGGCAATCAAGGGCCCAACGTCCTGCGCCGGCTCGGCCCCGCCCGGCTGAACGGGCAATTTCGCGAGCAACTGATCGAGGATCTCTTTCAGCTGGGATTCGCTGCGGGCATTGGTCAGGTCAGCCACCGGCTGGCCCTGGAACAAGGCATAGACAGTCGGGATCGACCGCACCTGGAACTGCGCAGCGATGAACTGTTCCTCGTCGACATTGACCTTGGCCAGGATCACGCCCTTGTCAGCATATTCGCCGGCGACTTTTTCCAGCACCGGGGTCAGCGCCTTGCACGGGCCACACCACTCGGCCCAGAAATCGAGGATTACGAGATTGGTCATTGACGGTTCGACGACGTCTTTGCGGAATCGGTCGACCGCCTTCTGTTCGTCGAGACTGAGGCCCATGCTTGCCAAGGGGAAACTCCAACTGGAACTGTGCTGAACTCCCAATGTGGGCTTTCGGGGCCATTTGTGAAGTCACAAAGCGCCGCTGGCACATTCTGCGCATTTTCGGCCCGCCAGCCTGATTTTGTGCTTGGCAAGTCACAGGGGCGATGCTAACCGCGCGCCTCTCCCCGGCCCCTGCCAAACTGGCAAGCGGGCATTGGACGTTCAGAGCGGGCGTAGCTCAGGGGTAGAGCACAACCTTGCCAAGGTTGGGGTCGAGGGTTCGAATCCCTTCGCCCGCTCCAGACTTCATCAGAAATTGTTGATCGATCATGGCCTTCGGGCCGATCCTTGCTATGCATTGCGCATGACTGGACTGATCTTCGCCTTGCTCGCCACGTTGCTGGCCGGGATCGGCGCGCGCGATCAGGTGCTGGTGGCGCAATTGGCTGAGCGGAACGGCGCGCGGCCGGCTTTGTTGCTGGTGGCCGTTGCCAGTGGCGCTTTAGCGGCTGGTCTGGCCGCCTGGGGCGGCGGGCAGGTGGCGGGCTTGATGGCAGGGCCAGCCCGGTTGTTCCTGGTCGCCCTGGCGCTGGGTTTGGCGGGGCTGGAATTGCTGGCGCTGAAGCCCCGCGCTGCTCCGGCGGAGCCGACCCATTCGCTCGGGGCCTTTGCACTCGTAATCTTTGTGACCCAGCTGACTGATGCAGCGCGGTTTCTGGTATTCGCCCTCGCCGCGCTGACCCGCGCTCCGGTTACCAGCGGGGCCGGGGGCGCAATTGGTGCGGCACTGGTGGTCGGGGCTGGGTGGATGATGCTCGTCCCGGCGCAACTACCCTGGCTAACCACGCTTCGGCGCGCTTTGGGCATCGGCCTGATGCTGCTGGCACTCGTCGTCGGCGCAGGCGTGCTCGGCTCGGCCTAGGCCGCGTGCCAAGCGGCGCGTGCCGCGCAAATAATCCCTCGCTGGCCGGGCCGGCGATGCTATGCGCTGGGGCATGACTATTCCCCGTGTAGTGCCCGCTGCTCCTGACAGTCAGATCGCCGACTGGCTGTTCGATCACCTTGCTGCTGCACTGGCCGCGCGCACCGGGCCGATTGCCATTACCGTGCCGGGTGGCTCAACCCCATTTCCGATTTTGGCTGAACTGGCCCGGCGCCCGCTTGATTGGGGGCGGATCGCGGT
>CAZNFV010000175.1:0-4651 GCA_964572445.1 uncultured Novosphingobium sp. | reverse complement strand
TGGAACCATCTGCCGAAATGATCAGCCAGCGTCCGGCCGGAGCGGCACCGACCGTGCAGGGCTCCGCCGATAGCATTCCCTTCCCAGACCAGAGTTTCGATGCGGTCATGGCCGTACTGACCATCCACCACTGGCCCGACCAGCTACGTGGCATCCGCGAGCTTTGCCGCGTCGCCCGCGACCGGGTGGTGCTGCTGACTTTTGATCCGCAAGCGCGGCCCTGGCTAACCGACTATCTGCCTGAACTCGCCACTTTGGATGAAACCGCCATGCCTTCGCTCGAAATACTGGGCGAATGGCTTGGCCCCCTTTCGATCGAGCCGGTGCTGGTCCCGCACGATTGCACCGACGGGTTCCTCTACGCCTATTGGCAACGCCCGGCAGCTTACCTCGACCCGCGCATCCGCAAAGGCAGTTCCTCGTTCTGGAAAATTGAGCAGGCAGAAGCCGGCCTTGCCAGACTGACCGACGACCTTGCGAGCGGTGCCTGGGAACAACGCTATGGCACCCTGCTCACCCAGGACAGCTATGACGCAGGTTATCGCCTGATTGTATCGCTCAGATAGCTGCCGTGCCGGTTATGACGGTGACGCACTGCCCGCCGATGTGGATATCGGTGCCTGCGAACCGCACATCAATCCAGCCATCGCGACCGACCTGTCGGCCCTGGCTGGCGCGGTAGCTGTCACCGCTGGTGGCTTGACCGGCAGCAAGGCGAAACGCCGCCGCTGCGCCGTTGCCGCTGCCGCAAACCGGGTCTTCGGGGATGCCGTCACCCGGGGCAAAGCTGCGGACTACAACCCGGTCGCCATCGGCAGCAAAGAGCGTGGCACCGGTCCAGCCCTTCGGCACATAATAAGCCGCCAGCCGCGCTTCATCGTGCGCCAGATTTTCGAGTGCAGCGATGCTGGCAACCTCGGCAATCAGCCAGACTGGCCCAACGTCCACGGCCTGGGCCGCGCCGTTCACCGGGGCATTGATCCAGGCGGTCGCTTCGGGATCGGTTAATTCGGTCAAGGCATAGCGCGGCAGACGGAATGACAGCCGGTCTGCGCCGATCGTCAGCTCCACCAGCCCGACCGCGCATTCCTGCACCAATCGGCCAGCCTTGGGCGTTGCGATCCCGGCCTCGATCACGGCATGGGCGGTCCCCAGCGTCGGATGCCCCGCAAAGGGCAGCTCGGCCTTGGGCGTGAAGATGCGAACCCGGTAATCCGCCCCATCCTGCGTCGGTGGCAGGACAAAGGTGGTCTCGGACAGGTTGGTCCAGGCCGCCATCGCCTGCATCTGCTCGGTCGACAGCCCTTCTCCATCGAGCACAACGGCCACCGGGTTGCCCATCAGCGGCACGGCAGTGAACACATCGACCTGGGCGAAGCGGCGGGTAAGGGTCATACTGGTCAGTCCTGTGGAAGAACAACGGGGCGGTAGTTCCAGCGCACCGCCTTGCTACCGTCGATCTGGGAAATTTCGGCCATCAACAACTTGCCCTGTCGCCAATAGCGAATGCGTTGGGGGTAATTGTGCGCGGGATTGGCAAATTCGATCGCTTCGTCGCTGACCAGCACCATCGGGAATTCAGCTGCCGGTTTGCCCTGCGGCTGGACCAGGAAGCTGATGGTCCCATCGGGCTTCTGCCTGATCTGCGTCACCTCCCAACTATCGAGGCGCGGCCCGAACCCGGTGCGGGCAACACCCAGCATCAGACCACCACGTGCGTCAGTCCAGACTTCGTCAGACCAGTTTGCGCCATCCTCGGTCATCCAGGTACCCGCCATCCATTCGGGCAAGCTGCGAGCGACACTTTGTGCACCCAGCGGAGCGGAAAG
The DNA here is from genome assembly GCA_964572445.1 of uncultured Novosphingobium sp. Lineage (GTDB taxonomy): Bacteria > Pseudomonadota > Alphaproteobacteria > Sphingomonadales > Sphingomonadaceae > Novosphingobium. Next base: position 2,822 of record CAZNFV010000175.1, on the reverse strand, counting down.
CAGCAAGAACAGGAAAGGCAGGACACGTTTCATGAGTATGGACCCGGCGACTGTAGCGTGTCCTTCTAGCGCCCCGCGTGCTCAGGCCAAGCGGCTTGTTCCCGGCGAGGGTTCCGCAAAACAGGTCTTTTGCACTGTTTCACCGCCGGATACGGAAATTAATACAACCATTGCCCGGCCAAGAAAAAACGATTTAGAAAAAATACTTAGGTCAGCAGATTAACGATCATCTCTGCCAAAGAGCGCGGAAAACGTACCTTCGGGATAAAGGTGTAACGGGAATTTAACCGGCCTGCACAACTATTGAAGGATGAGGTCACTCGCTCGCCTGCTGCCGTTCGAGGTACAGTTCACGCTGGCATTCCTGGCGTTGACCCTTGCCCTGGCTCGCTGGCTTGGCGTCGAAGTGACAATGCCGGGACCAGATCAAGCCGGCTTCATCGGGATTCACTACCTCTATCCGCTGGTGGGTCTGGCGATTTGGGCGGCCGTGCTAACCTTTTTCAGCAAGCAAAACCCCGGACCGGTCATCATGGTCGCTTTGCCCTGCTATGCCGCGGTGACGCTCGCCCATTTCAACATCAAGCTGTGGGTTCCTGACATCAATCCACGATTGCACGATCAAGCATACTGGCAAATCGACCACGCTTTCCGGCCGCTGGTCGACGGGGCGATCGCGTTGCGCCGGAACCTCAATTTCATCCTTCCGGCAGATAGCCCATTTTACGCCCATGGCTTTATCGCCATGTTTTACTTCGGCTTCACGCTCCACGCGCTGCAACGCACCGAAGTGTTCAGGGCTCTCATCGTTTCCGCGATAGTGTTCCAGGCTTTCGGCGCACTGGCCTATCTCATTGCGCCGGCAGTTGGCCCGTTTGTGTTTGAACAGGGTACCAATAGCTACTTCACTTCGATCCAACAGGGGATGCTGGCTGGCTATGAGGCGCATCTGGCCCAGGGAACCAGCTGGGTCACCGCCAATGGCGATACCATGCTGCTGACGGGTCTGGCAGCCATGCCGTCGCTGCATGCCGGGGGCTCTTACCTATTCGTGGTGTTCGCCTGGCGCCACTGTCGCTGGATATCACCGCTCCCGATCGCCCTGTTCGGCTTCATTTGCATCGCCGCAATTGCCAATCGCTGGCATTATCTGATCGACTTGCCAGCGGGGATGCTGCTCGCATGGGGCTGTGCCATGCTGGGTGAGAAGGTTGCAGGCATAACCCGCCAGCAGCCGCTGGTCAGGTCGCGCTGGCAAGGACTCCGTCCCATGCCGGCTTAATCTGTTTCGACGGGCTCTTTCACCACGCCAGAGCGCCACAGGTACAGTCCCGCCGAAACGATCACTGCCGCCCCCAGCAGGGTCCAGCCATCGGGATGATCCCCGAACCAGGCCCAGCCAATGATACTGGCGACCAGCAACTGGACGTAGGACATCGGCGCAACCTTGGCCGCACCGGCCCGCGTCGTTCCGATATAGACCAGCCAGTGCGCACAACTGGCCGTAACCGCGACAATCGCGCAGCGGGCGATCACGGTCCAGTCCGGCATGCCGAGCGCAAAACGATCGATGCCCGTGAGTCCGAACAGCGGTGCCATCAGCAAAAGGATCGGGGCGGCAAAGGCGGCGACAACAAACTGCATGACCAGCCCCGAAGCCTGCCCCGCGACGAACCGGTTGCCGATGATCAGCAGGGCAAAGAACATGGCCGACACAACCGGCAACAACGCCCACCAGCCAGCCTCAGCCAAGTTGGGCCGCAGCACGATCAGCACGCCGATAAAGGCTACAGCCGAGGCGATCCAGGTCTCCTTGCGGGCCGGTTCTCCCAGCAGAACTGCGGCGAACAGCGCCGTGAACATCGGGCTGGTAAAGCCCAGCGCCGTGGCCGTGGCCAGCGGTAAAACAAAGAGCGAGGTGAAGAATACAGTCGAGGATATGGCGACAGCCAGCCCCCTGCCCGCCTGCGGCCAGCGCCACATCTGGCGCATTGCGCGGAGGCCTTCGACCCGCAAGACAATCGCACCCAGGCCCAGCGCCGCAAGACTGAACCGCAGCGCAGCAATTGCGACCGGTGACCATTGCCCGGCCATCGACTTGATGAACCCGTCCCCCACCGAAAGGACGGCAAATCCGGCGAGAGCGTAAAGAAGGCCGGAACGATTTTCTGAAGACAAACTGCAGCCCTTCGCATGACGGAAGCGGCCACCCTTAGGCCCGCCTGCGGATTTGCCAAGCTGCGGTTCCATGGGGTCGGCCGGCATTAGGGAATAATCAAAGTTTCCGATCTATTCACCATCGAGCTTAGCCCGTGAGTAGCCATGAACGACCATGGTCACGCCAGGGCACAGTTGGGAAAAAGACAGCATGAGCGCATTCGGTCGACGCAACGGAGCTGGTGGTATGGCACCTGGGGGGCGCCCCCAGTTCGGTGTAGCCCGCCCGATGAAGGGTGGTATCGAAGCGCCGAAGGCCCCATCGCCTGGTGGCGACCAGTTTCCGCCGCTTCCCGGGGAAGGTTCGGACGCCACCGCTTTCGATGGCGGCCCGGCGATCAAAGCCGACGCGATGACCCGGCTCCAGGATCGCGTCAACGGCGTGGTTGATGGCCAGTATCAGGCAGAAGGCTTCGAAGCCTCGGTCCACAAGATCAAGGAACAGGTGCTGCCGCGCCTGCTCGAACGGGTCGATCCGGAAGCCGCCGCGACGCTGAGCAAGGAAGAACTCTCGGAAGAGTTTCGCCCGATCATCATGGAAGTGCTGGCCGAACTGAAGGTCACGTTGAACCGGCGTGAACAGTTCGCGCTGGAAAAGGTGCTGA
>CAZNFV010000174.1:0-4657 GCA_964572445.1 uncultured Novosphingobium sp. | reverse complement strand
TGGAACCCGCGCTGGCTGCAGCGGTGCAGCATAGGGCTGACGCGGCGCCAGCGCGCCAAAGCTGCGCTCCAGCGCGGCAACGGCCTGTTCGCGGGTGAAATCGCCAAACAGCTGCACTTCGATCGGCCCCTGTTCCAGCACCGGCTGCCAGACCTGGCGGAAGCCATCGGGCGTAGCCGCCTCAACTTCCTGGGGGGTCGGCGTGCTGAAGCGGGGATCGCGGCCCCGCTGAAGGAATTCAAGATCACGCTCCAGCACGCCCTGTGGCGATGCGGAAAAGCTTTCATACCGCAGCCGCGCTGCCGCCTTGGCCCGCAGCACTGGCGCGCTGTCCCAACGCGGCTGGGCGAACTTCTGCGCAAACAGGTAAAGCTGATCCGCCATATCGCTTGATCGGGTATCGGCCGAGAACTGGAAGGAAGCGTCCTCAATCGCGAAGTCATAGCCCATCTTGCGACCGGTGCTGATCCGGTCGAGCTCTTCCTGGCCAAGCTGGCCCTGACCCGATCCGACCAGCGCCATATCGCCCAAAGCGATGTACGCGGCGTCGCCATCGGTAAAGGCACGGTAGCCGGCACCGAACCGAACCTTGACCGAGACGCGGCCCGGCTCATCCGTGGTGGGCCACAGCAGCACCTTCACGCCATTGGCGAATTCCAGCTGTTCGATCCCAAGGATCCCCGTCTGGCTTTCACCCACCAGTTTACCGGGTGCGCCGATTGCCGGCATTTCGGCAAAGGAAACCGGCTTGCTGCCCGGACGGGCCTTGGGATCGGGAACGGCAGGGGCAGCCAGCGCTGCCGCAAGGGAACTGGCCTGGGCTTCGCCTGCCTTCGGCGTCACGTAGATCGCGCGCGTTACCGTTCCCTTGAACAGGCGGCGGGTGTGCTCAAGCACGGCCTTGGGGGTGAACAGTGCCCGCGACCGGTTGAAGATTTCCAGCACGGTTTCAGGCGAGGCAATGGTTTCGCGAATGTCGAGCGCGGTGACCATGTCATCGGCCAGCCTTGCTCCTGCCAGCAGACGGCGCTGCTCGACCGCGCTTTCGAAGGCCACGTTGAATTCGGCCACTTCCCGCTCAATCTCGTCCTCACTTGGCGGTGTCGCGAGCGCATCGGCGATCACGCCGCGCACTTCCTTCAAGGACTTCGCCCAGTTCTCATCAAGCGGCGTGGCGGACACGAAGGTGGCATCGGCCGAGCGGCTGATCTTTTCCTGGTTAACCTGGGCGAACAGGAAGCTGCCTCCGGCCCGGGCCCGCGTTTCCAGACGGCGGTTAATGATCGCCTGCGCCAGCGAATCCAGCATGATCCCCTGATTGTAGACGACGGTATCCTGCACCGGACGCCACGGACGCATGACAGCATAGGTGATGCCGCGCGGCAGATCCGGCTCTGCGATCACGCGGGTCTGCCCAACCGGGTTGGCGGGATTGCTGCCTGCTGGCGCGACCGGATCACCGAAGATCGGTGCCCGGGCCGGCTTGCCGCTCGCTGGCCAGTCCGCAAAATGCTGACGGATCGCAGTTTCCATCTGCGCGGTGTCAATATCGCCAACGACAATGATCACTGCGTTCTCAGGGCGATACCAGCGACCATGGAAGGCGCGGACTGAGGCTTGGGCTGCAGCCTGCAGGGTTTCCGCAGTGCCGATCACCGGCCGCATGGCCAGCCGCTGGCCGGCGAACAGAGTCTGCTGCGTCGCGTCGGCAACGCGTTCGGCCAGGCCGCCGCGTTCGCGCTTTTCGGCCAGGACGATGGGCACTTCTGTCCGGATGTTCGCTTCGGTCAGCGCCGGGGCGATCATCATGCCCGATAGCAGCTTGAGCGATTCATCGACCTTGGCCGGGGTCGCGTTCGGCAAGTCGAGCTTATACGTCGTTGAGACCGGGCTGGTTTCGGCATTGGTATCGCTGCCAAACGTGGCCCCCAGCCGCTGCCAGGTGGGGATCGCGGCCCCTTCGGTCAGATAGCGCGACTGCCGGAAAACGAGATGTTCAAGCAGGTGAGCAAAGCCCCGCTCACTATCCTCTTCGTACAACGAGCCGACATCCATCCGCACCCGGATTGCCACCTGCCCCGGCGGCACGCCATTCTTGCGTACGGCATAGCGCAGGCCGTTGGAAAGCTCGCCAAACACCCATTCCTTGTCCTGCGGAACGTCGCTGCCGCGATAGATCCAGGGTCCGGTGTCGGGCTTAGCCGGAGCGGGAGTGGGAGCCGGAGCAGCGGCTACTACCGCCGCCTTGCGCGCCTTGGCTGCGGTGCTGGCTTTCGCGGCGCTGGTTTTCGCGGCGATCGGCTGGACGCCCAGCGCCAGCAGCGGAAGGACAAGGACGAGACGGCGCAGTGCGCTTAACGATGATCGCATAGCCCGGCTATAAGCCCCGGAAAGGTGAAGGGCTAGTGAATAGCCTGTGCCGCCTGCTTGTTCCCAAATGCAAAAGGGGGCGGTTTCCCGCCCCCTTCGCAATTGTGTCGTAAGGTTCAGCTTACCACTTGAAGCGCAGCGACGCCCCATAGGTGCGCGGCTGGTTCGGATAGGCCGAGACCGAACCCGACTGCGCCACCGAATCGAAGATCTGGATCAGGTAACGGTTGTCGGTCAGGTTGCGGCCCCACAGGCTGAACTCGATGCCATTGGTCATGGCATAGGTGATCGATGCGCTGATTTCGCTCACTTCGCGGGTGAACGGACGGGCAGCATCGAAGGCCCCCTGGTAAGACGTAACCTGGCCCAGCGCGTTGCGCTGGATGAAGGCCGGCAGGCCTTCGCTGATCTGGACGTCCGATTCCCAGTGCCAGTCGCCACGCACGATCACGCGGTTACCATTGCCCAGTTCCTTGTTCCACTGCGCGCCCATCGTGGTCGACAGGCCAGGAATGCCAGCCGGACGGGTGCCGGTGAGATCACCAACGGCCGAGCCGATGAAGCTGTCATACTTGGGCTCAAGATAGACCAGTGCCAGGTTCAGGCTGAGTTCCTTGGTCGGCTTGACCATGCCATCGAATTCGATCCCGAAGGTCGACTGCTTGCCGGCATTAGCCAGCGCAAAGCCGGTGCCGGTGAAGACGTTCGACTGGAAGCCACTGATGGACTGCTTGAACACGGTCAGGTTGGCATTGGCGATGCCCCAGTTGGCCTTGATGCCCAGTTCGAGCACCTTGGCGTTTTCCGGAGCGGCATAGCGCGAACCCGTGGTCAGGTTAGGCACGGTCAGGCCCGCCGCGCGCAGTGCCGGCAGGTCGCTGGCAAGCGGACGGCTATCGCGCGAAAGGTTGAAGGAGCTCGCCTTAAAGCCGGTCGCATAGGACAGGTAAGCGTTGACGGTGTCAGTCACTTCCCAAGCCAGGCGAGCGGTCCAGGTCCACTTGCCATCACGGGTCTGACCGTTTTCAACCGCGTTCGGGATGTTCAGGAACGGCGGCAGGAACTGCAACGGCTTGAGGCCAAGCAGCGGATTGACCAGCGGGTTGGTCGCGTTGGCATTGGCATAGGCCGTTGCACCCGTCACGATCGCGCCATAGGCGGCTGGCTGCGCGCCAGCAAAGCCGGCGATCTGCGCGGCACTGGCCGATCCAACCCCAAGAAGGCCACCAACCTGCTGGGCGATCACAGTGTTGCGGATCACGCCGCCACCGATCGCCACGAAGTCGAGCGCCGAAAACGCATCGGTGCTGGCGGTCTTGGTGGTGACGTCCTTCTTGTCCTTGGTGTAGTTGCCGCCAAGGGTCAGGGTCAGCTTGTCGCCCAGTTCCACATCAAGGTTGCCGAAGATCGACCAGGCCCGGTTATCCATCTCCGTGTCATCAAAGATGCCTTGGCCGGTCTTCTGGAAGGTGCCAGCCGGAAGACCGAGGATCAGCGATTCAACCTGCGATATCGCACCGCCGGAAAGCAGGTTCGCATAAGGGCGGAACTGCGTGCCATAGGTCAGCGCGTTGGTGTACTTGACGTTCTCGTCGAAGAAGAACCCACCGATCATCAGGTCCGCCACGTTCAGGAAATTCGCGTTGAGGCGCAGTTCCTGCGTGAAGGTATCGATGTCCACGTTGCCGCGGTTCTGGCCGATCAGGTCGCCGCTGGTGAAGTCGGAGTCCTGGTTGGTCAGGTTGGCGCTGTTGCGATAGGCCGTGATCGAGGTCAGCTTAAGCGGACCGACCTGGTAATCGACCTGGCCTGACAGGCCCCAGTTCTTGATGTCGTTGGTCGACGGGAAGTTGGAATAGGAAACGCCTGCAAACGGCGTTGCCGTGTTGTTGATCTTGCCGCCCAGCGCTTCGATCGCAGTGGTAGCACCCGAACGGCGCACGTTGACCACAGCGCAGCAGGTTTCGTCGATCTTGTCGTAGTCAGCGATCAAGCGGATCTTCAGCGAGTCAGTCGGGTCAAGACGAAGCTGGCCGCGCACGAACCACCGGTTCCGCTCGTTAGCTGGACCGTTGTAGCCCAGGTCGGTGATGTACCCATCGCGCTTGTTGATCCCGCCAGCAATGCTGGCAGCAATCGTGTCAGTGATCGGTCCGGTGACGTAACCCTTCAGGACCTTGGCATCGTAATTGCCATAGCTGGCTTCGACATTGCCCTTGAAGTCAAACGACGGTTCGCGGGTGACCATCGAGATCACGCCGGCGCTGGCGTTCTTGCCGAACAGGGT
>CAZNFV010000173.1:0-4695 GCA_964572445.1 uncultured Novosphingobium sp. | reverse complement strand
CGACCTCGCGGATATTGCCCAGGAACTGGTTGCCCAGGCCTTCGCCCTTGCTGGCACCGCGCACCAGGCCGGCGATATCGACAAAGCCGAGCTGGGTCGGGATGATCTTCTGGCTGCCCGCAATCGCGGCCAGCTTGTCCAGCCGGGGATCGGGCACGCCGACGTTCCCGACGTTCGGTTCGATCGTGCAGAACGGATAGTTCGCCGCTTGCGCTGCCTGTGTCTCGGTCAGCGCATTGAACAGGGTGGACTTGCCGACATTAGGCAGGCCGACGATACCGCAACGAAATCCCATTTTGCACTCCAACCGAAGGGTCGGGGCGCACTAGCGAGCGTGAGTGCGTTTGGCTAGCGGGCTGTGCGCGGTTCAGAAGCCAAGGCGCGCCCCGGCCACGATGACCTTGCTGCGCGCGGTGCTATCGGACCAGGTGCTGCCGTCGGCAAAGTTTCCGCCTGAGACAAAGTTCAGCGGGACAAAGCCCGAAACCCGGACCAGTTCACCGAACAGGCTGACCCCCGGCACGAACTGGTGGTCCAGGCCGAGGACGGTCTGGTCCTGCCGGTGCCATGGACTGGCTTCCGCCCCGGCGATGAACTTGCTGAATTCCAGGCTGAGCTTGGTATTGGCCCGCTCATTGCCCAGCAGATAGCGCGCTCCGGCCGTGAACGAAGTTACACGCGACGCCGGATAGACTGACAGCGGGTTCGTGAGTGTGGGCACCCGTGACCCAGGCCAGACTTTGGTTGTCCGGGCGAACTCTCCGATCAGCTCAAGATTGCCGGCATGGACCCGGCCGTATGCGGACCAGGCCGGGACAGTGATGGTGCAAGCGCCAAAGTGCACGACCGGATAGTCCTGACAATAGGCCGATCCATGAATGTAGCTGGCGCCCAGCATGACACTGCTCTTGCCGCCAAGACCGTAGGTGTAATTCACGTCTGCGGCGTAGTTGTTCAGCTTTGAAGGGACCGCCGTGCCATCAACCGGGGTGTTGGCACTGCGAAACTGCGCGCCGCCTTCGATTGCCATGGCGCGGACGGAAAGCCCACCCTTCAGGAAACCGATCTCGCCGCCAAAGGCCAGCGGGGCAAAGGCGTGCCAGTTGGTGGAGTTGGTGAAGGGGCTGACGCTGTCCTGCAGGCCGAAGGGCACGTCCATCTTGCCCAGCGCGGCGTAGAACGGCGTGCGATCCAGATCGCCAAACAGCACATAGGCTTTGCGGACCTGGACCTGATTGCGGGCCAGCGCGGTCAGCGTGCCAGCGCCAAAGCTCTGCTCGGGATCGTAAAGTCCCTCAACATAGCCCGTAACGCCCTTGGCCGGAGCGACAGTGAGCGCCAGCTGCGCGCTGTTGACCGTAATCTCCTGCGCGGCCTTGGTGCGCTGATTGTTGCCGGTTGGGTGCCGCATCAGGTAGCCGAATTTATTGGGCCGGTTTGACCAATGGGCATCGGCAATCGCGATCAGTTCGCCGCTCACCGTCAGCAGGCTATCCAGCCGGCCATCCTGACGGGCCTGCAGTTGAACGATGCGGCGCTGGTTGACCAGTTCGGTGTGGCCCAGCACCTTGGCTGAATAGTCCGCGTTCACGCCAATCAGCTGTCGCTGCGGCGAATTGGCTTCAGCCGGGGTCTGCATCGCTGCAAGAGCGGGAGCAGCTTCGCTTGCCGCGCCGGGCACTGCCTGCTCGGCCTGATGCGCGCGACCCAGCTCGGCCACCTCGGCCTTTAGTTTCGCGTTTTCGGCTTCAAGCCGGTCCAGCCGGGCCGCCAGTGCTGCCAGATCGGGGCCAGCGGCCTTGGCCAGGGCCGGAACGGGCAAAGCCGATAGGGCCAGCGCGATCGCCAGGATTTGCTTTTTCATGACTGTTGGCGACCTTCAGTTGGCTTGTTTGCGCGCAGCATTGCTGATTTGCGCAATGTGAGACTGGATCTCGGGGTTGCCCGGCTGCGCGGCATAGGCCTTGCGCATCACGGTGATGACTTCGGGGGTGGGGCCCTGTGCATTGAACAGAATCCAACCGAGCGTATCGTTCACGATCGGATCGTCAGGTGCCAGCGCACTCGCACGGCGCGCGAGTTCGATGGCTTTCGCCTTGTCGCCCACCTTGAGCCGGGCGAGGGCGGCGTTATTGAACATGATGATGCTGTTGCTGGCCGGGTTCTGCGCGATCAGTTGCTGGTAAATCTGGTCGGCGCGCGCCCAATCGCCCTTGGCGATAGCCGTATCCGCCGCACGCATATCCTTGGCCGTGGGATCGGGCTGCCCCGCCGCCGCCAATCGCGCGCGATAGGCATTGGCTTCGGGCAGGTTGAGGCCCGAGGTCAGCTGGACCGCCATTTGCAGGATCGGCGCATCGGCGTTTGCAGCACTGGCCAATGGCTTCAGCACTTGCCAGGCTTGGGCCTGTTGTCCGGTTTTGGTGAGCGCAGAGGCAAATGCCACACGCGCGCCCGCGTTCTCGCCGCCACGGTTAAAGAACTGACGCAACAGGCTGATCGCCTGTTCATTCTGTCCCCGCGCAGCAGCAATCACGCCGCGCAGCATATCCAGATAGGGCATAGACGCCGCTTCGGGGATATTGCTGACGATCTTGTTGGCGCGATCAAAATCGCCGGCCTCGATCGCCATCTGGGCCATGAAAGCCAAGGTCAGCAGACTGCTGCTGTCGCGACTAGTCGAAGCTTTCTTCAAAAAGGCCGCGGCGGCTGGCTGGTCGCCGCGCTCATGCGCCAGCGCTGCCTTGGCGAGCAACGCGACCGGGTTGTTGGCATCAAGCGCCAGTACCTGGTCAAAGTATTGCTCGGCTTGGGTCTTGTCACCGTCGATCAGCTTCAATCGGCCAGCGAGCAGCAAGGCTCTGGCATCGTTCGGAGCCAGCGCCAGCGCCTGCTTCATGTTTTTGCGCGCGCGATCAAGATCGCTGGTTGCGATGGCATATTGCGCGTCAATCAACAGGAGCGGCGTGGATTGCGGAAAGGCCTGCAGGCCCTTTGCTGCCAGCGCGAGGGCCTGTTCGCCGCGACCCAGCGCGATGTTCGCATCAGCGGCAATACCGTAGGCAATGCCCGAGGGAAACGGTTCGGCACCAAGCGTGTCGAGCGCGAGCTGCGAATTGCCCGTGGCCATATAGGACTGCGCGAGCAGAACGCGGGCTTCCACGCCATATTTCGGATCGGCGAGCAGTCGCTGCAGCTCAGTCTTCGCTAGCTCATAGTTGCCAGATTCGACTGCGACCTTGCCGTTCAGGAAATGCAATTCAGGGTCGTTGGGGGCTTGCTGCAACGCATTTTTGAGATGGATGCGCGCCTCTTCAAGCTTCCCGGCGTTAATCGCGGCAATCGCTTCGTCCCGTTCTGACACGGTCTTCCCCGAACAGGCCGTCAGGCACAAAAAAACTGCCAAGATCGCTGAATTAACCATCTTCATTTGTTGCTATCCCGACAACGGCCCGCATACCGGTCAGCACAGATGGTAGAAAAATCGCCTTAAAGTTCAGTTAAATCCGAACGTGCCGTGATTTCAAGCGAACCAGTGTCAATGCGGATTGGAGAATGGAAATGATCAAGAAATTTATCACCGGCTTGGCGGCATTCTCGGCTCTGGCCGTGGCGATGCCAGCTTCGGCGACTGTTTATGCGCTTTCGATGAATGATGGTTCAAATGTAACCATCAACACCGACACCATGATTGGCACCTGGATTGGTGGGGCTATCAACGCGACCTTCTCGGGCGCGGGGCTTGCAAATTTCTCAATTCCTGGTGGCCAGTTAGTCCTTCCATCGTTCGGAACTGACATTTCAATCACTCCCACTTCCACCATCACCGGTGGGGGCGGAACCTATTATCCGAACCAGTCTCACCAGCAGATGTTCAAGACCGGTGCCGTTGCCGGGGGCGCCACTAACGTCATGCTGTGGTCCTATTGGGGACCCGCTGGATGCGCCACCTGCACCAACGTGGGCGATTATATCTACCAGGCCGTAGGAGTGAGGTCATACTCGACCGGGTCCAACCCCGTGCCAGAACCAGGCATGGTTGGCCTGATGAGCCTTGGCGTGCTGGGTCTGGCATTCGCCCGCCGTCGTCGCACGAAGGTGACGTTGAATATGATGCCTGCCGCCGCCTGAGGCGAAATCGGTAAGCAGGGGAGGGACCGGGCTTCGGCCCGGTCCCTTTTTCATGGGGGCGGCGTCAGTCCTGCAGCCGCAGGGCCAGATCGCTCATGAACCGCACATCATCGCCCTTTGCCAGCCATTCGGCTTCAGCCGCGATGGCCCCCAGCATGGCGGCTAGGTCATCCATCTCCGACTTGGCGAAATTGCCGAGGACGTGACCAGTCACCCGGTCCTTGTGCCCGGGGTGGCCGATGCCAATCCGCACCCGGCGGAAATCCGGGCCGAGGTGCTGGTTAATGGAGCGCAGGCCATTGTGGCCGGCCAAGCCGCCGCCCATCCGGGCCTTCACCTTGAACGGGGCCAGATCAAGCTCATCATGGAAGACGGTCAGGGCGTCGACCTCCAGCTTGTAGAACCGCAGTGCTTCGGCCACCGAGCGGCCGCTTTCGTTCATGAAGGTGGCGGGCTTGAGCAGCAGGACTTTGACGCCGCCGATCCGGCCTTCGCGCAGCCAGCCCTGGAACTTCTTGGTGACGGGCGCGAAGCTGTGCACCTCCGCAAGGGTATCGAGCGCCA
>CAZNFV010000172.1:0-4715 GCA_964572445.1 uncultured Novosphingobium sp. | reverse complement strand
CCCGTACGAGGTTCACGTCGGCTCGGGCCTGCTGCCGCAACTGGCCGCGCTGGCGGGCCAGCGGCTGCGCAAACGGCGCGTGCCGATTGTCACCGATGTCCATGTCCATGCCGCCTGCGGCGCGGCAGTCGAACAATCGCTGAGCCAGGCCGGGCACGAAGCCGTGTGGCGCATCCTGCCAGCGGGCGAAGCGAGCAAGAGCTGGGAGCAACTTGCGGCGACAGTCGACTGGCTGCTGGCCGAAGAGGTTGAGCGCGGCGATCATGTGCTGGCGCTGGGCGGCGGTGTGATTGGCGATCTGACCGGCTTTGCGGCTGCGATCCTGAAGCGCGGCTGCCATTTCATCCAGATCCCCACCTCGCTGCTCGCCCAGGTCGATTCCAGCGTGGGCGGCAAGACTGCGATCAACACCGCTGCGGGCAAGAACCTGGTCGGCGCCTTCCACCAGCCCGGGCTGGTGCTGGCCGATCTGGACGTGCTGGGCACCCTGCCCCGGCGGGAACTGCTGGCCGGCTATGCCGAAGTGGTCAAATACGGCCTGCTGGGCGATGCCCCGTTCTTTGACTGGTGCGTAGCCAACGGCGCGGCGATGCTGGCGGGCGACGCCGAATGCCGCGAATATGCCGTCGCCCATTCGGTCGCGGCCAAGGCCAAGATCGTCAAAGCGGATGAGCGCGAGACGCTGGGCCTGCGCGCCCTGCTCAATCTCGGCCACACCTTCGGCCACGCGCTGGAAGCCCAGACCGGCTTTTCCGACCGCCTGCTCCACGGTGAAGCCGTCGCGCTCGGCATGATCCTCGCCGCCCGCTTCTCGGCCCGCCGCGGCCTGATCCCGGCGATCGAGGCCAACCGCATCGCCGCCCACTTCGCCGATGTCGGCCTGATGAGCGAAATCGCCCCGCTCGTCCTCAACTGCGATGGCCAGACTCTGGTCCAGCACATGCTCCACGACAAGAAGATGGACGCCGGCACCCTGCCCTTCGTCCTGCTCAACCAGATCGGCGCGGCGTTCCTGGCGAAGGACGTGGACCTGGCCGAGGTTGCGGCGTTTCTGGATGAGCAGCTCGCCGGCTGACGGCGATCCCAAAACCTACCCCGTCAAACCATTACCATCCCCAACCCCGACCATCCTGAGCTTGTCGAAGGATAGCTTTTCCTTGGCGCGGTTGCGCGTGACGGCGAAGAATAAGGACGGTCCTTCGACAGGCTCAGGACGGGCGGTATAGGTTAGGGATGTCCTGCGTGAGAACCCGAACACCAGTTCGGCCAATTTCCGCCACGCTCAGAACAGATCCAGCTTAGTACATCCATGAAGTGCTTGTTAGAACGCGATCAGATCGCCGCGTTCAAGCCCTTCCCCGTGGGGAAGGGTTGGGATGGGGGTTCCGCCTCTCCGGGAACGCCCAACCCCCACCCCAACCCCTCCCCAGCGGGAGGGGCTATTTTTCGGACCAAAGCCCTGCCGTCTGCCACCCAAGCGCACCCGCTTGCCAGCGTTCGTCTGCGGGGGTAGCCCGTTACCAACGAAACCATCCGGGGGGATGCGATGACTGCCGCCGAAGCTACGCCAGAGATTGAACTGCCCGCGCATGATCGCGCCTTCCTGGGCCATCCCAAGGGGCTGGGTTACCTCGCCTTTGTTGAGGGGTGTGAGCGGTTCTCGTACTATTCGATGCAGACGCTGCTGGTGCTCTACATGGTCAAGTTTCTGCTGCTGCCAGAGAATATGGCCGGCGTGATCGGGCTGCAATGGCTGCAAGCGGCGGCCTATGGCGGGCAGGAAGGCCAGCCGCTCGCCTCGGCGATCTTTGGTGACTATTCTAGTCTGGTTTACCTGACCCCGATTGCGGGCGGGCTGATCGCGGACCGCTGGCTGGGCCGCCGTGCGACCCTGCTGGCCGGGGCGATTGTGATGGCCATCGGCCACTTCCTGATGGCCTTCCACGGCCTGTTCCTGTTCGCACTGCTGGCGCTGGTCGTCGGCGTGGGGCTGTTCAAGGGCAATATCGCCAGCCAGGTGGGCGAGCTGTACGGGCCCAAGGACCTGCGCCGGGCGATGGCGTTCCAGATCTTTTACATCGCTATCAACGTCAGCGTGATCCTCGCGCCGCTGATTTCGGGCACGCTGGGGGAAAAGGTTGGCTGGCATTACGGCTTTGGCACCGCCGGGGTGGTGATGGTCGCGGGCCTGCTGCTCTACATCAAGGCTGGCCCCTGGTTGCCGAAGGAAGACCGCGCGGTGGATGCCAAGGCCTCTGCCGATGGCGTTGACGGCAAGCGTTTGCTGGGCTTTGCGGCCGCCGCGCTGGCGCTGCTGTTCGTGCTGGGCAAGGCCGTGCCGCAAGTGGCGGCGATCGGCATTTCTGGCGAAGTGGGGCTGGCGGTTGCGCTGGGCCTGCTCGCAGCCGTGACCACGGCAGACCGGCCGCGGGTGTTTGCCCTGTTGCTGCTGATCCCGATCCTGGCGCTATCCATGCTGACCAACCAGCAGATCTTCAACGCCTATCTCGTCTGGGCGGATGCGCATTTCCAGCTGACCTTCTTCGGTACGACCCTGCCCACCAGCTATATGATCACCATCGATGCGACGCTCAGCTTCTCAATGCTCGCCGCTGTCGCGCTGTTCTGGAAATGGCGCAGCGATCGCGGGGCGTGGGAGCCGGATGAAATCGGCAAGATGATCCTGGGCAGCGTCTTCGTGATCGGCGGAGGGCTGTGCCTCTATATCGCCGCGCTGACGCAAGGGGATGGCAAGATCGGGCTGTTCTGGCCGGTGATGTTCCACCTGCTCAACTCGATCGGCTTTGCCCATATCATGCCGGTCAGCCTGGCGCTGTTCACCAAGGTGGCCCCCAAGGCGATCGTCGCGACCGTGGTGGGGATTTACTACCTGACCTTCTTCACCGCCAACAAGACCGTGGGGATCATCGGCGGCTGGTATTCAACCATGGACACGCCCAGCTTCTGGCTGATGCACGTGGGCACGGCCGCCGCGGGATTGGTTGGCTTTGCGGCGTTCAAGCTGGTGATGGGCAAACGGCTGGCGGAGGCCTGAGAAGAGCGAACTCCCCTGCTCCGGGTGCGGGTGCGGGGCTCTGCCGAATAGGGCGAGGGTGAAAAGAGTGAACTCCCCCACTCCCGCCCACCCTGAGCTTGTCGAAGGGCTGTTCTTGCTTGCGGACAAGCTCGGTGCCGCAAAGCCAAGGACGGTCCTTCGACAGGCTCAGGACAGGCGGTTGGGGGTGGGCGCGTTGCCTCAGCCAAACAGGGCGATGGACTGCATCCCCACGGCGACTGCTTCGCCCTTGGTGTTCCAGATCGCCATGTCCTGGCTGGAGCAGCCCTTCTCGGCATAGTTGCCCAGCGCCTGGAGCAGGAACCAGCCGTCGTCGGTCTGCGGCAGCGGGGTGAGCAGGTTGACCAGCCAGGTCATCGAACTGATCGGGACTGCGCCGGTTAGCGGCATGACCGCCGGCGGCAGGGCATCGGCCAGCAGCATCAGGGCCACCATCGGGTCCAGCCCCTGGGCATCGCGCAGCCGCTCCCACCACAGGATCTCAGGCACCTTGTCCTCGGTCCGCGGCTGGGCAAAGCGGCGCTCAAAGTTGGGGGCAAAGCTGGGGCCGGCCCGCTCTGGCAGCGGCACCGCCTGATCAAGCGGAATGGCATGGGCCGGCATCGGCACGTCATGCAGATGCAGGCTGCTCGCCTCGACCGGGCCCATGAAGACGAAAGTGGCGGTCAGGCCGACGCCGCTGTCATTGCCAACCTCGGCGCTGATCCAGCTGGCGTTGCGGCCCCGGCGCAGGACCTTGGCCCGCACCGCCACTTCGCCCGCCAGCGGACCGACGAAGTTGACCGTGGCAGAGCGCAGCGGCGGCAGGTCTGGCGCCAGTTGCTGCGCCGCGACCAGCGCCAGCGCGGCAGAGAACCCGCCATAGCTGGTGCGGCCCTGCATCCAGTCATCCGGGATGGTGGCGGCAAAGCCACCGTCGATCGGCCGCGTGGCGGCAAGGGTTTTGGGCAAGGACATGTCGCTTTACATTGACGTAAACGGAAAGCGGGTCAATCCTCTGGCCATGACCAAATTCGTCGACCTCTCGATCCCGATCACCAATGACGTGGTGTCCGATCCGCCGGTGATGCGGCCGCAGATCCACTACACCACCCACGAGACCAGCTGGGAACAGATCGCCCTGTTCTTCCCGGGCCTGCAGAAAGAGGACCTGCCCGATGGGGAAGGCTGGGCGGTGGAAACGCTGACGCTTTCCACCCACAACGGCACCCACATGGACGCGCCCTGGCATTACCACTCGACCACCGATATCGGCAGCCCGGGGGGCGCCCGCAAGGCCCCCAGCATTGACGAGGCCCCGCTTGATCGCTTCTTCCGCCCCGCCGTGAAGCTGGACTTCTCCCACCTCCCCCACGGCACCGTGGTCAGCGCCGCGCAGGTTGAGGCAGAGCTGGCGCGGATCGGGTACGCGCTGCAACCGCTCGACATCGTGCTGGTCCAGTCCGGCGCGGTCTATGGCACCGAGAACTTCACCGATCAGGGCGTGGGCCTGGGCGCCGAAGCAACGCTGTGGCTGACGGAACGCGGCGTCGAAGTGGTGGGCACCGATGCCTGGTCATGGGACGCTCCGTTCAGCCACACCGCCCGCCGCTGGTCCGAAACGCGGGATCCGGCGATCATCTGGGAAGGCCACAAGGCC
>CAZNFV010000171.1:0-4770 GCA_964572445.1 uncultured Novosphingobium sp. | reverse complement strand
TTACAAAGCGACAGCACGGTTCGGACCGAACCGGGTAACAGAATCGGAAACCGGGCGTCCGGGGGTACGTAGCAACAGAAACCCCCACCTCTTCCCTTACAAGCTCTGTTCCCTGGCGGTTTCTGCCGCCCGTTTCTCGTGCCTGAGGCAGTCGAGAATTTTGCCGCCAGCCATGAATACAGCGCCGGTGCAGGCCAGGAACAGCAGCTTGCCGCCGAAGCCGGGGAACCGGGTGAGATAGACCGAGCCGCGCTCAATCGCGCCCAGAGCCAGGGCGTAGATGATCATGTACGCTTCAAGCGGGGTCTTGATCACAAACAGCCGGCTGATCTTGTTCAGCATGGTCCCTCGCATACTCTTGGTAACGATTTGAGCAGCCACCATGCCAGTTCAGGACAACTGCGCATATGACTGGTTAACCCACTGTCCCATTGTAAGGCAGTCTGCGTCAGTTGAGTTCCGCAAGATCCAGAGTGTCGAGCAAGGCCTGCCGCGCGGCGACAACTTGCGCTTCCAGGTCTGCATCGCGCAGTTGCCGGGGGTGGATCGCTTCGGGCCACATGGCCGCAACTACAGACTCGATCCGGGCAATTTTCGCTTCGTCGAGGAGAAAGCGGGGATCAACTACCGCAGGATCGGCCACGACGCGTAGCCGCAGGCAAGCTGGTCCGCCGCCATTTGCCATTGACTGCCGCACATCGACCGGCAAGACCCGGCGGATTGGGCCGTTGCTGGCGAGCATGCCATCCAGCCATGGGCGGACGCGCGGATGCTCCCAGGCTTCCAGCGGGATCACCAGGCCCATCTCGCCTGAGGGCAGGGTGAGCAACTGGGCGTTGAACAGGTAGGATTTGATCGCATCGGCCAGACTGACGGCATCAGCCGGAACGACTACGATCTCCGCTTCGGGCAAGCGATCGCGGATCGCTGCATAGGTTGCAGCTGGATCGGCAAAGGCCAGTTCGTGCGTGAACAGCACCCGCTCATTAGCAACGGCGACAACATCGTTGTGAAACGCCCCGGCAGCAATCGCCGCAGGGTTCTGCTCAATGAACAGCGTTCGTGCCGGATCAAGGCCGTGGAGCCGCGCGACCGCCCTGCTGGCCTGTTCGTGCTGGCGGGCCGGGAAGGGGCCGCCGGCTTTGCCATAGACGAAGATCTCGATCCCCGGCGCGCCGTGGGCCGCACCCATCCGCATATGATTGGCCGCGCCCTCGTCTCCAAAGCAGGCGGGGACGGCATCGTGCACCACAAAGTGCGCAGTGTTGGCAAAGGCAATCCGCAGCTGCTTGACCGTATCGGGCCATTCCTGGCTGCGGTGCGGCATGGTGACGAGGTTGGCTGCGGTCAGGTGACAACGGCCGTCAACGGTATCGGGTGCAGGGGAGACGGTGGCGGCATTAGCTGTCCACATTGAACTGGCCGACCAGGCCGCCGCCAACAAGCGTCCATCTTCGCTGCCATCAGCGCCGATCGCGGACAGGAACGATGGGTTTGGGCGGGGGAGTGGCAGCAGGAAACCCTGCACCAGCCCCAGCGACAGGTTGTGGCGCATCTTGCCGAGGCCCTGCAGCGCAGCGGCGCGCGGGTAGGATGTCTCTCCGGCATTGCTGGCCGAGGCGATGTTGCCCAGGCTGAGTCCGGCATAGTTGTGGCTGGGCCCGACGATGCCATCGAAGTTGATCTCAACCAGGGCCATGCCTTTATCCTCGTGCCACGTGGGTCACGGCCATCCCGGGTTCGACCCCCAAAACGGCGGCGCAACCGGGATCGATCGCAATCCCGCCCTCGCGCGCCGCGACCCAGCCATAGGCGGTGCGGAAGTCTGCCAGGTGGCCGGTTGAGACCAGGCGCTTCTCGCGCACGGCATTGTCCGCCAGTGCGGCATCCAGCGCCACGATCTTTTCGTCTTTGGCCTCGCGGATGGAGCGAATCTGATCTGTCCGCACAGTCATGGTCGGACCGCCATCGAAGATGTCGATGTAGTTTTCCCAGGCGAAGCCCTCTTCCTCCAGCATCCGCATCGCGGCGCGGCCCGAAGGGTGGGGCACGCCGATCACGGCCTTGGCGGCTTCGGACAGCATGGCGATATAGACCGGGTGCTTGGGCATCAGATCGGCGATGAACTGATTGCCGAACTTCGCATTGAACTCATCCGCGTCCTGGAAATTCATCCCGAAGAAACGCCCGGCAACCCCATCCCAGAACGGCGATCCGCCGGCCTCGTCGATCACGCCGCGCAGCTCGGCAAGGGTCCGGTCAGCGAAGCGGGTGCGGTGGTTGCGAATGAACAGATAGCGGCTGCGGGCGATCAGCATGCCCAGCCCGCCTGAGCGTTCACCGGGGTGCAGGAACAGGCCTCCGACTTCGCTTGCACTCTCAAGATCGGTCGATAAGTTCAGGATATCGGCTCGAAAAGTGCGACCAAGCTCTTCGCTGTGCTGGGTGAGCGCGCCGATCCGGTAGGAATAGAACGGCCACTTCAGGCCAACGGCAGAGAAGATCTGGCAGGTGCCGCGCACTTCGCCAGTGGCGGTGTTTTCCAGCACGAACACGAACAGGTCATCGGCGACCGTTTCTTCGGTCCGCGCAAAGGCTTCTGCGCCGCGTTCCAGCTTGGCGGTCAGCGCCTTGCGGTCTGGCGGCAGGTTGGTGAAGCCGCCGCCGGTGCGCTTGGCCATCTCATACAGGTGCTGCAGGTCGTCGGCGCGGGCCGCGCGGATCACAAAAGTCACAGGGCAGCTCCGCTAGCAAGACGATGAAGGACCAACGCAGACAGTTGCGCCCGTTCGGCCAGGCTGGGGACGATCAAAAACTCGTCCATCGAATGGATCGCCCCGCCGCGCACGCCCATGGTATCGACCACGGGCACCCCGCAGGCCGCGATATTGTTGCCATCACAGACCCCGCCCGAGTTCTGCCAGCGGATGGGCTGCCCCAGCGCGGCACCACAATTGCGGACCAGTTCGAACAACCGCTCGGCCGGCGGATCGAGCGGCTTGGGCGGACGGCTGATCCCGCCGTGTTGGTGGATCAATACTTGATGTTCAGTGGCCACAGTCTCAATCAAATTCTTGATATCAATTGTGAATAACTCGGCCAGTTTCGTTTCCATCGGACGGATATTGAACCGTAGCACGGCATGGTCGGGCACAACATTGTTGGCGCTGCCGCCCTCGATCCGGGCTGGGTTGATGCTCAGCCCTGGGCGCTCGAGTGCCTTCAGGCCCAGCGTCAGGGCCGCTGCCGCGACAATCGCATTGCGCCCGTCCTGCGGGTTGCGCCCGGCGTGGGCCGATTTGCCGGTGATGATCAGGCTGTAATTGCCGCTGCCGCCGCGCGCGCCGGCCAGTGTGCCATCAGGCAGGGCAGACGGTTCGTAAGTCAGCGCCGCAAGCTTGCCGGCGGCCAGTTCGGCAATCAGCGGCGCGGAGGAGAGGCTGCCGGTCTCCTCATCCGAATTCAGCAGCACGTCATAGCCCACGCCTGACGCGGCTGCGCTGCCTTCAAACGCCTTCAGCGCCGCCAGGATCACGGCGATTCCGCCCTTCATGTCGGCCACGCCCGGGCCGTTCAGCGTTTCGCCATCCAGCCAGCGGGGGGTCTGGAAGGCGTGGTCCGCCGGAAACACCGTGTCCATGTGTCCGGTCAGCAGGAAGCGCCGATTAGCCGTGGGGCGGACCCGCAGGACCAGATGCTTGCCATGGGCCAATGCAATCTCGCGTCCATCGGCGGCCACAGCTTTGACCGGGGCAGGCTCTGCCAGCGTGATCTGGCCCGGCAGGGCGGCGAAGGCATCGGCCAGCAAGTCGACATAGTGCGACAGGCCAGCCAGATTACCCGTGCCGGTGTTGAGCGCGCTCCAGACCATCACCTGATCCAGCATCGGCGCGGCATCAACGCTGGCAACCAGCGCGGCTTCGGCGGAGGTAAGTTGTTGCATCTGCAACTTCTGTAGCCGAGCCGAGCAGGCAGTCCAACCCCTGGCAGGCACAACGATTGTCCTCGAGCGAGACTTGATTCTGAGTGCCAGGATTGGAAGGGCGGCTTTCCTACTCTGCATCGTGATGCGACAGGAACGGGATGACTAATCCGGTACACCACAGGACCACGCCATCGGATTTTTTCCCGCGGGGGAGTGGTTACCCCCTTCCAAACAACAAAAACCTTCGGATTTTAGCCAGTATCCCGTTGTTGGAAGAAGCGGACAGAGTGTAAACTATGTAAACTTATTCGGACGCTCGCAGCGCGTGACAGCATGGTTGCCAAGTGCGCGGCAATGCGGCAAATGCCGGTCATTCCTCCCCGGAATTGACATTCTCCAAACCGGATCGCCTTGCGTTCCGGCCACTATGCAGTGTGAGGTATGATGAGCGATCGGGTTGAGAAGTCGGGACTGCAAATCGATGCGGCATTGGCCGACTTTATCGAGAATGAGGTTGTTGCTCCGCTCGGGCGCGACGTTGGCCAGTTCTGGGCCGGATTCGCGGCGCTGCTGGATCGGTTTGTCCCGGTCAACCGCGCGCTGCTGGCCAAGCGTGAGGCCTTGCAGGCGCAGATTGACGCCTGGCACACTCAGCGCGCGGGACAGCCGATTGATGGCGGTGAATATCAAGCCTTCCTGCGGCAGATTGGCTACCTGGTGCCAGAACCGGCGCCATTTGCCGTAACCACGCAGAACGTCGATCCTGAAATTGCGACGATGGCCGGACCGCAGCTGGTTGTGCCGGTGCTCAATGCCCGCTTCCTGCTCAACGCCGCCAATGCGCG
>CAZNFV010000170.1:0-4893 GCA_964572445.1 uncultured Novosphingobium sp. | reverse complement strand
GCCGTGGTAGGTGCAGTCATGTAGTCTCTCCTCACAGAGAGCTCGCGCTGCGTTGGGACCGCGTGGCCCGAAGCCGCCCTTAAAGACGGCTCCGGGCTTGTCAATGACGCAGCCGGATTCCTGGCCTTTAGTACCCTGTCTTGCGGAACAGCACCTTGCCGCGCTGGGCGACATACAGCTTCTCGAAACTGACCGGATGGAAGTAGGCTTCCACCTTCTCTCCCGTTGGCAGCACGCCATAAACTTCATAGCAGCCGCCATCGACTTTTGCCTTGGTCACTTGCCAGCCGCTCTTGGTCAGCTGGGTTTTCAGGGCCTCAACATTCTTCCAGCCCGATTGCGGGCCAGCCTGACACTTGACCTTGCCAGTGGCTTCGGCCGGACTCGTGGTGGTCATGGCAGCAACGGCAGAAAGCCCGAATGCGGCGGCGAGGATCAGGGAACGCATGGTCATACTCCTGCTTGGGGGATCGGTTGTGACGTGTTGAGCTTGCGCGCCGCCAGCAGCAGCCAGAGCAGAAGCAGCGGGGCAAAGTGGAACAGCGCGGCACTGGCTCCGTCATGGACCCACCACCAGTGCAGCAAGGTCAGCACTGCGGCCGGGTAAGCCAGTTGCTGCACCCGCTTCCACGCTGTCCGCAACCGCCGCATCGCCGCCTGGTTGCTGGTCAGCGCCATTGGCAGCATCAGCGCCAGCGCCAGCCAGCCGGTCCAGATCGAGGCAATCGGCAGCTCGCCCAAGATTGCGCCGAGCGTGCCCATATCGAGGACATAGAATGCCAGGTGCGCCGCCGCATAGGCGAAGGCAGCAACGCCCAGCGCGCGGCGGCGGGCCAGCAACCACAGCAGCCAGCGACGCGGGCCGAGCAAGCCGGCCAGTGGCCCGATCAGCAGGGCTGCAATCATCAGTCGGGCGCTGGTCTCTCCGGTTGGGTGGAGCATGTCCATGGTATCGATCGCACCGGTCCACCAGCTGTGGAGCATGGCGATCCCGGGCACCGCGAGCAGCAGCCAGAACAGTTTCACGCTATTGATAATCGTTCGCATTAGTTGCGAAATAGCTGCGCTAACTCCTGTTGGCAACCCCTGCGTTCGCGCGCACGAAAGGGATGGATTTGTGAACCATCTTGGCGGATATTCAGCCGATGCGCCGAGCCCTTGCCCTGCTGCCTGCGGTTGCCTTGCTAAGCGCCTGCATTGACAGTCCGCAGGCACCGAAGCGCGATGCCGTGCGCCGCCCTGCCAGTAGCAGTCTCACGGTCCAGCCCGAACTGCGCCAGTGCCTTGCCAACCTGGGCGTCACCCGCGCCAGCTTCACCCCGCTGCCCGATCAGTATTATGGTGCGGGTTGCTCGACTATCGGCACGGTCCGCCTGTCCAGCCTCCGCAGCGACGATGCCCAACTTCAGCTGGCGAACATCGGCCCGGTAACCTGTCCGGTGGCCGACACACTCGCTGGCTGGGCGCGCTTTGGCGTGGACCGCGCCGCGCGGCAGGTGCTGGGCAGCGCCTTGGTCAAAATCGAAACGATGGGCAGCTATTCCTGCCGGAACGTCGCCGGGAGCGATCGCCGCAGCGCGCACTCAACGGCCAGCGCGATCGACGTATCCGCTTTCGTCCTAGCCGATGGAAGAAGGATCAGCGTGCGCGATGGCTGGTTCGCTGGCACCCCGGCGGAAAAGCAGTTCCTCACGTTAGTGCACCAAAGCGCCTGCAAGCGGTTCGGCACGGTGCTGGGCCCGGCCTACAACGCAGCGCACAGCGACCATCTGCATGTCGAGCTATCCGGAGGTGGCTTCTGCCGATGAAAACCGGCTAGCTTCGACTTAGAGGCCAGCCTCAACCGCCAGGCGCACCGCATCCGCCGAAGTCGCGACCCCCAGCCGCTGCAGCAGCAAGGCACGATGCATCTTCACGGTCTTTTCCGACAGACTGAGTGCATAGGCGATCTGCTTGTTAAGCTGGCCACCGGCCATCAGCTCCAGAATCTCCCGCTGCCGCGGCGTCAGGCCGGCGATCCGCTGTTGCGCCAGCTCTTTGCGCTCGGCCATCGCCTGGTCGATCTGGGGCTCGGGTATTTCGACCTGCGACCCAAGGAAGAAGCAAACCTCGCCATGTTCATCAAACATCGGGGCCACCATCACCGCATTGCGGAACGGGGTGCCATCCTTTTTGTAATTGACGACTTCGAACAGCACGCCGCGCTTTTCGCGCACCGACTGGCCGATCTTGACAGCAATTTCCGGATGCGGGTCTGCTCGCGAGAGGAAGCGGCAGTTCTGCCCAACAATATCCTCGATCGTGTAACCCGTAAGATCAGTAAAAGCCTGGTTACAGGCGACCACTGGATTATCAGGTAGGCGGGGGTTGCTAACGCACATTGCCATGGCGCTGAGTTCAATCAGTGCCGGCATTGGTGCTTCCATTTCACCGAATCGCATTTTTCGTCCCGTAGCCCAACCCAATTCGGGCTTATGGTCCATATGCTGTATTGACGCAACAACGGCCGATTTAGGCGCGAGAAGCAACCGCCTGGAAGTGCCATTCACCAAAGCGCGAGGCGAAACAGTGCGGCGCAAAAGTTTACATAGTTGACACTCTGTCCGCTTCTTCCAACACGCCGAAGCCGTGGGAATTGCTGGGGTCTTAGCCGATTTGTGGGTGGATGCGGTGTTGGGGAAATAAAAAAACGCCACTCAGCCGCAGCGAGGCGATGCGCTGGCAAGCGCGCGGTCTGGATCAACGATTGGAAAGAGCCGAAGCAACTTTAGCAGGCGGCAGGGGCGTAGGAAAACTGCGCAGTCGCACGCGCCACTCTATCGGCAGATTCCCGCCATCGGAACGGGCGCTCCCGCCTGCCAACCCCACCCCGCCCCGGTAAATCTATCCCCCGAACCACCGCAGCGACATGCAGGTGAAGCCGGCGTCGATCTTTTCGATCTCGCTGTTCTGGAGCGTGATCACTGTCGCGCCGTGGCCGTCGAGCAGGTCGAGGATCCGCGGAAAGCGGCTGCCGGCGAGGATCACGTCGTTGACCCGCAGCACATTGGCGCCGGCCTCCTCGCCATCCGGGATCACCAGCACGCGATAGCCATCATAGATGCCGCTGGCGGCAAGTTCGCGGGTGGCAAGGATCGTCTCTTCATCGACGATTGAGCTGGCGGTTTTCAGATGCAGGACTGAAGCGGGCGTTTCGGCCACGATGGCACGGCGGCCAGTCCGCTCCAGAATGTGCGCCAATGCCTCCGCCCCCATGAGGTCCGTGCGCGCGGACAGGCCGATGTAGACGGCATCACCCATCGCCAGCACGTCCCCGCCGTCGGCATGGCCGGCGGGCAATTCGAACACCTGGTCAAAAGCCTGATCCAGCGCCGGCCGCAGGAAGACGCCTTCACCGGCCCGGGTGGCGGTGCCGGGGTTGAGCAGGATCGCGCAGTCAGGGAAGACCAGCGCCGGGTCTTCAACGAAGATCGCATCGGGAAAGTCTTCCAGCGGATCGAGCAGGGTGACTTTCAGCCCGGCCGCTTCCAGCGCGGCGATATAGGCGGCATGCTCGGCCAGCACCCCGGCCAGCGAAGGATCTGGCCCGCCGCCAGCGCGCAAGCCGTTGACCACGCTTGCCCCGGGGCGCCGTGAAATCGCGCGATCAAAGCGGTAAGGATGGCTCAATTGCAGTCTCCAATTCGTTCTGCGCTGGTTTCGATAGCCATGCGGATCTGGCCGCCGGGAACCTGGCTGATCGAATCCACGGCAATGTCAGACCGCACGGCATTGAAGGTGCCGCTGATCTTGTTGCGGGCGGTCATCCCCTGCCCGGTCTGGCAAACCAGCTCTCCGTCAATCGACTCGTTGGTCAGGTTCAGCTTGTCATACTGGCAATCGCCCTTGGCCAGCGTGCGCCGGAAATG
Organism: uncultured Novosphingobium sp.; assembly: GCA_964572445.1. Classification (GTDB taxonomy): domain Bacteria; phylum Pseudomonadota; class Alphaproteobacteria; order Sphingomonadales; family Sphingomonadaceae; genus Novosphingobium. The sequence continues at coordinate 985 of CAZNFV010000170.1, read as the reverse complement.
CTCTTTGCGGCCCTTGGCGGCATCTTGGGGCGTCAGGCAATATTCACTGGTCTGAGCCACCGTGCCGAACATGGTTTTGGCCTTTTCTGCCGCAGCGCCAGTCATGCCGGGAAACTCAACCCGGTTGACCTTCATCACCACGCGGTACTGGCCGGGCTGAAGCGCAGTGGGCGCGCCGGCTGCTGGTGGCGCTTGCTTGGCAGGCTCATTCTGCACCGGATCCTGCCCGCAGCCAGCGAGCAACATCGAAATGGCAATAACCGAGGCGATTCGCCGCATAACACTATCCTCCCGGGCATCTTGCTAGCGATTGGGGCCCACCCTGCCAACCGGGCCGCACCCGCCAAAACCAGCATGCCGTAACGACAGCCTGAACCGGCGATAGGTCTTTGGTCCCGAACTGCAACCGATCCTTGCCCCGCGCGCAAATACGCGCCACTTTGTCGGCAACAGCATAACTGAGGATTGAGGCTCATGGACATCGATTTCAGCCCCGAAGATCTGGCCTTCCGCGACGAGGTCCGCACTTTCATTGCCGAGAACTATCCGGCTGAACTGCGCGGCAAGCAGGATGAAGGCGACGAACTGGCCAAGGAAGACTTCCTGGCCTGGCACCGCATCCTGCACAAGAAGGGCTGGGTCGCCCCGGCCTGGCCCGTGGAATACGGCGGCACCGGCTGGACCCCGACCCAGCGCTTCATCTGGTCGGAAGAAACCTCGCGCGCTGACTGCATCCGCCTGATGCCGTTCGGCCTGTCGATGGTCGGCCCGGTGATCTACACCTTCGGCACGCCCGAACAGAAAGCCCAGTTCCTGCCCCGCATCCTGTCGGGCGATGACTGGTGGTGTCAGGGTTATTCGGAACCGGGTGCCGGTTCTGACCTCGCCTCGCTGCGCACCAAGGCTGAGCGCGATGGCGATGACTACATCGTCAATGGCCAGAAGACCTGGACCACGCTGGCCCAGCACGCTGACTGGGGCTTCT
>CAZNFV010000169.1:0-4927 GCA_964572445.1 uncultured Novosphingobium sp. | reverse complement strand
TGGATGCCAGCGCGGTTGCGCTGTGCCGTGATAACAGCATTCCGATCGTCGTCTTCTCGATCCGCGAACAGGGCAACCTGGCCAAGGTGCTGGCGGGGCAGGGGACACAAACAATCGTGAAGAAGGGTTAGAACCATGGCCAAGTACGATAAGGCCGATCTTGAGCGCCGCATGAAGGGCGCTGTTGAATCGCTGCGCAGTGACCTGGGCGGTTTGCGCACCGGCCGCGCCAACACGGCGCTGCTCGATCCGATCATGGTCGAAGCTTACGGCAACCGCACGCCGCTGAATCAGGTGGCCACCGTGTCGGCGCCTGAACCCCGCATGCTGTCCGTGCAGGTCTGGGATAAGTCGAACGTGACGCCGGTTGAAAAGGCGATCCGCTCTGCTGGTCTCGGGCTCAATCCGATCAACGATGGCAACACCATCCGCCTGCCGATCCCCGATCTGACCGAGGAGCGCCGCAAAGAACTGGCCAAGCTGGCTCATTCCTATGCCGAAAAGGCCCGCATCGCGATCCGCAACGTGCGCCGTGACGGGATCGACAACCTGAAGGCTGACGAGACCAAGAAGGAAATCTCGGAAGACGACCGCAAGCGCGGCGAGGCCGAAGTCCAGAAGCTGACTGACGAAATGATCAAGGAAGCCGACGCGGTTGCCACCCAGAAGGAACAGGAAATCCTGGGCAAGTGATCCTTCGGCAAGGTCAGGATGCGTGGGTCAAGCGCCATGACTGAGGCTCGTCACGTCGCCATCATCATGGATGGCAACGGACGTTGGGCCAAAAAACGCCACCTGCCGCGCGCCATGGGTCACCAGCGCGGGGTGGAGGCGGTGCGAACCATCGTCCGTGCGGCGCGTGAGATGGGGCTTGAGGCGCTGACGCTTTACGCCTTCAGCACCGAGAACTGGAGCCGTCCGGAAGACGAAGTTTCGGCGCTGATGGGGCTGCTTAAGCGCTATATCGTCGCGGATATTGATGAATTCGTGGCCAACAATGTCCGCCTGCGGATCATTGGTGATCATTCGGCCCTGCCGGCCGATGTCGTGGCCTTGCTTGACGATGCGCTAACCCGGACTGCCAGTAATGGCGGTACGACCCTGGTGATCGCGCTCAACTATGGCGCGCAGGATGAAATCGCCCGCGCTGCGGCTAAGGCGGGCGCCAAAGGACCGATCACCCCAGCGGCGATTGAGGCAGAGCTGGATACGGCCGGCCTGCCGCCGCTTGATCTGTTGATCCGGACCTCGGGCGAAGTGCGCCTGTCAAACTTCCTGCTGTGGCAGGCCGCCTATGCGGAAATGTGGTTCACAGACGTGCTGTGGCCCGATTTTACGCCGGATCACCTGCGCGGCGCGCTCGACGAATTTGGCAAGCGGGAGCGGCGCTATGGCGGACGATAAAGGCAAGAATGCCGATCTGCGGGTTCGCGCGCTCTCAGCCATTGTGATCGTTGCGATCGCGCTGACTGTTCTTTGGCTGGGCGGCTGGGCCTGGTCGGCATTCGTGATGATCGTGGCTGGCGGCGTGCTGTACGAATGGCGCGCGCTGGTGCGTGGACTTGATCCCTCGCCGCTGCGCGAAACGGGCTGGACCCTGGGCGGGATCCTCTACATCGCGCCAGCCGCCGCGATGCTGATGCTGATGCGCGAAGGGGAGCGCGGCTTTGCCGACGTACTGACCTTGGTCGCGCTGGTCGCAGCGATCGATATTGGGGCCTATTTCACCGGGCGTGCATTAGGCGGGCCCAAGATCGCACCAGCAATCAGCCCGTCCAAGACCTGGGCCGGCTTGCTGGGCGGGATTCTGGGCGCAACCGCGGTGCTGACGCTTTCAGCAAAGTTGAGCGACGCGGCTCCGGCCTGGTGGCAGGTCCTTGGGCTGGCCGTCCTTGCCGCCGTGGTCGCGCAGTCTGGCGATTTCTTCGAAAGCTGGATGAAGCGCCGGGCTGGCGTTAAGGATTCCGGCAAGCTCATTCCCGGCCATGGCGGGCTGTTTGACCGCGTTGATGGCCTGCTGGCGGTCAGCTTTCTGGCCGCGCTGCTGGCGGGCCTGAGCGCTCTGTAATGCGCAGCCTGACCGTCCTTGGCGCAACCGGATCGATTGGCGCTTCAACGCTGGACCTGATCCGCCGTCAGCCGGGGCAGTGGCGCGTGGTGGCCCTGACTGCCAATGGCAATGCCATCGAACTGGCCAAGCTGGCGCGCGAATTTGCCGCCGAAGTGGCGATCGTGGCAGACGAAACCGCACTGCCTGCGCTGCGTGAGGCGCTGGCGGGGACAGGGATCACGGCCGCCGGGGGTGAAGCCGCGCTGGTTGAGGCGGCCAGTCGGCCGGCTGACGTCACTATTGCTGCCATCGTCGGTTGTGCTGGCCTGGCGCCGACCATGGCCGCCATTGAGCAGGGCCGGACCGTGGCGCTGGCAAACAAAGAAGCGCTGGTCGCCGCAGGCGAAGTCCTGACCGCTGCTGTCGCCCGCAGCGGTGCGACACTGTTGCCGACAGACAGTGAACATAACGCTATTTTCCAGTGCCTTGCTGGCAATAGCTACGATCACGTCCGCTCAATTACATTGACTGCCAGTGGCGGGCCGTTCCGCGATTGGTCGCTGGAGCAGCTCCACGCCGCGACCCCGGCGCAGGCGGTGAAGCATCCCAACTGGGACATGGGTGCCAAGATCAGCGTCGATAGCGCCACCATGTTCAACAAGGGGCTGGAACTGATCGAGGCGCATCATCTGTTCCCGGTCGGGCTCGATAAGTTACGGATCATCGTCCATCCGCAGTCGGTGGTCCATTCGATGGTTGAATACCGCGATGGATCGACGCTGGCGCAGCTTGGGCCATCGGACATGCGGGTGCCGATTGCTTCGTGCCTGGCCTGGCCGCAGCGCATGGATACGCCGCTGGCACCGCTGGATCTCGCCGCGATTGGTGAGCTGACCTTCCGTGCGCCGGATGAAGAGCGCTTCCCCGCGACCCGCCTGTGCCGTCTGGCGGCCGAAGCGGGCGGGGCGGCTCCAGCCGTGCTTAACGCGGCGAATGAGGTGGCAGTGGCGGCTTTCCTGGCCGGCAAGCTTTCATTCACGCGGATTGCGGTAGTAGTCGAACAGGTATTGGCGCGCTATGCACCGCCGCCACCGGCCACCTTGGCCGATGTCATGGCCGTCGATGCGGCGGCACGCGCCGAAGCGCGCGGCATTCTGGAGTTGGTAACACAGTGACCGAATCCCCTTCTGTCCTGATGATGATCGGTGCGTTTCTGCTGGTGCTGGGGCCCTTGGTGGTCCTGCACGAGCTGGGCCACTATCTGGTTGGCCGCGCTTTCAAGGTGAAGGCCGATGTCTTTTCGATCGGCTTTGGCAAGGAGCTGACCGGCTGGACCGACAAGCGCGGCACGCGCTGGCGGCTGGCGGCGCTGCCGCTGGGCGGCTATGTCCAGTTTGCGGGTGACATGAATGCCACCTCGGTCCCTAATCCAGCGGCGGCCAATGCCAGCCCGGCCGAGCAGCGCGGGATGTTCCAGTATGCTACACTCTGGCAGCGCGCGCTGATCGTGCTGGCCGGACCATTGATGAACCTGCTGGTGGCAATCGGGATCTTCGCTGCGTTCAACATGGCTTACGGCGTACCAGTTGCCGCGCCAGTGATCGGTGAATTTGCCAAGGGTTCAGTGGCCGCAGCCGCCGGGTTCAAGACGGGTGACCGGATCGTTGCGATCGACGGTGCGCAGGTCGATAGCTTCATGGACATTGCCGAGCGGGTAGCGCTCTACCCGGGCCGCACGATCAGCATTGCTGCTGAGCGGAACGGGGTGAGCTTCAGCCAGCCGGTGCGCCTGGCTACTGATGTCCAGAAAGATCGCTTCGGCAACGAAATCCGCCGCGGCCTGTTGGGTATTCGTCCGGCGGCGATGGAATTCCAGAAGGTCGGGCCGATTGGGGCCGTGGTGAAGGGTGTTGACCAGTCGTTCGGCATCATTCGCACAATGGCCGCGGGGCTGGTTCAGATCGTTACGGGCGAGCGCCCACTGGACGAGCTGGGCGGACCGATCAAGATTGCCAAATTCTCAGGCGAACAGCTCTCTCTTGGCTGGCTTTCGTTCGTTTCGTTTGCTGCGCTGATTTCAATTAATTTGGCATTCATTAACTTGCTGCCAATCCCCACGCTCGACGGCGGGCACCTGGCTATGTACGCGGCAGAAGCTGTCCGTCGTAAGCCGTTGGGTGCACGCAGTCAGGAGTGGGCGTTCCGCACCGGCCTGGCCTTCATGCTGGCCCTGATGCTGTTCGTCACCTTCAACGACATTGCCTCGCTGTCGATCTTCGGCGGCTAGGTGTAGTGAATGGTAAAACTGCGGGCAAAACGCCGCGAGTTTGCTTGATCGGCGTGGCCGCATCGGGCAAGGGCGGCGAATTGCCAGCAGCGCGCCCGCGCTATCGCCTGGGTTGGGTGAGGGCGTTGAGCATCAAGACGGGAACAACCGTGCCGAAGAACCGAATTGCCAGCAATCGCCAGTCTTCCCTCCGCATTGCCGCGGTGCTTCTGGGCACCTCGATCCTCGGCGGATTGCCGCAGGCCGCGATGGCACAGGGCGTTCCTCCAGCCAGCGAAGCGCCCAGCGCGATCACTTCGATCACCGTGGTTGGTTCTCAGCGGCTCGAACCCGATACGATCCGGTCCTACATCAAGCTGCGGCTTGGCCAGCCCTATACCCAGCAGGGCGCTGACCAGGCGCTGAAGGACCTGTTCGCGACCGAGCTGTTCTCTGACGTGAAGATCCGCAACGATGGCGGTAACGTCACGATCGAGGTTAAGGAAAACCCGGTCATCAACCGTATCGTGCTGGAAGGCAACAAGCGGATCAAGGACGACAAGATCCTGCCTGAGATCAAGCTCGCCCCACGCCAGATATTCACCCGCTCC
>CAZNFV010000168.1:1241-4988 GCA_964572445.1 uncultured Novosphingobium sp. | reverse complement strand
TGATGCTGGCCACCACCAACAAGGGCGATGTGGTGCTCGATCCGTTCTTTGGCACGGGCACAACCGGCGCCGTTGCCAAGCGCCTGGGCCGCGAATGGATCGGTTGCGAGCGTGAGAGCAATTACCGCGAGGCCGCGCTGGAGCGGATCGAGCTGGCGCTGCCGCTCGACGAATCGGCGCTGACCACCATGCAAAGCCCCCGGTCAGCACCGAAGGTGGCCTTTGGCACTCTGGTCGAGACCGGCCTGATCGCTGCCGGCGCCCAGATTTTTGACAAGAAGCGCAAGCTTGCCGCCATTGTGCGCGCCGATGGTTCGCTGGTTTCCGGCACCGAAATTGGCTCGATCCATGGGTTGGGTGCCAAGCTGCAGGGTGCGCCAAGCTGCAACGGCTGGACCTTCTGGCACATCGAGCATGAGGGCGAATTCAAGCCCATTGATGCGCTTCGGCAGCGGTACCTGCTGGCGACGGAAGATTGAGCGCCAGGCACTACCTTCGCCCTATTGCCCTCGCTGAATCGCCACAGAGCGAGGAGGGCGGGGCCATCCGCCTGGCCGGCGGGCTGACCTATGCCAGCCGTTTTGCCGTGATCGCGCGCGAAGGCGGCAAGGTCGTATCGCGCGAGCTGTACTCGGCGGCAGAATTGCGCGCGATGGTGCCGGACCTGTCGCCAGAGTTACAGGCGCAGTTCGAGAATATCCAGCGCCTGCCGGCGCCGCTGAGCTGCGGTGCGCGAACCGTGCGGCTTGATCAGCCGCAGGTCATGGGCATCCTCAACATGACGCCAGACAGTTTTTCGGACGGCGGCCAGTTTATGGACGATCCTGAAATTGCTGCAGCCCACGCCTCCGCCATGCTGGAAGCCGGCGCGGCGATTATCGACATTGGCGGGGAAAGCACCCGGCCCGGAGCCGCAGCAGTCTGGGAAGGCGATGAACTGAAGCGCGTCGTACCGATGGTTGAGCGCCTGGCAGCTGCGGGCGCAGCAATCTCGATCGACACACGACGTTCGGCGGTGATGGAAGCGGCGCTTGCTGCTGGCGCGCATATCCTCAACGATGTCTCGGCGCTGCGCCACGATCCGCGCAGTCTGGATCTTGCCGCCCGCTCAGACGCTCCGGTGGTGCTGATGCACGCGCCGGGTGATGGCGACGATCTGCACACCGGCGGCAGCTACGCCGATGTGGTGGTTGACGTGTTCGATTGGCTGGCGGCGCGGCGCGATGCTGCCATTGCTGCGGGCATTCCGCGCGAAAAGATCCTGCTCGATCCGGGCATCGGTTTTGGCAAGTCGGTGGCGGACAACCTCGCCTTATTGAATGCGCTCCCGCTGTTTCATGCACTGGGCCAGCCGCTGCTGGTCGGTGCCAGTCGCAAGCGGATGATCGGAGCCTTATCCGGTGAAGCGCCTGCCCATCAGCGCCTCGGCGGTTCGATCATGCTGGCAACACGGGCCTTGGAGGCCGGCGTTCAGCTGCTCCGGGTCCACGACGTGCCGGAAACGGTCCAGGCGATGCGGGTCTGGCGCGGCCTGAAGGACGCTGCGCTAACGGACTTCAGCCAGCTCGCGTCTTAGGCCGCGTCACCGATCCCGAGGTCCGATAACTTGCGATAGAGCGTGGAGCGACCGATGCCGAGGCGGCGGGCGACTTCGGTCATGCGGCCGCGGTAATGGCCGATAGCCAAGCGGATAACATCAGCCTCAATCTCTTCCAGCGGGCGCAGGTTGCCATCGGGCGTATAGAGCGTGACGCCAACCGCTTCGTGATGATGGACGGCGTCCTGCAGGTCTTCACCCAGCATATCGGCCAGCTGCGGAAAATCGTCTGCGGTCAGGGCGTCGCCATCACAGAATACCGCCGCGCGGAATAGCGCCGCTTGCAACTGACGGACATTGCCCGGCCAGTCGTAGGCTGAGAGTAGAGCCAGTGCCCCATCGGTTATGCCGATTTCACGCAGCCCAGGCTGCTCCCCGATCCGGGCCAGAAATTGGCGAGAAAGTGCGGGAATATCGCCGGCCCGAACGCGCAGCGGCGGCAATTGCACAGTGATGCTGGAGATGGCCTGAAAGAGTTCGGGCAGGAAGTGTCCGGCTTCAACCATATCGCGCAGCGGCAGATTGCTGGCGGCGATCAGGCGGAAATCAATCCGGAAAGAGTGACGGGCGCCGATCGGGCGAACATCGCCCCGCTGGATTGATTCGAGCAAACGCTGCTGCACCGCCGGAGGCAGACGATCGACCTCATCGAGCGCCAGGGTTCCGCCGTCGGATGCTGAAGCGCGCCAATGTGGCGATCGAATGCGCCAGGGAACGAGCCTTTTTCATGCCCAAACAGCGCTGATTCGACGGAATTGGCCGGAATGGCGCCAATGTTCAGCAGGCGAAACGGAGCTTTGGCACGTGGACTGGCGGCCTGCATCGCCCGGATCAGCATTTCCTTGCCGGTGCCGCTTTCCCCTTCAATCAGCACCGGGCCATGACCACGGGCGGCCTTGGCGGCGATTGCGAGTGCGGTGCGGAAGGTGGGTGACGCGCCGATCATGGCATCGAAATCTGGGTTCGATGGCATCTTCTCGGTCAACGGCATCAGCTCGGCGCGTGGCGCTTCGCGGGTCGTGGCCATCCGCAAGGCCTGCATCAGCCGTTCGGGCGAGACCGGTTTGACCAGATAGTCAGTCGCCCCGGCGCGCATCGCTTCGACGGCGAGCAAGGGCGAGGCCGAGGCCGTTAGCATCAGGATCGGCAGGGCCGGGCGGCGGCTCTTCAATTCAGCAATCAGCGCGCAAGCCTCATCGCCGGGGACCCACTGGTCGAGAATTATCGCATCCAGCTGCATGCCCTGGCGGGTGCCAAGCGTGGCAATGGCGGTTTCCGAATCGCGGGCGACCAGCGTGCGCCAGCCTTCGCGCGCAGCGAGCGCCGAGATCAGCCGGCTTTGCGCCGGCTCATCATCGATCAGCATCATCGTTTGCTGCTCGCAATCCGCCATGGTCCTGCTGTGCTTCCCCGCTCTTAGTCAGCGACGGGATAGCGCAAGGGGGTAAAGAGGCGATTAAGCCTGCGAATTGGGGGTAGTTGCCGACATGGCCACTTGAGTGTCGGCGATGGCGGCGATAGACACGTCCGCGATACAACAACTTGCCAGAGCAGGGACCGGATAATGGCTTCAGGAAATGACATCAAAGCTGCCACAGAAACGTACGGCGGCTTCATCGGATTGTTCAAGTGGGGCAGCGTAGCGGTGGCAATCGTCGCTGCAATCGTCATCGCGCTGATCGCTTGACCGCACGGTGAGCGCCAGCCTGCGGATCGCCGTCCTGAAGGAACGCGCGAGCGGGGAAACCCGGGTTGCGGCCACACCGGAGACGGTGAAGAAATTCATCGCGCTCGGCGCGGTGGTGGTGGTCGAATCCGGGGCTGGTGAATCGGCCTCGATCGCCGATGCGGACTATGCCGCAGCGGGCGCTGAAGTGGTCAAGGACGCAGCCAAGGGCGCGGATATCGTGCTGGGCGTGCAGGGGCCGGATGCCAAGGCTCTCAAAGGTGCCAATGCCGGGGCCTGGATCGTCGCGGGCCTAGACCCGTTCGGCCAGCGCGCGCGGATTGATGACTATGCCATGGGCGGATTTGAAGCCCTGGCGATGGAGTTCATGCCGCGCATTACGCGTGCGCAGTCGATGGACATTCTGTCCAGCCAGTCGAACCTGGCCGGTTACAAAGCGGTGATCGAATCGGCCAATCTCTAT
>CAZNFV010000168.1:0-1231 GCA_964572445.1 uncultured Novosphingobium sp. | reverse complement strand
GCTGCCAAGTGCTTCGTCATGGGCGTCGGCGTTGCCGGGTTGCAGGCCATTGCCACGGCTCGCCGGCTTGGCGCGCAAGTTTCTGCCACCGACGTCCGCTCCGCCACCAAAGAGCAGATCATGTCGCTGGGTGCCAAGCCGATCTTCGTCGAAAGCGTCGCCGGGATCGAGGGTGAGGGCGCCGGCGGCTATGCCACCGAGATGTCGCAAGAATACCAGAAGGCCCAGGCCGAACTGGTATCCAGCCATATCGCCAAGCAAGACATCGTCATCACCACCGCGCTGATCCCCGGCCGCGCCGCCCCGCGGCTGATTTCTGACGCGCAGATCGCCAGCATGAAGCCGGGGTCGGTGATCTTTGACCTTGCCGTGGCGCAAGGCGGTAACGTTGAAGGCAGCAAGTCCGATGAAGTGGTGGTTCGCCACGGGGTCAAGATCCTCGGCTTTGCCAACACGCCGGCCCGGCTCCCCGCCGATGCCTCGGCCTTGTTCGCCCGCAACCTTCACAACTTCCTCAGCGCGTTCTGGGACAAGGAAGCGGGCCGGCCCGTCCTGGACGAGGAGATCGGCAACGCCGTGCGGCTGACGCAGGGCGGTAAGGTTGTGAATGAGAGGCTGCTCGGGTGATCGGCAGACCAAACACCGCGAGCCTCCCCCTTTGGGGAAGGTGGCTGCGCGAAGCGCTGACGGAAAGGGGCGGACCAATTGTGCGCGCCAGCGTACAAGCCGCTTCTGCGGCTTTCCCTTTCGCGCCCCCCTCCGCCCCTGCGGGGCAGCTCGCCCGGTGGGTGAGATTCTAGGTCGTGTTTGACCACGCGCCCGGAACGGTCGAGCGTGCCCGCCAGCTGCGGCGCCAGATGTCCTTGCCCGAAGTCTTGATCTGGCGAATTTTGAAGACCAAGCCGCTCGGCCTGAAGTTTCGCAACCAGCATCCGCTTGGCAACTATGTGGTGGACTTCTACTGCCATGCCGCACGAACCGCATTCGAGATTGACGGCAAGGTCCACGACATGGGCGACCAGCCTGAATTCGATGCCCGGCGCGATGGTGAACTGAACCGCCTTGGCGTCAAAGTCGTCCGCATTCCTGCTGGCGAAGTGCTTTGCGATCCCGCCGCCGTCGCTGAGAGCATGGTCACTCTGTGTCTCGACACGCCCCCCCCCCACCACCCGAGCCCGGGGCCCCACCCCACCCCCGGGCGGGCTGTCGGGGGGCGCTTTTTGGCAAGCAG
>CAZNFV010000167.1:0-5003 GCA_964572445.1 uncultured Novosphingobium sp. | reverse complement strand
TCAGGGTGGCGGCGCTGATGCCGTTGGCAGTCGCGGCGCGCAGCTGATCGTGCATTAGCGCGATCAGCGGGGAAACGACCACGCAGGTCCCCTCCAGCATAACCGCCGGCAGCTGATAGGTCAGCGATTTGCCCGCGCCGGTCGGCATGATTGCCAGGGTCGATTGCCCGGCCATTACGCGCGCCAGCACCTGCTCCTGCACGCCGCGGAACGCGGTGAAGCCGAAGGTGGTGTGGAGCTGGTCAAGAAGGGCGGCGTGCGTCACACAGATGCGCCTAGCTGGGCCGGGGCTGCAGCGGAAGGGCTAGGGTCGCGATCTCTCCACAACGGCCTCTTCAATCGCGGTGAAGGCGCTGCGCCCGGTCGGCGTGTCGTCTGCCACCGCGCTGGTGAAGAAGGCGAGGCCCTTGCCGGTCACCGGGTCCCACCACAGGCCAGAGCGCAGGCCGTAGGCTTCGCCCGCGTGGCCCATGCGCGGCTTGCCGTCACCGAACAGGTCATCCTTGCAGCCCGCGCCGCCCGAACCAATTCGCTGCAAGCCCAGGCCATAGCCGCAGAAGAAGCCGGTATTCTCCCCGTACTCACCCACACCGCCCTTGCCGGGGCCGCTGTGCCACTGGGCGCGGGTCATCTCGCGATAGGACCGCGCGGACAGGAAGCCTTTGCCGCGCCTGGCCAGCATTTGACCCACCCGCGCCAGGCCGGTCATCGAAATCCGTAAGCCCCCCTGCGGTCCAAACAGCGCACCGTTTTCGCCCGGCTGATAGCGACTTAGGTTGCAGGACCCGTCCTTCGCCGGGACCACCGGGCAGAGCGGCGGCTGGCCATGCAGATCATCGCGCGCCACTTCGCCGCTGGCCCGGTAGAGGATCGCCGCGCCCCGGAAGGCATCGGCGGAGCAACCAGCGCCCCAGTTGAAACAGGCGTCGAGCTGCAGCGGCTTCAGCACCAGCCGGCTGATCGCCACGTCAAACCGCTCACCCGTCACCCGCTCAATCACGCTGGCGGCCACCGGGAAGTTGATATTTCCATAGGCAAACCAGCCCGCCCGCGGGCCGTGCTCTGCATCCCACATCGCGGCATCGACCAGCCGTTCCTGCAAGGTGACGCCCAGCGGGATGATGTAGCCTTCGCCCCCGTCACGCAGACTGGCCTGATGGCTTAGCAGCAAGCGCAGCGTGATCGCTTGATCCGGGAAAGCCGGATTGCGCAAGCGCCAGCCGAGGTAGTCCGAAACATCGCGGTCGAGGTTGAGCTGGCCCTGATCAACCAGCCGCAGCACGCCCAGTGTCGTCACCAGTTTGGAGATCGAAGCGATCCGCACCGGGCTGTCAGCCGTCACCGCCCGGCCAGCAGCGCGGTCGGCCAGTCCCTCGGCCAGGACGGGGCGGATCGTCGCCCGATCAAACTGGACTGCGACGGTCGCGGGCGCGGCCTGCGCCTGCAGCGGCGCGGCCAGGATCAGGCTGGCAAGGAAGAGCAAATGGCGCATGGCCACAGATTAACGCCGCAGGTTCCCTTGTCGAGCGTCAGTCCAGGTTCGGCCGCAGCCAGCGTTCGGTCGTTGCCAAATCCGCTTCGCGCCGGGCTGCATAGTCTTCCACCTGATCGCGGCCGATCCGGGCTACGCCGAAGTATTCGGCCTGCGGGTGCCCGAAGTAGAAGCCCGATACGGCCGAGGTTGGCAACATCGCATAGCTCTCAGTCAGGGTGATCCCGGTGCTGGCGGTGGCATCCAGCAGGTCGAACAGGATCGGCTTCAGGCTGTGATCGGGGCAGGCGGGATAGCCCGGCGCCGGGCGGATGCCGCGATATTCCTCGCGGATCAGCGCTTCATTGGTCAGCTGTTCACCCGGCGCATAGCCCCACAGCGTGGTACGCACGTGCTGATGCAGCCGCTCAGCAAAGGCTTCGGCAAAGCGGTCGGCCAGGGCCTTCAGCAGGATGTCTGAATAGTCATCATGGCCCGCGCGGAAGCGTTCGAGGTGCGGTTCGATCCCGTGGATGCCCACGGCAAAACCGCCGATCCAGTCACCATCGGGATCGATGAAATCGGCCAGGCAATAGTTGGCGCGGTCACGGCTCTTGCGGATTTGCTGGCGCAGGAACGGCAGGCGGACGTGGCGCTCCTCCTCGGTCAGGTAGAGCTCCACATCATCGCCGTCCCGGGCGCAGGGCCAGAAGCCGCAGACGCCCTTGGCCGTCAGCCACTTTTCGCTGATGATCTTTTCCAGCATTGCCGTTGCATCGGCATATAGCGAGCGGGCGCTTTCGCCGACGATCTCGTCATCAAGGATCGCCGGGAAGTTGCCGGCCAGTTCCCAGGCGCGGAAGAACGGCGTCCAGTCAAACACGCTGACCAGATCGGTCAGGTCCCAGTCCTCGAACACGTGCAGGCCGGGTTGCTCGGGCGGAGCCGGCTTGTCAGAGAAATCGGCCTTGAAGCCATTGGCGCGCGCATCGTCCAGGCTGAGCAGCACGGTGGCTTCCTTGCCAGCGCGGACATCACGCATGTGCTGGTAATCGGCCGCCGTCGTCTCAACAAAGCCGTCGCGCTGGGTGTCAGACAGCAGCTGGCTGGCCACGCCGACCGCGCGGCTGGCGTCGAGCACGTGGATCACCGGGCCGGAATAGGCCGGATCGATCCGCAGCGCGGTGTGGAGCCGGCTGGTGGTGGCCCCGCCGATCAGCAGCGGGATGGTCAGCCCGGCGCGTTCCATTTCTTCGGCCACGGTCACCATCTCATCCAGGCTGGGCGTGATCAGGCCTGACAGGCCAATCATGTCCACTTGTTCGGCAATCGCGGTTTCGATGATCTTGGGCCAGGGCACCATGACGCCAAGATCGATCACTTCGTAGCCGTTGCACTGCAGGACTACGCCGACGATGTTCTTGCCGATGTCGTGAACGTCGCCCTTGACCGTCGCCATGATGATGCGGCCCTTGGACTGGGATTCAGTGCCCAGCAGCGCCTTTTCCGCTTCGATGAAGGGGATCAGGTGGGCGACGGCCTTCTTCATCACGCGGGCGGATTTGACCACCTGCGGCAGGAACATCTTGCCCGATCCGAACAGGTCCCCCACCGTGTTCATCCCGTCCATCAGTGGGCCTTCGATCACCTGGATCGGGCGGCCACCCTGCGCGAAGATTTCAGCGCGGGCTTCCTCGGTGTCATCGACGATATGGGCGTCGATGCCCTTGACCAGTGCGTGCTCGATCCGGCGCGAAACGTCCCAGCCACGCCATTCTTCGGCTTCCTTCTCGGCCTTGGCGTCGGTACCTTTGAAGCTCTCAGCCAAGGTGATCAGCCGCTCGGTGGCGCCGAGATCGCGGTTGAGGATCACGTCCTCGCAGGCCTGCCGCAGCGCCGGGTCGATCGTGTCATAAACGTCAAGCTGGCCCGCATTGACGATCGCCATGTCGAGCCCGGCCGGGATCGCGTGGTAGAGGAAGATCGAATGCATCGCCCGGCGGACCGGCTCGTTGCCGCGGAACGAGAACGAAAGGTTCGATAGCCCGCCGCTGAAATGGACATGCGGGCAGCGCTGGCGGATTTCGCGCACGGCCTCGATAAAGTCGACGCCATAATTGTTGTGCTCTTCAATCCCGGTCGCCACCGCGAACACGTTGGGATCGAAGATGATGTCCTCGGGCGGGAAGCCGATCCCGGTGAGCAGTTTGTAGGCGCGCTCGCAAATCGCGACCTTGCGGTCCTTGCTGTCAGCCTGGCCTTGTTCGTCGAAGGCCATCACCACCACGGCGGCGCCATAGTCCATGCACTTGCGGGCCTGGGCCAGGAAGGGTTCTTCGCCTTCCTTCATCGAGATCGAATTGACGATCGGCTTGCCCGAAACGCACTTCAGCCCGGCCTCGATCACGTCCCACTTGGAACTGTCGATCATCACCGGCACGCGGGCAATGTCAGGCTCGGCGGCGATCAGTTTGAGGAAAGTGGTCATGGCGTAGACTGCATCGAGCAGTCCCTCATCCATGTTGACGTCAATCACCTGTGCGCCGTTCTCAACCTGCTGGCGCGCCACTTCGACCGCCTTGGCATAGTCATCCGCCAGGATCAGCTTCTTGAACGCGGCCGAGCCGGTGACATTGGTCCGCTCACCAATATTGACGAATGACGAGCCGGATGGGCGGGTGGAGGAGGATGCGTTCATCGGATCAGGCCGCCATCACGAAGGGTTCAAGGCCAGCCAGGCGCGTGACCGGATCAAGCTGCGGGATCACCCGCGCGGGCAAGCCCCGGGCCGCCCTGGCAATCGCCGCGATGTGGGCGGGGGTGGAGCCGCAGCAACCGCCCAGCACATTGACCTGCCCAGCCTCGGCCCATTCGCGGACCAGTGCGGCGGTTTGTTCGGGCAGCTCATCGTATTCGCCCAGTTCATTGGGCAGCCCGGCATTGGGATAAACCATGATTGCCGCATCCGAGATCGCGCTGAGCGAACGCACGTGCGGGCGCAGCTGGGTCGCCCCGAATGAGCAGTTGAGGCCAATGGTCAGCGGCCGGGCATGGCGGACCGCATACCAGAACGCCTCGACCGTGTGGCCCGACAGGTTGCGGCCCGACAAGTCGGTCAGCGTCATCGACAGCATGATCGGCACGTCGCGGCCAAGCTCGCGCTCAACCTCGCGCACGGCCATGATCCCGGCCTTGGCGTTGAGCGTATCGAACACCGTTTCGATCAGGATGAAATTGGCTCCGCCTTCAACCAGCGCAGCGACCTGCTGCCGGTAGACATCGACCAGTGTGTCCCAATCGATTTCTCGGTAGCCGGGATCGTTGACATCGGGAGAGAGCGACAGCGTCTTGTTGGTCGGCCCGATGGCGCCGGCGACAAACCGTGGGCGACCATCCTGGGCAAAATCATCCGCGACGCGGCGGGCGAGGCGGGCGCTTTCAACGTTGATTTCGCGCACCAGGTGCTCCGCGCCGTAATCGGCCTGGCTGATCCGGTTGGCGGAAAAGGTGTTGGTTTCGGCAATGTCGGCCC
>CAZNFV010000166.1:0-5035 GCA_964572445.1 uncultured Novosphingobium sp. | reverse complement strand
TCAAGCTGTTCGGCGATGTCGATGATGCCGCCTATGGCCAGGTCGTCGCCGCTGTCCTGCCGCAGTGGCTCTCAGGTGCCTTCGCGGCCATGATGGCGGCGGCAGTGATCGCGCATACGGCGGCGATCCTCAACAGCTCGGTAGCGCTCTATGCGATCGACTTCCACGCCAAGTTCGTCCGCCCCGTCACCAACCACTGGAAGCTGGCCAGCGTGGTCTCTGTGGTGCTGACGATCACCTCGATCCTGATGGTCCCGGTATTCCAGAACGCCAAGTCGATCATCAACCTGTTGCAGCAGCTGAACGGCCTGTCCTCGATGCCGATCCTCTCTGCCTTTATCGTTGCGCTACTGTTCCGCGGCGTGGCGGCGCGGGCGGCGATTGCCGGAGTGGTTTGGGGCGTGGCGCTTTATGGCCTCTACAGTTTTGTGTGGCAGCCAGCGGGGCTGGTTGGGATCCATTATATCGATTTCATGGTCGTCACACTGGTAACATCCGTCCTGTTCGCACTGGCTTTCAACCGGCTGGCGCTGCGCCGCCGGGCCGAGTTTACGGGCTGGCGCGGAATTGTTGCGGTGAAGGCTTAGTCTTCCACCACGGTTACGCCGGCGGGCGGCAGGCACCTTTCGCCCATAATGACTTTGCCGCTGACTGTGCATGGAATATCAAGAGCCTGTGTGGCATAGTTGACTGCAAATGTGCGGTTTCCAGCGCGGCGCAAGCGCAGGCCCGCGGGCAGATCGTGCTGCGGCAGGCCAGCATTTTTCACTGCACGGGACAGCACTTCGCGTGCCAGTTCTGGTTCTGGCCAGGCGGCAAGATAACGGACATTGCCGTGCTTCCAGCAGGCCGGAGTCCCGTCGGTGGCGGAAAGCTCCAGTTCACTTAAGGTTTCCAGCTCCTCGCGCCAACTGGCAATTTTCCAGCCTTGGCCAGGGTGAACCAGGCCGGGCCGCAGGCTCTCAACCCGCACGACCTTGCCGGGAAACACGGCTTGCAGCGGACCCGGCGCTAGTTCGGCAGGGATCGCAAAGTCTGCATCGCGGCTGCCGCTGCGCGGTCCGATGACGATCTGGCCGGAGAAGGCCTTGAGTTGATCGACCAGGCTATCGGGCACGATCGGCAGGCACGGCACAACAACCATGGCATAGCCCTCCAGCACGGCGGATGGCGGCACAATGTCGATGCTCAGGCCCAGCTCCCGCAGCGCCGAATAGCAAGCAAAGGTGGCCCACAGCGCTGAAAGACCCGCGCCCTGCGGCTGGATCGCGGTGACCCAATCGGCGTCATAGGCGAAGACCACCGCGACTTGCCGGGGCGGAGCACCCACCGGACCGAGCGCGGCGATGTCACGCGCCGATTGGGTAGCTTCGGCCAGGCCGGGGGCAGGCTGACTGTCGGGGCGCAGCAGGCCAGCGTGGTGCTGCTCTTGCGCCTGCGGGAACTGCCGCCAGCGGAAATAGCTGACCAGTTCAGCCCCATGGGCCATCGCCTCCAGCGTCCATAACCGGACCATGCCGGGCAGCGGTGCAGGATTATAGCGCGCCCAGTTAACCGGGCCGGGCTGCTGTTCCAGCACCGACCAGCGCCCGCCCGGCGTGCAGCCGCGATAGAGATCGTGATGGAAGGCGGCGATATCGGGATGGCCCTGCCGGGCATAGGTCAGCTTATCAGCCTCGGCGAAGGGGAAGCTGTCCAGAAAGCCGAGCGGATAGGAATCCCAGCCCACCACATCGAGATCAGCCGCCACCGCGTGATGGTCGAACTCGGTAAAGAAGCCCATGTAGTTGTGAACCACATCGCGCCCGGGGGAAAGTTCGCGCAGGATTTCCACCTGGCAACGATTGAACGCGACCACCTCGTCTGAGGCGAAGCGTCGAAAGGCCAGCCAGTGCGCCGGATTAGCCTCGGTCACGGTCAGGTTCGGCAGGTCAATTTCGTCGAACGAACGGTATTCCATCGACCAGAAGATATTGCCCCAGGCGCGATTGAGCGTGCCGATGTTGTTATAGCGAGCAGCCAGCCACTCCCGGAACGCCAGTCTTGCGGCATCAGAAAAGCTCAGCACGGTATCGTGGCAGCCATATTCGTTGTCGGTCTGCCAGGCGACGATCGCCGGGTGCTGACCATAGCGCTCTGCCACTGCGCGGGTGATCCGCGCCGCCTCAGCGCGATAGCCACGATGGCTGAAACAGTAGTGCCGCCGTGATCCAAAGCCGCGCGGACGGCCCTGCTCGTCGATGGCGACCATATCAGGGATGCGATCCACCAGCCATTTCGGCGGGGTTGCGGTTGGCGTACCCAGGATCACCTCAAGGCCGGCGGCGTGGAGGATGCCGATTGCCCGATCGAGCCACGCCCAATCAAACCGACCGGGCTCTGGTTCGATCTGGCTCCACGCAAATTCGCCGATCCGAACCTGCTGAAGGCCAGCTTCAACCATGCGGCGAGCGTCTTCAGCCCAAAGTTGTTCAGGCCAGTGTTCCGGATAATAGCAGGTGCCAAGCTTCATGGGATCGTGGGCTAGCATGGCGATGCCTTTGAAGCGACTACACTTTGCAGCCGTTCCGGACAGGTCGCGCTGGGCGGCAGCAGCACGATGCGTGCACGTGGTTGCGGAATAAGGTCAATAAATTGTTGCGTGGCGGCGGATTCGATTCAATTATGTCCGCCTCAACAAGGGGGAGTTCCCAAATGCGCAAGACCACCGTTACCCTGGCCGCTTTCATGGCCCTCAGCCTCGCCGCTTGCGGCGCCAAGACTGAAGAAGCACCTGCTGATGCTGCTGCGACCGAAGCTGCTGCTACTGAAGCCGCTGCCACCGATGCTGCCGCCACCGAAGCTGCTCCGGCTGCCTCGGAAGCTGCGACTGCTGCTGCCAGCGAAGCTGCTCCGGCTTCGGAAGCTGCCAAGTAAGCCAACGCTGCAAAGCGTTGCAGGATTTAGGCCCGCCGGTTTCGGCGGGCCTTTTTCTTTGTCCAATCCTGACATCAATCGGCAAGGTAATGGCCAATCTGGCGCCACTGCAGCTGCTTGATGGGCAGTGCAGCCGTATTGGCCGGGCTGCTTGAGGGCAGGGAAAGTCGATCAAGGGTGCCCTTACAGTCCGGTGCCTGCTGCGCCGCCAGCGCACCATTGAAGGCCAGGGCGCGAAGCTGCGGAAGCTGATCGACCAGGCCGGCAAGATCCGACCGTTCGACAATCCGCAAGGCCATATCGAGGCTGCCCTGCCGCCTGCCGGTAGCAACGACATCCCACAGGGCGATGCGATGTTCGATCACGCAGCGCAGCCGCGCATCATAATCCAGCGCCGCCAGATCGACCCCGATTGCCGCGCCGATAAGGTGCCAGAACTGGTTGCGGGGATGGGCATAGTAGCGCGACTGCGCGAGCGATTGGGCCCCCGGCAACGAGCCCAGCACCAGCACGCGGGCATCCGCGCGGTAAACGGGATCCAGACCTTTAAGCAGGTGATCGCCATCAGGGTTTGAAATGGATCGGGCGCGAATGCCCGTGGTGGCGGAAGTGGGCTTCATCGATGACTTCGATGGCTTGTTCACGTCCGGCAACCTTCAGCAGTTCGTCAATCTTGGCTTCGATCCGATCGTCGTTTTCCTTCGACGAGGGCGAACCGACATACAGGAAATAGGCGAGGCCCACCACCTGCCACAACAGCTGCAGAAATTCGGACTGCCAGTTTTCGAAAGTGTCGCGGGCCATCTCGGCGAGATAGCCGCTCGGGTCTGCCGCTGCACCGTGCTGTGCTGCATCATCGACATAGGCGATCCAGCCAAAGTACCAATGGAGCACCAGTGACCCCAGGAAGAACAGCAGGGTCAGCCAGGCATAGGCATAGCGTTTAAGCACGAGGTCTTCCGTCAGACTTATCAGTCAGGCCGGGACAGCACGGCCGCGTCATCGTCGGCGTCGGCCGCGTCCAGCGCGTCCATTGACATGTCATCGCTAGGCCGGTCGATCGGATCGACATCCCCCGCTGCACGGCGCGCGAGTTCTGCCGCAATGCCGTTTTCATCTTCGGCTTCACCGGGCTGGCCAGTCTGCCTTCCGGGTGCACGTGGTTCGGGCTCTAATTCAGGGTCCATCGTTGGTCTCCACCCTGCAAAGGTCTGCAGTGGTCAACCCGGACCGTGCGATGAAGGTTCCGCAGGCACCTGTTCCGGCTCGGCCCGACCGAGCGCTGCTGAAAGCAGGTCGAGCGCCGTATCAATGCACGACAGCCGCGTCTCCCCGCGATCCTGGGTGCCGAAGTGGCGCTCGGCATGGAGTGTCACACCTTCTCGCCAGGCGCAGGCGAAGTGCACCAGTCCTGCTTCACCGCCATCGTTATCCGGTCCTGCGAAGCCGGTAACTGACAGGGCAAGATCAGCACTGGAATGCCGCAAAGCGCCTTCGACCATGGCGGTGGCAGCCTCCTGTGACACGGCACCATACCGCTTGAGCAGATCGGGGAGCACGCCCAGCATCGCGGTTTTGGCAGCATCGCTATAGGTCACGAAACCAGCTTCGAAGATATGGCTGCAGCCTGGGATGTCCGTGAACAACGAGGCGAGGATTCCGCCGGTGCAGCTCTCTGCGGTGGCCAAGCGGATATTGTCTTCGGATAGGCGCTTCATGATCGCATCAATCCGCGCTTCGGTCTTGCCATCAAGGATCGGCGACAGAGTTTCAGCCAAGGTATTGTGCTCCGGTTTGGAAGCTAACCGGCTGCCGTCACGGTCGGTTCCTTGGCCTGCTCTGCCAGCCACACCAGAAATCCTCGCTCGGCGCGGCTCAGTAAACCGGGTCGCGGCAGGGTGCGCGGGACGAAGCTTTTGGTCCGCGCTGCTTCGACCAGCAAGGGATGAATGTAAGCCCGGCGCGCTACCGCTGGCGTGTTGGCTAGCGCATCGGACACCTCCGCCAGCATTTCCTTAAGGCTTGCACCTCGGTTGAGCGCGGCAAAGGCGATAACACTGCCATGCCAGGTCCTGAAATCCTTGGCGGTGAAGTTGCTGCCGGTGATCTGGCGCATATA
>CAZNFV010000165.1:0-5045 GCA_964572445.1 uncultured Novosphingobium sp. | reverse complement strand
GCGATACGACCGGGGTCACATCCACCCCGATGGGTGATGCCGGGCCCCGCGCCGGCTCTATCGAAACGATCGTGCTGGATCGCTACCAACGCGCCTACGGCTTTAACTTGGCCGCCGACCTACGTGGTGCGCAGGTTCAGCCCAAGCTGGCTCCCGCGCTTGAGTCAAACAGCCGCAACCTGTCGCTGGGTGGGGGTAAGGTGGCACTGGCATTTTCGGTTGATGCGACGGGGCGGATTTCCAAATTGCCCTGGAGCGGTCAGTTGCGACTGACCCGCGAACAGGCAGAGCAGGCCCGGGTCCTGGCCGCGCGCATGGTGATGGAGATCGCGCAAGGACGGAGGCTTGGCTTCGCGTTTGAGCAGGGGGCCGATGGGCTTGTTGCGCAGCTTCAGGGGCGTGATCAGCCAGCCTTCCTCATCGCCCGCTCGCCGCTGGACGATCTTGGCTTCGGGGCAACCGGGCAGACCAGCCTTGCCCTGCGCGAACGGCTCGGTCCCTGGGGGCTTACAGTCAGCGCAGAACGTGGCTCCGCTCAGGCGGCAGCTCAGGTTAGCCTGGCGGGCTCTGCCTCAAGCCGCCTACCCGGTGTGCCCGCAGCACGATTTGGCCTGTCACTCGATCGCCGGATTGGCGATCTCGATGCCGCGCTGGGGGCAAGCTGGCTGATCGAGCGCGATTCGGTGCTGGGCGCGCGCTTCCACGAGGCCTTTGGAGCGACCGGAGCTAACAGCCTGTTCCTCGATGCCAGCGCCGGCTGGCAGGCCGCACCGGGTTGGCGGCTGGGTGCTGCCTGGCGCAGCGGCTTTATAAGACCGCATGCCGGCGGCATGGTCACCGCGGGCTCACAGCTGGTCGCCTCGGCCTGGGCGATCGACGCCCAGCGGATCGGAGTCTTTGCCGCTGATGACAGCCTGGCGCTGCGGCTGTCGCAACCACTGCGGGTGGACAGCGGCGGGCTTTCTCTCAACCTGCCGGTCGATTATTCCTATGCCACGCTTAGCCCGGTCTATGGCCAGCGAATGCTCTCGCTGGCGCCCAGCGGGCGCGAACAGGATATCGAACTCGTTTGGCGCGGCGCGCTGTGGAACGGCACGGCGATGGCCAGCCTCTATTACCGCAAGGATCCCGGCCACTATTCCAGCCTGCCCGATGACCGCGGCATGGCGGTCAGTTGGAACTGGCGGTTCTAGACAGCGCCTGCTTGCCCCGGCATGGCTGGGGGATGACCAAACCTGCTTCGCAACCCCCGCGCGCGCTTGAAGGCGTGAAGGTGCTAGACCTCTCACGGGTACTCGCCGGCCCGTGGTGCACCCAGATCCTGGCTGACCTGGGGGCCGAAGTGCTGAAGGTTGAGCATCCTGGGCGTGGTGACGATACTCGCGCCTGGGGGCCGCCATTTCTGAAGCTGCCCGACGGCTCGGACGATCCCAAAGAAAGCGCCTATTACCTCAGCGCCAACCGCAACAAACGATCGGCCGCGATCGATCTGGCCACGCCGGAAGGCGCTGCCCTGATCCGCCGCCTGGCGGCCGAGGCCGATATCCTGGTTGAGAATTTCAAGGTTGGCGGGCTGGCCAAATATGGCCTCGACTATGCCAGCATCAGCGCGATCAATCCCGCCATCGTTTATTGTTCGATCACCGGTTTTGGCCAAACCGGCCCTTACACCAAGCGCGGTGGTTATGATTTCGTTGCGCAAGGCATGGGCGGTTTCATGTCCGTGACTGGGGAGGAGGGGGGTGGCCCGCTGCGCGCCGGGGTAGCCATGGCGGACCTGTCGACCGGCAACTTTGCCGCAATTTCGATCCTGGCGGCGCTGCGCCATGCTGAGCGGACCGGAGAAGGGCAGCAGATCGATATCTCGCTGCTGGATACGCAGATCGCGATGATGGCCAATCAGGGGTCCAGTTATCTGGTTGGCGGGGTCGCGCCGGGCCGGATGGGCAACCGGCATCCCACCGTGGTGCCTTATACCACCTTCGATGTGGCCGACGGCGTGCTGATCATCGCGATCGGTAACGACCTGCAATTCCGCGCCTTCTGCACCGAGATGGGCGTGCCAGAGCTCGGCACCGATCCCCGCTTTGCCCTGGCGCGCGATCGGCTGGCTCATCGTGATGCGATCGAAGCGATCGTGGCGGAGCTGGTGAAAGACCAAACGCGCGACGGCCTGATCGCGCGGCTGGAAGCGGCCGGGGTGCCGGTTGGACCGGTCAACACTCTGGAAGACGTCTTTGCCGATCCCTTCGTCACCGCGCGCGGCACGGTGCACAGGTTCGTGCGCGAAGACGGGGTTGAGATCCCTTCGGTCGCCTATCCGGGCAAGCTATCGCGCACCCCGGCCCAGTTTGATCGCCGCCCGCCGCGGGTTGGCGAACACAGCCGCGAATTGCTGGCCGAGTGGCTGGAAATCGATGAAGCAGAATTTACCGCCCTGACCCAGGCCGGGGCGGTAAAGGCCTAGCCTACATCCCGGCCAGTTTGGCAAATTCAAAGGCCCGGTCAACCAATGGCTGGACCCGTTCGGACATCGCCTTGGCATGTTCCGAACTGGCCGTGCCATCGATCACCCGCTTCTTGATGCCCTGGATAATGCCGGCCAGACGGAAGAAGTTGTAAGCGAAGTACCAGTTCATGTTCGGCACCGAAGTCCGACCGGTCTGCTGGCAATAGCGTTCCACCACTTCTTCCAGCTCCGGAATACCCAGCGCCTTGCGATCCAGATCCTGCACGCCCGAGCGGCCGCCATTGTCGGTGACCCAGGCCATGCAGACATAGGAGAAGTCACCCAGCGGATCGCCCAGGGTGGAAAGCTCCCAATCGAGTACGGCCAGCACTTCGGGGCGGTCTTTCGCCCAGATCATGTTGTCGATCCGGTAATCGCCGTGAACCACGCTGGTGCGGGTTTGTTCGGGCAGGGTGGCGGGCAGCCATTCGATCAGCTGCTCCATTTCCGGCATCAGCTCGGTTTCGGACAGTCGGTACTGCTTGGTCCAGCGATCAACCTGGCGACCGAAATAGTTACCCGGCTTGCCGAACTCTGACAGGCCGACGCTTTCGACATCGACCGCGTGGAGCTGCGCCAGGGTATCGATCATCGCCATGTAAGTGGCGCGGCGATATTCCGGCGCGTCATCGGGCATAGCGCCGTTCCAGATCGTCCGGCCATCGATCATGCCCATGACATAGAACCACGAACCGACCACCGAATCATCAGTGCAGACGCCATATTGCGGCGCCACGGGGAAGCCAGCCTTGGCCAGACCAGCCTGGACCTTGTGTTCGCGATCCACCGCGTGAGCGCTCGGCAGCAGCGGACCGAACGGCTTGCGCCGCAGGACATAGGCGCCGGACGGTGCGTCGATCTTGTAGGTCGGGTTCGATTGCCCGCCCTTGAACTTGGTCAGGTGCAGCGGGCCCTTAAAACCCGCTACATTGGCCAGCATCCACTCAGTCAGCTTGCCTTCGTCAAGCCGGTCAGCCCCTTCAGGCTCAACCGTGCCGACAAAGGCTTCGTCCGCATTGATCGCTTCGGTCATGCCCCGGCCCTTACTGATCGAACACGATCACCGAGCGCGCCGATTGGCCGCCCTTCATCTTTTCGAAGCCTTCGTTGATCTGGGACAGCGGAATGCGCTCGGCAATGATGCTGTCGAGATCGAGCAGGCCACGCATGTAGAAATCAACCAGGCGCGGCATGTCGACCGGGAAGTGGTTCATCCCCATGATCGCGCCTTGCAGCTTCTTGCCCGACAGCAGATCCATCGCGCTCAGGCCAACCGAATGGCCCAGCGGCATCATGCCCAGGATCGTGGCGGTTCCGCCCCGGCGCAGCGACTTGACCGCGAGTGCGCCTGAGGCCGGCCGACCGACGGCTTCGATCGCATGATGGACCCCGCCCTTGGTCAGTTCCAGGATCTGCGCGGCGGCATCATCGGCCAGCGCATCAACCGTGTGCGTCGCGCCCAGCTTCATCGCCAGTTCGCGCTTTTCCGGCAGCGGATCGGCGGCGATGATCTTGCTCGCTCCGGCAATTTTGGCGGCATTGATCGTGGCCAGGCCAACCCCGCCGCAACCGACGACCGCAACGGTTTCGCCCGGCGTCACCTTGCAGGCGTTGAAGATCGTGCTGGCCCCGGTGGTCACGGCGCAACCGATGATCGAGGCCCTGTCTAGCGGCATGTCCGGATCGATCCGGGTGCAGGCGTGTTCGTGAATCAGCATCATTTCGGCGAAGGCCGATAGGTTGAGCATCTGCGCAACCGGGCTGCCATCGGCGCGCGACAGGCGCGGCTCGCTGCCTTGGGCGCGGCGCGTATCAGCGCCAAGGCACAGCGCCATCCGGCCGGTGACGCAGAATTCGCAGTGCCCGCAGAACGCTGAAAGGCAAGTGACGACCGCATCGCCAACCTTGACCGTGCGCACTTCGCTGCCAACCGCCTCAACGATGCCCGCTGCTTCATGGCCCGGCACTGCTGGCAGGGCATGGGGATAGGTCCCCTCGATGAAATGCAGGTCCGAATGGCACAGGCCGCAAGCGGCAGTCCGGATCAGCACTTCATGCGGGCCAGGCTTGCTGATCACCAGATCCTCGATCTCGAGCGGCTGGTTGGGGGCGACGAGGACTGCGGCTTTCATGTACTTCTCCGGTTCCCCTCCCGCAGGGCGAGAGGGGTGGGCTGTGACGGTTGGCCCTGCCGCAAGCGACAGGGCCTGATTGGCTTAGCGGGCAACTCCCAGATCGCCCGAGCTGAACGAAGGGTCCGCCTTGGCATTGGCCGAGTGGCGGGCAAATTCGATCCGGGCGATGGCACGGGCATGAACTTCGTCCGGACCGTCAGCCAGGCGCAGCGTGCGCTGGTGAGCCCAGGCCGAAGCCAGTCCGAAGTCGTCCGAAACGCCGCCGCCACCATGAGCCTGGATCGCATCATCGATGATCCGCAGCGCCATGTTCGGCGCCTGCACCTTGATCATCGCGATTTCCAGCGCAGCCGCCTTGTTGCCGACCTTGTCCATCATGTCTGCTGCCTTCAGGCAGAGCA
>CAZNFV010000164.1:0-5060 GCA_964572445.1 uncultured Novosphingobium sp. | reverse complement strand
AGCCGGAGCTTCGAGGCGGTGGAGGAAGACCAGATCATCGGTCGCGCCGTCCTGATCGGTGCTGGTCCAGACGGTCTGCGCGATGTTTTCCAGATTGACCTGGTGGCAGATGCCGGTGCCCGGGGGGACGGCGTAAAAGTTGTTGAGCGACTTGGAGCCCCACTTCAGGAAGTCATACCGCTCCATGTTGCGGTGGTATTCAATCTCGACGTTCTCCTGGAACGCCTTGGGGTGGCCGAATTCATCGACCATCACCGAGTGGTCGATCACCAGGTTCACCGGGACCAGCGGATTGATCCGCGAAGTGTCACCGCCCAGCTTGGCGATCGCATCGCGCATCGCGGCCAGATCGACCACGCACGGCACGCCGGTGAAATCCTGCAACAGCACACGGGCCGGGCGGTACTGGATTTCCTCAGACGATTCGGTCGGGTTCTTCTGCCAGTCGATCACAGCCTTGACGTGGTCGGTCGAGACGGTGAAGCCGCCATCTTCAAAGCGCAGCAGATTTTCCAGCAGGACCTTCATCGAGAAGGGCAGGCGGCTGACATCGCCCAGCTTGGCCGCGGCCTTGCTTAGCGAATAGTAGGCGTAATCTTTGCCGCCGACGCTAAGCGTGCTGCGCGTCCCGAGGGTGTCCTGTCCGACCTGGGTCATCCACATATCTCCTGTTGGTGATGCCCGTCTGCGCGCACGCCCCTTCGCGGGTGCAGCCAAGCCATATCGGCGCCGCCGATGCGCGGGATTGGCTCTTTCGTCAAGGGGCTGGCCCGGGAATCCCGGCCGGAACGGACTAAAGCGTGGTCTGTTCGGTGTGGACCGGGGCTGCCTTGCGGGCGGCAATCCAGCAGCCGATGACAATCAGCACCACCCCGGCCATGGTTTCCAGGGTCACGGTTTCGGCAAAGACCAGCCAGCCGAACAGTGCGGCCCAGATGAAGGCCGTATATTCGATTGGCAGCAGCACCTGCGCTTCGGCCCGGCCATAGGCCCAGCTTAGCAGCATCAGTGAGACAGCCGCGAGGGCAGCGCCGCTGGCGATCTCCCCCAGTGCGGGCAGGCTGGGAACAACGGCGAACCAGGGTGCGGCCAACGCCAGGAACAGGCCGGCAAAGCCCATCTGGAACAGGGCCACTTCCTGCGGGCTGGCGATCTGGGCCTGCTTGCGCTGGAAGATCAGGTTGAAGGCATAGAGCACGGCTGACAGCAGGACGGCGCCGATACCCCACATCGCGTCTTCGCTCAGCGCTTCGCGTCCGAGGCGGCCGGCACCGATCACCAGCACTCCGGCAAAGCCCACCAGCGATGCGACTACGGCGTTGCGGCCGACCTTTTCGCCGAGCATCACCGCGGCCAGGTAAAGCGCGATCAGCGGCGCGATGAAGGACAGGGCAATCGCCTCGGCCAGCGGCAGGCGGACCAGGCCCCAGAAGAAGCTGGTGGCCAGGCCGGCGCTGATCGCTCCGCGGAGCGCGTGGAGTTTCAGGGCAGGCGCCTGCGGCCAGCGGCCGCCGCTCCAGCGCCACAGGGGCAGCATCAGCAGGATCCCGAAGCCAGACCGGAACAGCATGGCGTTATAAGCGCCGACTTGGAGGCTCGCGCTTTTCATCACGGCGTCCATCACGCTGAACAGGGCGATGCCACAGGCACCGGCCAGGAACGGCATGACAGGATGATGGCGATGCTGGCCGAATGGCACGAATTTCTCTCCCTAGGCCTGCCGGGTAGGTGAGCGCGGAACGGGTGGCAAGCTAGTGCTGGTATTCAACGGAAATCGCTGTATATTTGCATAATTACGTATCGAAAGGCCGCCCATGGAAAGTGCCAGTGAACCCCGGGCCAGTGAACCTCAAGCGAGTGAGCCCCAGGCCAGTGGCCCGCCGCAAGGCGGGGAACTGGTGCGCCGCCATGCCCTGGCCACCCGCCTGTGGCACTGGACGAACGCGCTGTGCATTCTGATCATGCTGATGAGCGGGCTGATGATCCTCAATGCCCATCCCCGGCTGTACTGGGGGCACTATGGTTCAGAGCATGATCATGCCTGGCTGGTGCTGGCGGCGTTGGAAGACACGGCCTTTCCCGGCTGGGTGACGATCCCATCGCACTATAGCCTTGCTGATGCGCGGTTGTGGCACTTTGCCTTTGCCTGGCTGCTGGTGCTGGCGTTCACAGGCTATCTGATCTGGGGCCTGCTGCGCGGCCATATCGCGCGGCGGCTGCATATTACGAAGGCCGAATGGAGCCCGGGCCATATCCTGCATGACATCGTGGAACACGCCAAACTGCGCTTCCCGACCGGGGTGGCGGCGCTGGATTACAACGTGCTGCAAAAGCTGGCCTATGGCGGCGTGCTGTTCGTGCTGCTGCCGGCCATGATCGTGACGGGTCTGGCGATGTCACCCGCACTGAATTCGGCCTGGCCCTGGCTGGTCGATCTGTTGGGCGGCCGCCAGACCGCGCGGTCAATCCATTTCATCGCCGCTGCGGGGCTGGTGCTGTTCTTCCTGGTGCACATGGTGATGGTCGTACTGGCCGGACCGATCAACGAAGTCCGCTCGATGCTGACGGGCTGGTACCGCCTGCCCAAGGAAAAGGAGCCACGGGCATGATCATTACACGGCGCAAGGCTATGCAATTTGGCGCCGCCGGGGCGGGCGGCTTGCTGTTGTCGGGGTGCGATGCCCTTAATGACAGTCAGCCTTTCAAAAGCGGCCTGGCCGGGGTCGGCCGACTGCATGAACTGACCCAGCGCGCGATCATCGGTGACAGCCTGGCGCGCGAATTTACTGAGGCGGACCTGTCGCCCGTATTCAAGGCTAACGGCAGCCTGGGTGTGGCCGACCCGGCGTACCGGTCGCAGCTGGCGGGCGGTTTTGCGCAGTGGGCACTCAGGATTGATGGCCTGGTCCATCGTCCGCTCAACCTGCCGCTGACCGCCCTGCAAGCGATGCCCCAGCGCACGCAGATCACCCGCCACGATTGTGTCGAAGGGTGGAGTGCGATCGGCAAATGGCAGGGGCCGCAACTGGGCAAGATCCTTAGCGCCGCCGGGCTGATGCCGGGCGCCCGCTATGTCGTGTTCCATTGTGCGGACAAGCTGGAAGGCAAGCCATACTACGAATCGATCGATCTGGTCGAAGCCTTCCATCCCCAGACGATCCTGGCCTGGCGGATGAACGATGCGCCGCTGACCGAACCGCATGGCGCGCCAATCCGGCTGCGGACGGAGCGCCAGCTGGGCTACAAGCAAGCCAAGTACATCATGCGGATCGAGCTGCGCGAGACCCTGGCCGGTCTTTACGGCGGCAAGGGCGGCTTCTGGGAAGACAACCGCGGCTACCAGTGGTGGGCCGGGATCTGAGCTACATCAGCCGGCGGACCGCTTCGCCGGAATAGAGCCACAGTTCCGCACCTTCGCGGGTTACCGTGCCCATTGCCTGGTTGAATACAGCCATATGTTCGCTCTGCCCATGGGCGGTCAGGGCTTCAGGTGATTCCCAGCGTTCGGCAATCCGGATCAGGTCCGGATCATTGATATCACGCGCAAAGGAATAGGCCAGGCATCCTGGTTCCTTAAGCGTCGCTGCAACCATAGTGCGGGCAGCATCGGCCACCTTGTCAAACTCGCCCGTTGCCAGCTTCAACCAGCCTTCGATGATTAGCATTTCCATCTCCAATTTTTTCGCGGTTTTCGGGAACTTTTTTGGTTTTTCGGCCCGTATCAGCCGTTGCACGGGCTGCCGCTAGCGCGTTGTTACCGCAAGGCGGAAGGCATAGGAATGCTCGTCCTGATCAGAGCCCCCCACCCCGTCTGGAATCAGGAGATACGCGAATGAGAAAACTTGCCCTCATGGCTGGAGGGGCGTTGGCCCTTGCCTGCAGTTCGAATGCCAATGCGGCACTGGTCGTGGTCACGAGTGGAGACTCGGCTGGCACGTTCCGGAACTTTGACGTCCGCTGCAGTCCGGCACCAGCGCCCTGCAGCTTCAGCGACACGGCGAATTTCGTGACGCCGAAGGACTTCACGTCGTTGAGCGCGACGATTTCGTCGATCCTCAACTCCGGTAACCTGGCGACCAACATCGATTTCACTTCGGTGATGATCAACGGGGTTGAATTCGCGATTGGCTCCACCGGATCGACTGAGTTCCGGTTCCTGTCCGATCTGCTGCTTGGGCCGGGGAAGACCAACACCCTGACCGTGGCAGGCACGACGGGCGGTGATGCTTCTTACAGCGGAACGCTTTCGTTCGCTGGGGGGATTGCCGGGGCGGTACCCGAACCGTCAACCTGGATGATGATGATCATGGGGATTGGTCTGGCAGGGGTCGCGCTGCGTCGCCGGCGCCAGACGGTCCGCCTGACCTACAGCTGAGCGTTCGTCCGCACGACGAAGAAAGCCCCGGCCCTTGCGGTCGGGGCTTTTTGATTCAGCACCAGCTTGACCGGCGGCCGCGCCAGGGTTCGGCCAGTCCTTCGGCGACCAGCTGCGCGCCAAGGCTTTCGCCCTTTCGCACCGCGAGCGCCAGCCGGCGGCCATAGCGATCGCGGTTGCGCGGCGCGTCGACCAGCATCACCGGCCCCGCGTTCAGCAGATCAAGCAGGCGCAGTTTGGCGGCTTCGCCGCGTTCACGCTCTGACGGGCACTGGGCCTGCAAAGTTTCGGGGGCATTGATATCGGCCAGCCGCACCTTCTCACCCGCCAGCCAGAAGGTGTCGCCATCGACCACACAGGTTTCACGCGGACCGGCCGCGCAAAGCGTGAACAGGGCGGCGGCGGACAGGGCAAGCAATGGCATAGCCCGTTGCCTGCCGCTGGCGGGCCGTTCAGACTATTCGCAGAAACCCGTGGTTTTGATCGAGTCTGGAGCGATTGACGGCGTTAGAGGCTCAGGAACAGACCAGCCAGCGCTGCGCTCATCAGGTTTGAAAGGCTGCCCGCGATGAGCGCCTTGATCCCCAACCGCGCGATTCCCGGGCGCTGTTCGGGGGCCAGGCTACCGGTAACTGCCATCTGGATCGCGATCGAGCTGACGTTGGCAAAGCCGCACCGCGCGACT
>CAZNFV010000163.1:0-5080 GCA_964572445.1 uncultured Novosphingobium sp. | reverse complement strand
TGTGGCCGATCCTGTTTGATCGCTTCGGGCTGGAAATCGCCTTTGCCCACCGGACCTTTTCATGGGGCAGCGAAGCGCGGGGCAAAGCCCATGTCCACGTGGTGATCGTGGGGCTGGCGCATCGCGACTTTGAACCCGCTGAGAAGCGGTTGTTCAGCTATCCGGATATTAAGCGCGACCCGGTGGAGAGCCGGCACGGCGCGCTAACCGCATACCTGTTCGATGCGCGAGGGGTGGCGAACCAGCACTTGGTGGTGAAAGAAGAGGCGAGGCCGATCAATGGGGCACGCCGGATTGCCAGCGGAAGCCAGCCTATCGACGGAGGGCATTTGATTTTTGAAGCAGATGACCGGCGGTCTTTTCTTGAAGCCGAACCAGACGCAAAAAAATGGCTACGTCGTTTTGTTGGGGCTGAAGACTTCATCAACGGAGGGGAGCGCTGGATTCTCGCACTTCAGGATGCTCCGCCTGCCGCAATCAGGGCAATGCCGAAAGTCCGCGAACGATTAGCGGCTGTCCGAGCTTTCCGCCTTCAGAGCCAACGCAAGAGCACCGTAGCGATTGCGGATCAACCCGCTCGATTCAATGTCGAGGTTATACCTTCCGAGGCTTATTTGGTTATACCAGAAGTATCTTCTGAACGCAGAGATTACATTCCACTTGGTTGGTTGGAGCCTCCCGTAATCCCGAGCAACAAGCTAAGAATTCTTCCGTCTGCATCGCAATGGGATTTCGGCATTCTGACGAGCCGAGCGCACATGGCTTGGACAGCCCATATCGGCGGCAGGCTGAAAAGCGATTTTCAGTATGGAATTGGTTTGAACTACAACACCTTCCCCTGGCCCGACGCCACGCCAGCCCAGCGCGAGAAGATTGAAGCGCTGGCGCAGGCGGTGCTTGATGCCCGCGCCGTCCACACCACGTCCAGCCTGGCCGATCTCTATGATCCGGATACCATGCCGGCCAATCTGCGGCGGGCCCATGCCGCGCTCGATCTGGCGGTTGACCGGCTATATCGCCCGGCGCCCTTCGCCAGTGATCGTGACCGGGTAGAGCATCTGTTTGGCCGCTATGAGGCGCTGGTCAATCCGCTGGAACGGATTGGCGCAGCCAAGAACAAGCGGGTGGCGCGCAAGGCGGCTGCGCTGGACCCGGCCTAGGTCCACAGGAACCCGCTTTCCCCGCCGCGCCGCTTCGCCTAGAGCGCGGGCATGATCCGCCTGACTGACCTGGCCCTGCCGCTTGACCATGAACCGCCCGCGCTGGAAGCGGCGGTGCTGGCGAAGCTGGGCATCGTGCAGGAAGACCTGATCCGCTTCACCGTGTTCCGGCGCGGCAATGATGCGCGCAAGAAGTCTGCGATCAAGCTGATCTATACGATCGATGCCCTGGTGCGCGATGAGGCCGCGGTGCTGGAGCGGCATCACGGCGATCCGCACATCAAGCCGACGCCAGACCTGTCTTACAAGTTCCCGGTGATGGCGCCGGAGGGCTGGAGCGGCCCCCGCCCGGTGGTGATCGGCGCCGGTCCCTGCGGGCTGATGGCGGCGCTGATCCTGGCGCAGATGGGCTTGCGGCCGATCATCATCGAACGCGGCAAGGCCGTGCGCGAGCGGACCAAGGACACCTGGGGCCTGTGGCGCCGCGCCGTGCTGGAAACCGAATCCAACGCCCAGTTTGGCGAAGGCGGGGCGGGCACCTTTTCTGACGGCAAGCTCTATTCCCGGATCAAGGACCCGCGCCACCTGGGCCGCAAGGTGCTGACCGAATTCGTCAAGGCCGGGGCGCCGGACGATATCCTGACCGAGGCCCACCCCCACGTCGGCACGTTCCGCCTGGTCACCATGGTGATGAGCATCCGCCAGACGATCGAAGACCTGGGCGGCGAATACCGCTTTGGCACGCGGGTAGAGGATTTCACGCTTGCGGATGGGCAGATCAAGGGCCTGACGCTGTCGACCGGGGAATTCCTGGCGGCTGAACACGTGATCCTGGCGGTGGGCCATTCGGCCCGCGATACCTTCTTCAAGCTCCACGAAAGCGGGGTCTTTGTTGAGGCCAAGCCCTTTGCGATCGGGGTGCGGATCGAACATCCCCAAGGCTGGATCGACAAGGCGCGGTTCGGCCCCAATGCCGGCAATGCAATCCTGGGGCCGGCGGCCTATTCGGTATCGCATCAGGCCAGCAATGGCCGCGCGGTCTATTCCTTCTGCATGTGTCCGGGCGGGCGCGTGGTCGCCGCGACCAGCGAGGAAGGCCGGGTCGTCACCAATGGCATGAGCCAGTATTCCCGCGCCGAATTCAATGCCAATTCGGGGCTGGTGGTGGACATCAATCCCGAGCGCGATTTTCCGGGTGACCCGCTGGCCGGGGTGCGGCTGCAACGGCAGCTGGAAGAAGCGGCCTTTGTCGCGGGCGGATCAAACTATCACGCGCCGGGGCAGCGCGTGGAAGACCTGCTGGCGCACCGGCCCTCAACCAGCTTTGGCGTGGTTGAGCCGAGCTATAAACCCGGCGTGAAGCCGACTGACCTGGCCGAAGTGCTGCCCGGTTTCGTGATCGACGCCCTGCGTGAAGCGCTGCCGGTGTTCGGGCGGCAAGTGCCGGGATACGATCACCCCGATGCGGTGATGACCGGGGTTGAAACCCGCACCTCCTCCCCCATCCGCATTCGCCGCGGGGCTGACTTTCAATCGATCAACACGGCGGGGCTTTACCCGGCAGGCGAAGGCGCAGGCTATGCCGGCGGCATCCTTTCCGCCGCGGTCGATGGGATCAAGGTGGCCGAGGCGCTGGCCTTGCGGTTGTTACAGGCTTGAACACCATTCCCCTCCCCGTTCACCCTGAGCTTGTCGCCGCGGCATGAGCACCATTCCCACTCCCGTTCACCCTGAGCTTGTCGAAGGGCCGCCTTGTTCTTCCGATCACAGCGGTGCGCCGCAGCAGAAGAACGGTGCTTCGACCAGTTCAGCATGGGCGGGTTTGGGGGTGGCGCGGTGATTGAGTTCGATGCCATTGTCCTGGGCGCCGGCGCGGCGGGCCTGTTCTGCGCGGCCATTGCCGGCCAGCGCGGCAAGCGGGTGCTGCTGATCGATCACAATGAAGAGGTGGGCCGCAAGATCCTGATCTCGGGCGGGGGGCGCTGCAACTTCACCAATGTGAACACCGCACCGGACCGCTATCTTTCGGCCAACCCGCACTTCGCCAAGTCGGCCCTGTCGCGCTACACCCCGGCCGATTTCATCGCGCTGGTCGATAGCTATGACATCGCCTGGCACGAAAAGACGCTGGGCCAGCTGTTCTGCGATGGCTCGGCCAAGCAGATCGTCGCGCTGTTGCTGGAAGAATGCGCCAAGGGCGGGGTGACGATCCGGCTGGGCACCGAAGCGGGGGAGATCACGCACCGCGATGGCCAGTTCCATGTCGCCGGGGCCGCCGCTCCCGCGCTGGTGATCGCCACGGGCGGGCCATCAATCCCCAAGCTGGGCGCCACGTCCTTTGCCTATGACCTGGCGCGGCAGTTTGGCCTCAAAGTGGTGCAGCCGCGCCCGGCGCTGGTGCCGCTGACGCTGAGCGGGGAAGACGCGCTGTTCACCGAACTATCCGGCGTGGCGACCGACGTGGTGGCCAGGTGCGGCAAGGCGGCCTTCCGCGAAGCTGCGCTGTTCACCCATCGCGGCCTGTCTGGTCCGGCGATCCTGCAAGTCTCATCCTATTGGCAGCGCGGTGACGATGTGCGGATCGATTACCTGCCCGATCAGCCGCCCGGCTGGCTGCTGGAGGCCAAACGCGCCCAGCCGCGCGCGGCGCTGCGCCGGGTCATGCCGCTGCCCGAACGGTTGGCCGCAACGCTGGCAGAGCGAGTCGGGATCGATGGTGAGCTGGGCAAGCAGTCCGACAAGGCCCTGCGCGCCGCCGAAGAGCGCCTGCGCAACTGGCCCTTCGCCCCCAATGGCAGCGAAGGCTATGCCAAGGCCGAAGTCACCGCCGGCGGGATCAGCACGGCCGAGCTATCCAGCCAGACAATGGCCGCGAAGAAGCTGCCCGGCCTCTATGCGATTGGCGAGGCGGTGGACGTGACCGGCTGGCTGGGCGGCTATAACTTCCAGTGGGCCTGGGCCAGCGCCCACGCGGCGGGAATGGCGCTCTAACCAGGCGGGCAGCTGGTCGCACTTGGCTTGCCTGAAACCGGTAACAATTGTAACGACTTTGCCGAACCAGGAGATCCCTATGCGCGTCGGCACCGTCAAGGAAATCAAGAACCACGAATACCGCGTCGGGCTGACCCCGGAATCGGTCCGCGAACTGGTCATGCATGGCCATGACGTCTGGGTGGAGAGCGGTGCAGGCCTTGGCATCGGCGCCGACAACGCCGCCTATGCCGCCGCTGGTGCCGCGATCAAGCCCGATGCGAAGACCGTGTTCGACGGCTGCGAAATGGTGGTGAAGGTCAAGGAACCACAAGCGAGCGAGCGCGCCATGCTGCGCGAAGGGCAGATCCTTTACACCTATCTCCACCTCGCCCCTGACCCGGAACAGACCGCCGATCTGATCAAGTCCGGCGTCACCGCGATTGCCTATGAAACCGTGACCGGCCCCGGCGGCACCCTGCCGCTGCTCAAGCCGATGAGCCAGGTGGCGGGCCGGATGAGCATCCAGGCCGGGGCAACCGCGCTGGAAAAAGCGCACGGCGGGCGCGGGGTGTTACTGGGCGGGGTTCCCGGGGTGCTGCCGGGCCGGGTGCTGGTGATCGGCGGCGGCGTGGTTGGCTTTAACGCCGCGCAAATGGCGGTCGGGCTGGGCGCCGACGTGACGATCCTCGACCGCGATCCCGAAGTGCTTGAACGGCTGGGCACCCACTTCGAAAGCCGCGCCAAGACCCGCTTTTCCAACCGCGCCAATATCGAACAGATGATCTGCGAGGCCGAACTGGTGATCGGCGCCGTGCTGATCCCCGGCGCCGCCGCGCCCAAACTGGTCACGCGCGACATGCTGAAATGCATGAAGCCCGGCGCCGTGCTGGTCGACGTGGCGATTGATCAGGGCGGCTGCTTTGAAACCAGCCACGCCACAACCCATG
>CAZNFV010000162.1:0-5134 GCA_964572445.1 uncultured Novosphingobium sp. | reverse complement strand
TCATCGTTGCGGAACAGCAGGCGGCCATTGAACTGCCCGCCAACACAGCGCAGGGCCGCCGCTGCCAACACACCCTCAGGCGCGCCGCCCGAACCCATGTACATATCGATGGTGGTGTCTTCATTGGTTACTGCAATCACGCCGGCCACATCACCATCGCCGATCAGGACGACGCCGCAGCCCAAGCCGCGCAGCTCTGCAATCAGTTCGGCATGGCGGGGACGGTCAAGCACGCAGACGATGATCTCGCCCGGTTCAACGCCCTTGGCCGCGGCCACAGCCTTGACGTTTTCGGTCGGGCTCTTGGCCAGATCGATGATCCCGTCGGGATAGCCCGGGCCAACCGCCAGCTTTTCCATGTAGACATCGGGCGCGTTGAGGAGGTTGCCTTCCTCGGCGCAGGCCAGCACGGCGAGCGCATTGGGCCCGGCCTTGGCGGTGATGGTCGTGCCTTCCAGTGGATCAAGTGCAATGTCGATCTTGGGACCAGTGCCCTGCGCGCCGCCAACCTTTTCACCGATATACAGCATTGGCGCTTCATCGCGTTCGCCTTCGCCGATCACCACGGTGCCGTCGATTTCCAGATCATCGAACGCTTCACGCATGGCCTCGACCGCTGCTGCATCGGCGGCCTTCTCGTCCCCGCGCCCCACCAGCTTCGAAGCAGCAATCGCCGCCGCCTCTGTCACGCGCACCATTTCGAGAACGAGAACGCGGTCGAGTACCTTGCTGGCGGTGGTGTTGGTCATGGGCGATTGGGGTCCCTGGATATGAATACGAATGTGAAAAGCGCTTAGCGAGCGTGCCTGCGCTTGTCGAGTAAGCGCCCATAACCGCCAGGGGTTCACTGCGGATTAAGCGCAGGCTACCATTAAGCAGATAATGGGAAGCCGGGCAAAACTGATGGGGCTGGTGATCAGTCTGGCCGCGCTGCCGCTGGTCGCCCAAGCGGCTGAGCCCGAACCTGACCGGCAGGTTGCAGATAGATTGGCTGCAGCAAAATCGAGGCTGGGCGTGGAATCAGTGCAGGATCGCTGCCGTGCTGCGCGGCAGACTGACGAAATCGTCGTTTGTGTCGACCGCGGCGAAGACCTGCGCGTGCTCTCGACCAGCGAGAGCGATCCAGGATCGCTGGCCGCACGGCGAGCGCTGAACAACGGCGTCCCTCGCGCACCCCAGCTGGATCGCGGTTCATGCAAGGGGCAGCCGGGCTGCATCGTGGGAGGCTGGGCCCCACCGCCGATCTATGTAATCGATCCCGCCGCGCTGCCTCAGGCCCCTGAAGGATCCGATGCGGACAAGATCGCCAAAGGCGAGATGCCCGATCACTAAGGCCTATTCGCCCAGCAGCTGCATCACCAAGGGCGCTTCGGTCAGACTCTCTGAACCATCAAGCAGGCGGACGGCTTCTGCCACCGCGCTTTCCGGGCCTTCGTGCGTGACCATGGCAACCATCACGGCCTCAGCATCGCCAGCCCGCCCCTTTTGGATCAGGCTTTCGATCGATACGCCCGCATCGCGCATCGCTGCGGTGATTTCTGCCAGCACGCCCGGCCGGTCCGCAACCGTGAAGCGGATATAGGCGCGGCCCAGCCGCGGCCCGCTATCCGCCGGGGCCATAGTCTCAAGCTCGGCCACCGGGACTGAGAACGGCACGCCGATCTCTCCGCCGCTCACGGTCGAGCGCGCAATGTCGATCAGGTCAGCCATAACCGCGCTCGCGGTTGGGCCATCACCGGCGCCGGCACCCTGAAACAGCAGTCGGCCTGAAAAATTACCCTCCGCCACCACAGCGTTGGTTGCCCCATCGACGTGGGCCAGCGGGTGATCAAACGGCACGAGGTGCGGCTGGACCCGTTGGAACAGCTTGTCCCCCTGGGTCTCAGCCATGCCAATCAGGCGGATGACATAGCCCAGCGCATCAGCCTGGGCGATGTCAGCCGCCCGTAGCCGCGTGATCCCGCTGGTCTCAACTCCGGGGAAGTCGATCTTGCTGCCAAATGCGATGGCCGCGAGAATCGACAGCTTATGGGCCGCATCGATCCCTTCGATGTCGAAGGCCGGATCGGACTCAGCATAGCCCTTGGCCTGCGCTTCGGCCAAAACGTCGGCAAAATCGCGGCCGGTGTCTTCCATCGTCGAAAGGATATAATTGCAGGTGCCGTTGAGGATGCCGTAAACCCGCTCGATCTCGTTTGCGGCGACGCCTTCGCGCAGCCCCTTGATCACCGGGATGCCGCCACCAACCGCCGCTTCGAACTTGAGCGCAACCTTGGCGGCTTCTGCCTTGGCTGCCAGTTCAAGCCCGTGATGCGCGATCATCGCCTTGTTCGCGGTTACCAGCGCCTTCCCGGCCTCGATCGTGGCACGGGCGCAGGATAGCGCCGGACCATCGGCACCGCCCACCAGCTCAACCACCACGTCAACATCCGGGCGCTCACCCAGGATGACCATGTCGTCTTCCCAGGTGTAAGGGGTCAGGTCGACCGGCCGCTTCTTCGAGCGGTCACGCGCGCTGATCACGGTAATTGCAATCGGACGGCCGGCCCGGCGCGCAATCAGCGCAGCATTCGCTTCAACCAGCCGGATCACCCCGGCGCCCACGGTGCCAAGCCCGGCCAGGGCCACTTTCAACGGTTCAGCCATAATTGCTCCCCTTCGCCGGCGCGCACTAGGCGAGCGGCGCTAGCGACGCAACCGCGGGCAGGAACCGAGTTGTTCGATCACAAAACTGTAGTCCTCGCTGGCAGACTGCCGGTCCTCTGGCGTGATGGAGAGGTTTGCGCCAAGGGGAAGCTGCTGCGGCAGGAAGCAGGCGAGGCGATACCAGGCCAGTGACTCACGCGCGGGCGGCGGGGCATTGGTCTCAACCAGTTCAGAGAACGAGACTGACCAGCGCGGCGCGGCGCCAGGGGTGCGCGAAACGGTAATCGCCGCCGGATCGCCAGCCGCCGTGGCCAGAAAGAACTGCGATTCGCCCTCGCCCGCCAAAGCGCCGGCCACGTGGATCGCCTCACGCAGGCCCGTGACCGCCTGAGGCGCGGCTGGCGCATAAAATTCCGCCAGCAATACCCGAACCCGGGTCTCGAGTGCAGGGTCCCACAAGATCTGCGCATCGGGCGCAACCAATTGCAGCTCGCCGGGCTGCGCCGCAACGGGGCGGGCAAACAGGATCACGCTGCGTTTGGCCAGCTTGGGCGCCTTGCCTTTGGCATCCAGCGGCACATCGACAAGGTAGCGCAGCGCCTCGCCCAGCGGCGTCCGGCCGCCCAGCATGGCTTCAGTCCTGGCCTCTATATAGAGCCGGGCCCAGCCAGCACGCAGGCCCTTGGCGCGGGTGGGTTCGATTTGCGCAACTTTGCGGACCTGCGCGCGCACCACCACGGTGGCGGGCGCGGTCAGATCGGCCAGGTCGGCATAGCTTAGCGGGTTGGCTGCAATCGATTCGCGCGGTGGCGAATCAGCAGCTTGGACTGACGCTGCGATAGCTGAAAACATCAGGGCAAGAACTGCACGATGAATCAGCGTCAAGCCGCACTGGGGAACCGATTTTTGTGTACGAGGTTTCATTCAATCGCCTTAAACGCCGAGGATTCAGCGCTCCTTTCAACGCCTTCGACCTTAACACAAGTGAATCGACAGTTAATGGATAAAGCGTTGCACCCATGCGTCCGCTTGGCTAAAGCACCCGGAAATCCGGGCCATATAACAATAAGTGCCCGACATTCTGGTCCATTCGGTGCAGGGCTGTGCCGGGCAATCCGGATGGATCGGCAGGGTGGATTTAATCTTTGGGTAGCCGTCCCGGTAACGGGGCGTCTGCCGGGTCCCGGGTTTAGGCCCGGGGCGGGGACTGACTAGGAGTGATGCGTCTGAATGGCTTACGCTGACCAGGAGATGAGTGGCAATCGCATTGCCTCTTTCGTCGTCGTCGCCCTGCTGCATGTTCTTGTCGGCTATGCCCTAGTAACGGGTCTGGCCTATGAAGCCGTGCAAAAGGTCGTACAGAAGGTGACGACAGTAGATATCAAGAAGGATGAGCCGAAGAAGGAGCCGCCGCCGCCGCCTAAGAAGGCTGCTGCGCCGCCCCCGATCGTCGCGCCTCCCCCGAAGATCAACGTCAACTTGACGCCGCCGCCGGTGCAAACCGTCGTGACCCCGCCGCCTGCGGCGCCGGTCGTGCCGATCATCGCACCGCCGGCACCGGCGCCTGCGCCGCGCGTTCAACCCAAGCAGCCGACGCCAAAGGGCAATCCGGCTAACTGGGCAACGACCAACGACTATCCGACCCGCGCCCTGCGCGAGGAACGTGAAGGCACTACCA
Source organism: uncultured Novosphingobium sp. (assembly GCA_964572445.1). Taxonomy (GTDB): domain Bacteria; phylum Pseudomonadota; class Alphaproteobacteria; order Sphingomonadales; family Sphingomonadaceae; genus Novosphingobium. Next base: position 810 of record CAZNFV010000162.1, on the reverse strand, counting down.
GCTTCCGCGTCTCCGTTGGTCCGGATGGCCGTGTGACCGGCTGTTCGGTCACCAGCTCGAGCGGTAGCCCCGATCTAGACGATGCTACCTGCCAAAATGTGACGCGCCGTGCCCGGTTTAGCCCGGCTACGGACGGAGAAGGCCAACCCACGACTGGTTCCTACTCCAACCGCGTCCGCTGGGTTATCCCGAAGGATTGACGTTTTGAACTTCCCGGTCCGGCACCTGCCTGACCATCGTCGGAACCTTGGGGGAACCGGCGGACTACCAACCTAATTCGCTTGAGAGGACTATTCGCATGTTTATCGTTGACCTCCTGACCGCGGCCGCCCAGGCAGCCCCTCAGAACAAGTTCGGCTTTGCCGAGGCCCTCGAACAGGGTGGCTTCATTGCCTACGCCACCGTCACCATCCTTGGCGTCATGTCGTTCGGCTCGTTCTTCATCCTGTTCACCAAGTTCTTCGAACAGCGCAAGATCATGAGCCAGTACAGCGCGCTGCGCGCATCGTTCTGGCGCGCGCCGTCGCTCAAGGAAGGCGCTGCCAAGCTTGAGAAGAACAGCGCATGGCGCCAGATCGTCGATGACGGCCTCGCTGCTGAAGAAGCACACGGCAAGATGACCGATGCCATGGAAGCCCACGACTGGCTCCACGGCTCGCTCGCTCGCTCGGAAGCAACCGTGAATGCGCGTCTCGCAAGCGGCCTGCCGTTCCTGGCAACCGTCGGCGCAACCTCGCCGTTCATCGGTCTGTTCGGTACCGTGGTCGGCATCTACCGCGCGCTGATCAACATCGGCATCGCCGGTTCGGC
>CAZNFV010000161.1:0-5138 GCA_964572445.1 uncultured Novosphingobium sp. | reverse complement strand
GATTTCCTCCAGCTCTTCGCGCGCTTCGTCGATCCCGGCCACATCGGCAAAGGTCACGCGGCCCTGGCGTTCGGTCAGTAGTTTGGCCTTGGACTTACCAAAGCCCATCGCCCCGCCGCCGCCGCCCTTCTGGACCTGACGCAGCGCGAAAAAGGCAATGCCCAGGATCAGCAGGAAGGGCAGGGTCTGGACCAGGATATAGACCAGCAGGTTGCCTTCTTCGGTCGGCTTGCCTTCATACTTCACGCCATTATCCTGCAGCAGCGGCTGCAAGGTGGCGTCATTGGGCACGGGCACGGTGGCAAAAGTGCCGCCATTCTTGAACTTGCCGCTGATGCGGTTTTCGCTGATCTGGACGCTATCGACCGAACCTTCCGCCACGCGGGTGCGGAAATCGGAATAGCCAATTTGGCTACCCGGCGTCTCTCCGCGGGAACCCAGCATGGTTACCACCAGAAGCAGGGCCAGGAAGATTCCGCCCCACACCAGGATGGTCTTGATCCAGGGATTACCGCTCGGCTGTTCGTCGTTCATGCGCGTTGGATCCTTTCGTCGAACCTATGTAGGCACACGAAGCTTAAGCGCAAGTTTGCGGCGGCTTGTGGATGGCTTGTTGCGGCAGGTTGCCGATTTCAGAAATCGACTGCGATCCCATCACGTACCCAATCGCCATAGCGGGTGGGGGACAGGCCATCCGGATCTTCGGCCGCTTTGGCTGGCGCTGGCTTGGGCGCAGGGGCATCGCTCCAGTGCGCGGGCTTGGCAAAGGACTGGGGACGGTGAGTGGCGCGCTTGGTCATGCAGCCTATCTGGCTATCCCGGACGGCTACGTCTAGGGGCAATGGCAATGGATATTCCCGGCCTCCCGGCGCGCAAGGCTGCGCTCAAGCTTCTCGATGCCGTGCTGCGGCGCGGTGAAACCCTCGATCAGGCGGCCCAGCCGGCCCTGCAAGGCATCCGCGCCGATGCTGACCGGGCGCTGGCCCGGGCCTTGGCCGGCGAAGTGCTGCGCTGGCTGGTCGATCTCGACGCGCTGATTGATAGCGCCACCCAGCAGACCCTGCCTGATGATGCCAAGCCGCGCTCGGTGCTGCGGCTGATGCTGGCCGGGTGGCTGCGGCTGGAAACCCCGCCGCACGCGGTGATTGCGACCGGCCTGCCGCTGCTGACGGGTGGGCCGCGCCGGTTGGCCCATGGTGTTTTCTCGACCCTGGTCAAGCAGGCCGTGCAATTGCCCGCCGCGCCCAGCCTGCCCGCCGCCGTGCTGGAGCGGTGGGGTGATCACGCGGATCGAATCGCTGCGGGCCTGGCCGTACCGCCACCGCTCGACCTGACCTTGCGCGATCCGGCGGAAACGGCGCGCTGGTGTGAAGCGCTGGGCGGGACCAGCCTGATGCCGGGCCACGTGCGATTGGCGCGCGGGATGGCGGTCGAACGGCTGGAAGGCTTCAAGGACGGTGCCTGGTGGGTCCAGGACCTCGCCGCCAGCCTGTCCGCCCGGCTGCTCGGTCCCGGTGAAGGGCGCCGCGTGCTTGATCTTTGTGCCGCGCCGGGGGGCAAGACCATGCAGCTCGCCGCCGCCGGCTGGCAGGTGACCGCGCTGGATGCCTCGGCCAAACGGCTCACCCGGATGCAGGAAAACCTGGCCCGCACGGCGCTTCCGGCCGAACTGGTCACCGCCGATGCCTTGCAGTGGGAGCCGGACGCGTTGTTTGACGCCGTGCTGCTGGATGCGCCCTGTACCGCCACCGGTACCTGCCGCCGCCACCCAGACGTGCTGCACCGGATCGGGCCGCGCCAGATCGCCGAATTGGCTGAATTGCAAGCCGCCCTGCTCGAACGGGCGCAGCGCTGGGTGAAGCCCGGCGGCAGCCTGGTCTATGCGACCTGCTCGCTCGAACGCGAAGAGGGAGAGGATCAGGCCGCAGCCGTCAGCCTGACCCCCGATCCGATCCGTGCTGATGAATTGCCGGCGGGTCTGCTGCCCACCAGCGCCGGGCAGCTCCGCACCGACCCTGCCATGCTGGCCGAAGCTGGCGGGGTCGATGGGTTCTTTATCGCCCGCTGGCGCGCCTAGTCCTTCAGCTTTTCGGAAAAGCCGCTTTGCAGCTTGGCCAGCTTGGGCGGGATCACGGCCAGGCAATAGGGATTCCGCTGGCCTTCGCCCTGCCAGTACTCCTGATGATAGTCCTCGGCCGGGAACCATTCCGCCGGGCCCTCTACTGTCGTCACGGTCTGCTGGCCGGGATGGCTGGCGTTCCACCGCGCGATCCCGGCTGCGCATTCCGCGCGCTGGGCGTCATCCAACGGGAATAGCGCGCTGCGGTACTGGGTGCCGATGTCGTTGCCCTGGCGGTTCAGCTGCGTTGGATCATGGGTGCCCATGTGGATGTCGAGCAGGTCAGCGAAGGACACCACGGCGGGATCGAACGTGAGCTTGATCGCCTCGGCATGACCGGTCGTGCCAGCGCAGACTGCCTTGTAAGTGGGGTTAGGCACGGTCCCGCCGATATAGCCGCTCTCCACGGCAGAAACGCCTGTGATGGAACGGAAAACCGCTTCGGTGCACCAGAAGCAGCCACCTGCGAAAATTGCCTCAGCCATGGAAAACCCGCCTTTCTTATCTGGACTGCAGAGATAGGAACGAAGGACCGCCTTGTCATCTGCCCTTAGGGCCTTACCTTGCGCGCATTATCCCCTAGGAGAGGATTTTCCTCATGCGCCGTGCTGTTCTGTTGCTTTCCGCTCTTGCTCTGACTGTTCCCGCCGCCGTGCTGGCTCAGTCAACGCCTGTCCAGACCAAGGCGATGAAGGCCGAACTGGCCGCCGCCGTCGCCAGCCCGCTGCGTGATAAGGACCGCGCCCGCGATCAATATCGCCGCCCGGCTGAAACGCTGGAATTCTTCCAGGTCGCGCCCGACATGAAGGTGGGCGAATATGCCCCGGGTGGGGAGTGGTATTCGCGCCTGCTCGGCCTGTACCTTGGCCCGAAGGGCAAACTGGTCGGGCTCTACTTCGATCCGACTTCGGGCGCTTTCAGCGAAAAGACCCAGGAAGGCATCCGGGCCGGCGTGGTGAAATACCCGGCCGATGTTGCCGCCGCCTCGGGCCTGCCGGCTGAGCGCTTCACCGCCATGACGCTTGAGAAACTGCCCGACAGTGAAAAGGGCACTTTCGATCGGATTCTGGTGATGCGGATGATGCACAACCTGCTCCGCTGGAACATCGCTGATCGCGAGGTCAAGGCGATGCGCGAACTGCTCAAGCCGGATGGCATGATCGGGATCGAACAGCACCGGGCCAAGCCTGATGCGCCGTTCAGCTATACCGATGGCAGCAAGGGCTACTTGCGCGAAGCAGACGTGATCAAGTTCATGGAAGTGAACGGCTTCACTTTCGTCGGCCGCAGCGAAGCCAATGCCAACACGAAGGATCCCGCCAACTGGCCGGGCGGCGTCTGGACCCTGCCGCCAATGCTGGCCGGGGCGCAGGAAGCGGACAAGGCGCGGCTTCAGGCGATTGGCGAGAGCGACCGGATGACGCTGCTGTTCCGCAAGCGTCCTTGAAGACCCTCTCACACTGACCTAAGTGCGGCGGCATGAGCACGCTTACTGTCGCCGCCCTTCAGTTGCCGCTCGGTTCGTCCGACGAGGCCACCAATATCGCTGCCGTGTCCGCGTTGGTGGAGGCGGCGGCTGGGCAGGGCGCGCAGGTAATCCTGCCGCCAGAGCTCTTTTCCGGCCCCTATTTCTGCAAAGTAGAGGATGAGGCGCTGTTCGCGCTGGCCCGGCCGACGGCGGAGCATCCTTCGGTGATCGCGATGCAGGCCCTTGCCGCCAAGCTGAAGGTCGCGATCCCGACCAGCTTCTTTGAACGCGACGGCCACCACTATTACAACACGCTGGCCTGGATCGATCCCGATGGCGCAATCCAGGGAACCTATCGCAAGAGCCACATCCCTGATGGCCCCGGCTATGAAGAGAAGTACTACTTCCGCCCGGGCAATGACGGGTTCAAGGTCTGGAATGCCTTTGGTCACAAGCTGGGCGTCGGGATCTGCTGGGATCAGTGGTATCCGGAAACCGCCCGCGTGATGGCGCTGCTCGGCGCTGAAGTGCTGTTCTATCCCACTGCAATCGGCAGCGAGCCTTATGATGCTGGCCTCGATACCAGCCGGATGTGGCGCCGGGCGATGCAGGGACACGCTGTGTCGAACTGCATGCCGGTGGTTGCCGCCAACCGGATCGGAACCGAGGACGACCAAACCTTCTATGGCCATTCATTCATCACCGACGAATGGGGTGACTTGATTGAGGCGTTCGGGTCTGAAGAAACCGGCGTGCTGGTGCACCGGCTGGATTTGACCCGTGCCGCCACGCACCGCGCGGGCATGGGCTTCTTCCGCGATCGCCGTCCACAGCTCTACGGCCGCATCGCGCAGGATATCTGAGTGTCGCGCCAGCGCTATCTGATCGCGCTGGGGTCCAATCAGCGCCACCATCGCCACGGCCCGCCGCAGCAGGTTCTGCGCGCGGCTCTCACCGCGCTGACCGCCGCCGGGCTTACGGTTGAGGCCGCTGCGCCGGTTCTGTCCAGCGCCCCGCTCGGCCCCTCGCTGCGCCGCTATGCCAATGGCGCCGCCCTGGTGACCACCAGCCTGCTACCCGATGAGCTGCTCGATCTGCTCAAGGCTATCGAACATCAATTCGGCCGCCGCGCCCGCGGCCAGCGCTGGTCTGCGCGTGTGCTTGATCTCGATCTGGTGCTGTGGAGCGGCGGCGCCTGGTCCTCGCCCGGCCTCACCGTGCCCCACGTCGCGTTCCGGGAACGGACCTTCGTACTCGCCCCGGCGCTGGCGATTGCGGCGGGCTGGCGCGACCCGGTAACAAATCTTTCGCTCCGCCAGCTCAAGGCCCGCTTGACCCGCCCGCGCCCGATGCCTAGGTGAGCGCCCATCCCGTCCGCGTGCGGCAGGGGGCCCTTAGCTCAGTCGGTAGAGCAACTGACTTTTAATCAGTAGGTCGCTGGTTCGAACCCAGCAGGGCTCACCATATGGTTCAGCACTATTCCAATGTAACACCAGGCTTAACCTGCTTGGGCGTATTTGCGCCTGCCCAGCACCTGTCCGGCAATCCGCT
>CAZNFV010000160.1:0-5142 GCA_964572445.1 uncultured Novosphingobium sp. | reverse complement strand
ATGGGCAAGGCCGTGATCCACGCCGGGGCCAGCGGAGCAGGTCAGGCCGCCAAGATCTGCAACAACATGATCCTGGGCGCGACGATGATTGCAACGTGCGAGGCCTTTGCCTTGGCAGAGAAGCTCGGGCTGGACCTGCAAACGTTCTACGACATTTCCAGCAAGGCCTCGGGCCAGTCGTGGTCAATGACCGCCTATTGCCCAGTTCCAGGCGTCGGCCCCCAAAGCCCGGCTGACAATGGCTATCAGGGCGGATTTGCGGCCGCATTGATGCTGAAGGATCTGAAGCTGGCGCTGGAAGCCGCGCAGGGCGTTGGTGCGAATGTCCCGATGGGCACCCGCGCCGAAGAACTTTACGCCGCCTTCGCCGGTGCCGGGAACGGCGGCGTCGACTTCTCGGGCATCATCAAGACGCTCTAGCCCGGGACCCAATCGTTTCGGTTCACGGTTGACTTAGTAAGCCTGTATATTATATCGTGGTCTCTATGATCCCGGTAACCTATCTGCTGAGCGACACTGCGCGTTTGCTGCGCAAGGCCTTTGACGGCCGGGTGCGACAATTGGGGATGACCAGCCCGCAGGCGCGGCTGTTGCTGATCCTTTCGCACAGCGAGGGTGAAAACCAGGCCTTCTATGCTGAGCGACTTGAGGTTGAGCCGATTTCTCTGGCCCGAATGCTGGACCGGATGGAAGAATCGGGCCGCGTCGAACGCCGCCCCGATCCAGCTGATCGGCGTGCCTGGCGGGTCTACCTGACCAACGCCGGACAAGAGATCATCGGCCAGGTTAACCGCTGCTTGAACGGGCTCGAAGACGAAATGCTGCTTAATCTGAGTGAAGACCAGCGCCAGTCGCTGGCTGTCCTGCTGGAAACCATCCGCAATAATCTTACCAATGCACGACTAACCGAAGTGACCATCAATGGCTGAGCAAGACCCCCGGATCGAAATGCCCACTGCCGTGCAGGACGAAGCTCCCGCGCGCCGACGCAACTGGCGCCGGCTGGCGGTGATGTTGTCACTGCCGATAGCGCTGCTGATCGCAGGGCTGGTTTACTGGCAAAGCTTGCAGGGTCAGGTATCGACCGACAACGCCTATATCCACGCCGACAAGATCTCGATCAGCGCCGAGGTCAGCGGCAAGATCGTTGAAGTGCTGGTTAAGGAGAACCAGCACGTGAAGGCTGGCGACCTGCTGTTCCGGATCGATCCTGAAGCATTCCAGCTGCAAGTCTCCCAGTCCGATGCAGCGATTGCGGCAGCTCAGGCCAGCCAGATCGCAGCAGCCAGCGCCAGCGCGCTTTCCGGCGCCGATATTTCGGCGGCGCGGCAGAACATTGCCTTTGCTCGGTCTAACCTCTCCCGCCAGCAAGCACTGGCGCTGAAAGGTTTCACCACCAAGGTGGATCTGGAAGCGGCTCAGCATCAGGTGACCCTGGCTGAAGAACAGCTACGGCTGGCCGAGGCCAAGCAGGCCGAGGCCGCCGCCAAGCTGGCGACCGGCAGCCAAATGCCGGGCATTTACCCCCAGCTAGCGGCAGCAGCGGCGCAGCGCCGCGCGGCCGAACTCAACCTGCGGCGGACAGAGGTGCGCGCGCCTGCAGCTGGGATTATCGGCCAGGCAGACCGGTTGCAGGTTGGTCAGGACATGATCAGTGGACTGGCCGCTTTGACCCTCGTGGCCGACGGCTCCTCTTATGTCGAAGCCAACTTCAAGGAGACCGACCTTGATGAAATGCGCGTCGGCCAGCCGGCCGAAGTTCGCCTGGACGCCTATCCCGATCTGGTGCTCAAGGGCCGGGTTTCCGCCATCGGCGCGGGCACGGGCAGCGAATTTTCAGTCCTTCCCGCTCAGAACGCCTCTGGCAATTGGGTGAAGGTAACCCAGCGCGTACCGGTGCGGATTGTGCTGGACCAGGCCAGCCCGCGGCCGCTGATTGCCGGCCTTTCGGTAAAGGCCAAGGTCTTTACTGACGGCCGCCAGCGCTAATCCGCATGGCCAGCGCTGCTGCCCGGGGTACCGCATTCATCAGTGCCGAGGATGACGTTGCCACCCTGCCGGTCGACAACCCCTTACTGCTCGCCATCGGGGTCATGCTCGCCTCGCTGCTCCAAATCCTCGACACGACGATTGCCAATGTTGCCATTCCGCACATGCAGGCCACGCTGGGGGCCACCTCGGACGAGATCAGCTGGGTTCTGACCAGCTATATCGTGGCCGTTGCGATCGCCATGCCGATCACCGGCTGGCTGGCTGACCGGTTTGGATCGCGCCGGTTGTTCATCGTTTCGGTGGCCGGCTTCGTGATCTCTTCAATGCTCTGCGGCATGGCCCAGAACATTACCGAAATGGTCATTTTCCGGGCCTTGCAAGGCGCGACAGGGGCCTTCATTTCGCCGCTCAGCCAGACCGCGATGGTCGATACCAACAAGCCATCGCGCCAGGCCCAGATGATGGCCGTGTGGGGTATGGGTATCATGGTCGGACCGATTTTAGGGCCGATCCTGGGCGGCTGGCTGACCGAAAACTGGAACTGGCGCTGGGTCTTTTATGTCAATGTGCCGCTTGGGATCGTCTCGCTCGCCATTCTGGCGACGCAGCTCCCCTCGCGGGAGATCGTGGCGCGGCGGTTTGACCTGACGGGATTTGCGCTGCTGGCGATCACTCTCACCGCGATCCAGCTCCTGCTCGATCGCGGCAACCACATCGATTGGTTCGCCTCGCTCGAAACCTGGATCTATGCCTTCCTGGGCCTGTCGGGCGCCTGGATGACCTTGATCCACCTGACCACTGCGCGCGATCCATTGTTCAATCGCAAACTGTTCAACGATCCGAATTTTGTCTCCGCAATCGGCTTAAGCGTGATCATTGGCGTAGTGATGTTCGCCACCATGGCACTGCTGCCGCCGATGCTGCAGCGGCTGTTTGGCTATGGCGTAATCGACACGGGCGAGGCGATGATGCCGCGCGGGGTCGGGACACTCATCACGATGCAGCTGTCCGGCTACATGGTCCGCAAGGGCTTTGACCCGCGCATCCTGATCGCACTGGGCCTCTCGATTGCCGCATTGTCGCTGTGGGAGATGTCACTGTGGTCCTTGCAGACCGATTACGGCCACATCGCCTGGTCTGGCTTCATCCAGGGGATTGGCATGGGGCTGGTCTTCATGCCGATGAACGCCAGCGCCTTTTCCACGCTTGCACCGCTTCTGCGGACTGACGGCGCCAGCCTGCTGAACCTGTCGCGCTCAATCGGGTCTTCGGTCGGGATTTCGATTGTGACCACCTTGCTCGCCCGTAACTTGCAGGTGAGCCATTCCGATCTGGTCACCCATATCACGCCCAGCTTCACCCAGGTGGTAGATTTCTCAACGCTCGACCGGTTCCAGGATGTGGGCGAGGCGGCGCTGCGGATGGTGGATGCAGAGATCAACCGCCAGGCCGCGATGATCGCCTATGTCGATAACTTTTACCTGATGATGTGGATGACCATCATCACCGTGCCACTGGTGGGCTTTATGCGCCGCGCCAACTTGCGCCGCGCCGGTTAGCGGCTCGATCAGCTATAGATCCATGCTATGCAATGGATCGCCAAAAACAAAGTTTTCCTGATCGCCAGCTGGGTATACCATTGCGCGATAGGAGATCCCATGCGCGCTACCCCTCACTTCGATTTTGCCCTGACTGAAAGCGCGGAGATGATCCGCGATGTCACGGCCCGGTTTGCCGACGAACAGATTGCGCCACTCGCCGCCAAGGTTGACGCTGAAGACTGGTTCCCGCACGCTGAGCTCTGGCCCGCAATGGGCGAACTGGGCCTGCACGGGATCACGGTTGAGGAAGAGTGGGGCGGTCTGGGCCTGGGCTATCTTGAGCATGTGATTGCGGTGGAAGAAGTCAGCCGCGCCTCAGCCTCGATCGGGCTGTCCTATGGCGCGCACTCCAACCTCTGCGTCAACCAGATCCGCCGCTGGGGCACCGACGAGCAGAAGGCCAGGTACCTGCCGAAGCTGGTCTCGGGCGAACACGTCGGATCGCTCGCCATGTCGGAAGCCGGGGCCGGATCGGACGTGGTCTCGATGAAGCTGAAGGCCGATGCGGTTCAGGGCGGCTATGTGCTGAACGGCACCAAGTTCTGGATCACCAATGCGACCTATGCCGATACGCTGGTGGTCTATGCCAAGTCCGCGCCGGACGCGGGCAGCCGCGGTATCACCGCCTTCCTGATCGAGCAGGGGGATGAAGGTTTTTCTATCGGCCAGAAGATCGACAAGATGGGGATGCGCGGCAGCCCCACGGCTGAGCTGGTGTTCAACGATTGCTTCGTGCCGGAAGAGCGGATCATGGGTCCGCTGCACGGCGGCGTCGGCGTGTTGATGAGCGGGCTGGATTATGAGCGCGTGGTCCTCGCCGGCCTCCAGCTGGGCATCATGCAGGCCTGCCTCGATACGGTCATCCCCTACCTGCGCGAGCGTAAGCAGTTCGGCAAACCGATCGGGGCTTTCCAACTGATGCAGGCGAAGGTGGCGGACATGTATGTCGCGCTGCAATCGGCCCGCGCCTATACCTATGCCGTGGCGAAAAGCTGCGATGCCGGGCAGACCACCCGCTTTGACGCGGCAGGCGCGATCCTGCTGGCCAGCGAGAATGCGTTCAAAGTCGCGGGCGAGGCCGTTCAGGCGCTGGGCGGGGCCGGTTATACCAAGGACTGGCCGGTTGAACGCTATCTGCGCGATGCCAAGCTGCTCGACATTGGCGCTGGCACGAACGAAATACGCCGGATGCTGATCGGCCGCGAACTGATCGGGGCCGCCTAATGAGCGCCCCCGTCCTCGACACCACACTCAACCCAGACGATCCGCAGGCGCAGACCCGCGCAGCGCACAACCGGGCGCTGGCGCAAGAGCTGCGCGACCGGGTGGCGCAGGCGGCGCTGGGCGGGGATGAGAAGAGCCGCGATCGCCATACCAGCCGCGGCAAGCTGCTCCCGCGCGAACGGGTCGAACGGCTGATCGATCCCGGCTCGCCGCTGCTGGAGATCGGACAGCTGGCCGCGGGCGACGTTTATGGTGAGGATATTCCCGGCGCCGGGATCATCACCGCGATCGGCCGCGTCTCAGGCCGGATCTGCATGATCGTCGC
>CAZNFV010000159.1:0-5154 GCA_964572445.1 uncultured Novosphingobium sp. | reverse complement strand
ATGACCTCTCTCACCACCAGTTCCTGGCTAGACCGCGCCGGACGTTATCACCCCCGGCTGATCCAGGCCGCCATGGCGATGAACGAGAATGACCTGCCGGTAGCCGAGCCGCTGCTCCGCGCGCAGCTTAAGGAAGATCCGCTTGATGTCTTCGCCATCCGCCTGTTTGCCGAACTGGCCGGGCGGATCGGGCGCTATAACGATGCCGAAAACCTGCTGCGCCGGGCGCTTGAACTGGCCCCGGCCTTTACCCCGGCGCGGGCCAATCTGGCGCTGGTGCTTTACCGCCAGAACCGCCCGGACGAGGCGATTGCCGAGCTGAACCGCGTGGTGGAGGAAGAGCCGGATAACCCCGGTCATGCCAACCTGCAGGCTGCTGCGCTGGGCCGGATCGGTGAGTTTGATGAGGCGATCAGCCTCTACGAGCGGGTGCTGCAACAGGCCCCCAACCAGCCGCGGGTGTGGATGAGCTTTGGCCATATGCTGAAGACCGTCGCCCGGCTGGAAGAAGGCATTGCCGCCTATCGCCAGGCAATCGCCCTGATGCCGACCCTGGGCGAGGCCTGGTGGAGCCTGGCCAACCTGAAGACCGTGAAATTTACCGATGCCGATATCGCCGCGATGGCGGCGGCGCTGGAGCAGGGCGGAGTGGCCAAGGAAGACCGCTTCCACCTCGACTTCGCGCTGGGCAAGGCCTTGGAGGACCAGGGCGAGGCCGAAGCGAGCTTTACGCACTATGCCGCCGGCAATGCCCTGCGGCGGACTGAGCTGGACTATGACGCGGACGAAACCACCCGCTTCGTTGACCGGTTGATCGAGCTGGCGACGCCTGCGTTCTTCGCCGCGCGTGCCGGGCAGGGCTTTGCTGCGCCGGACCCGATCTTTGTGCTGGGCATGCCGCGTTCGGGCTCAACACTGGTTGAACAGATCCTTTCCAGCCACAGCCAGGTGGAAGGGACGACCGAACTGCCAGACATTCCGGCACTGGCGCGGCGCGAGGGCAACTATCCGCTCAGTCTGTCCGACCTGACCGCAGAACAGCTGGCCAAGCGCGGCGAGGAGTTCCTCAAGCGTACGCGCATCCAGCGCAAGACCGAGCGGCCGTTCTTCATCGATAAGCTGCCCAACAACTGGATGCACAGCGTGTTCATCATGCTGGCCCTGCCGGGGGCGAAGATCATCGATACCCGGCGCAATCCGCTGGGCTGCTGTTTCTCCAACTTCAAGCAGCACTTCGCGCGGGGCCAGGCCTTTGCCTACAGCCTTGAGGATATGGGCCGCTATTACCGCGATTATGTGCGGCTGATGGCGCATCTTGACCGGGTTCAGCCGGGGCGGATCCACCGGGTGATCTATGAACGCATGGTCGATGACACCGAGGCCGAAGTCCGCGCGCTGCTGAGCTATTGCGGCTTGCCGTTTGAGCCAGCCTGCCTGGAATTCCACCGTACCGAGCGCGCAGTACGGACGCCCAGTTCTGAGCAAGTGCGCCGCCCGATCTTCCGCGAAGGGACCGAGGCGCATATGCCGTTCGAGCCGTGGCTGGCGCCGCTCAAGACCGCATTGGGCCCGGTGCTGGAGGCTTATCCCGACGTTCCGCAGGAGTGGTAAATCTGCCACGCGGCCGGTTCGATCAACTGGTGTGATTTCTGTTCTGCTTGACCATTGCGAAACGGGGATTCAGACGTTTCCCTGCAATAATTTGGATGGGGTATCCATGATGTTTTCTGTTCGCCGCACCGCGAGTGCGGTCTTGCTTGCTTCCACGGCTCTCACCGCCATCCCGGCGCTGGCGCAGGAAGCCCCAGAGGTTGATGCCAACGAAATCGTGGTGACGGCGCAGAAGCGTTCGGAAAACCTCCAGAACGTGCCGATTTCGATCCAGGCGCTCGGCACGGCCAAGCTTGAACAGCTCAATATCTCGGACTTCAAGGGCTATGCCCAGCAGCTTCCTTCGGTTTCGTTCCAGTCGGGCGGCACGCCGGGAACCAACGTCGTCTACATGCGCGGCGTCGCTTCGGGCGGGGACGGCAACCACTCGGGCTCGCTGCCTTCGGTTGGCGTCTATCTGGATGAACAGCCGGTCACGACCATCGGCGGCAATCTTGATGTGCACATTTATGACGTTGCCCGGATTGAAAGCCTGTCGGGCCCGCAGGGCACGCTTTATGGCGCTTCGTCTCAGGCCGGCACGATCCGCATCATCACCAACAAGCCCAGCACTGCCGGGTTTGAAGGATCGATCGATGGTGAGCTCAACACGGTCAAGAGCGGCGGCATCGGCGGCAAGCTTGACGGCATGATCAACGCCCCGCTGGGTAGCAGCGCGGCACTGCGCGTCGTTGGTTTCTATCAGCGTGACGCCGGCTATATCGATAACGTGGCGGGCAGCCGTTGCTTCCTGCCCCAGCCGGGCGGGTTCTGCGTCAACAACAACGCCTTCATCGCAGAAAACTATAACCAGACGGAGACCTATGGTGCCCGTGCGGCCCTGAAGGTTGATCTGGACGATAGCTGGACCGTGACCCCGACGGTCACGTACCAGCAGATGAAGAGCAAGGGCTCCTACGCCTATGATCCCAGCGTCGGTGATCTGGAACTGCAGCGCTTCGCGCCAGAGTTCCGCAACGACAAGTGGATCCAGGCTGCGCTGACGGTCGAAGGCAAGCTGGGCAACTGGGACGTGACCTATGCCGGCGCCTACCTTGATCGCAAGACGCTCAGCTCAAGCGACTACACCGACTATTCGGAAGCCTATGACTCGCTCTACGCTTCGTCGGGCGGCCTGGCTGGCTACTTCTATTTCCTCGATTCGCTGGGCCGGGGCATTGACCCTCGCCAGAAGGTGATCGGTTCGGACCACTTCAAGAAGCTGAGCCAGGAACTGCGCGTTGCATCGCCGGCTGACCAGCCGCTGCGCTTTGTTGGTGGCCTGTTCTACCAGCGCCAGTCGAACGACATCTTCCAGGATTACCAGGTGGCCAATCTTGGCCCGCTGGTCTCAGTCAACGGCCGTCCGGGCACCTTGTGGCTGACCAAGCAGGAACGCGTTGACCGTGACTATGCGGCCTTTGGCGAGCTGAGCTATGATCTGCTGGAGAATGTCACCTTTACGGCGGGCGCCCGCGCTTACAAGTTCGACAACACACTGATCGGGTTCTTCGGCTTTGGCCGCAACCCGGGCGGCAACTTCTCTGACAGCCCTTATAACGGCGCTGGCAGCTCGCGCACCGGCGTGGCTGGTTGCTTCACCACTACTGGCGCGCGTCTGCGCCCGGTGGCGGGTACGCCCGGCGTGAAGCTGGCACCTGGCGTGGTCGATGATACGCCCTGCACCAACCTGGGCGTGTGGAACGGAACGGGCGTCGATCCGGTCCGCGTCAAGGACAATGGCTTTACCTGGCGCGCCAACCTGTCGTGGAAGGCCACCAGCGACCTGATGGTCTATGCCACCGCGTCCAAGGGCTTCCGCCCCGGCGGGGTCAACCGCCGGGCTGACGTCGGCCCCTATGATGCCGATTTCCTGGTCAACTATGAAATGGGCTGGAAATCGACGCTGGCTCGCGGCCTGCGCTTCAACGGCGCGATCTATCAGCAGAACTGGAACGACTTCCAGTACTCGTACCTCGGCGCGAACAGCTTCACCGAGATCAAGAATGGCCCCGATGCCCGCATCCGCGGCGTCGATGCCGATATCAGCTACAATGGTGGCGGGCTGTTCCTGCAGATGGCCGCGGCCTATACTGATGCCAAGACCACCAAGAACCTGTGCGCTGCGGCCGATCCGACCTTTACCTGCACGGATGCAGGTAACTCGATCCAGTCACCTTCGGGCACGCGCTTGCCAATCACGCCGAAGTTCAAGGCTTCGGGGACCATGCGTTACACTGCCGACATGGGTGACAAGAAGCCCTACGGCCAGATTAACGTGGCATACCAGGGCTCGGCCAGCGGCGATGTCCGCGCGACCCAGGCCGCGCAGCTTGGCGAACTGCCAGCATTCACCACGGTGAACCTGGCGCTCGGCGTAGAGTGGAACAGCTTCAATCTTGAACTCTATGCTGCCAACCTGCTCGATGAACGGGGCCAGTCCTCGCGCTTCGTCCAGTGCGGTAACTGCTATCAGCGCCCATACATCGTGCCGATCACGCCGCGCACGATCGGGCTGCGCGCCGGGACGAAGTTCTAACCAGTTGGAGAGGAGGCCCGGGAGCCTTCGGGCTCTTCAGAAGGCTGACTTAAGTGAGGGCGGCAGGGGAAACCTTGCCGCCTTTTCTTATGCCATCAGCTATCCTGATCGCCGAACCGCTCCATCCGGTAGGCAGCCTTGAGGTAATCCTCGGCCGCCGCCTTCAGCAGCGGCTCCTTGGCAAAGGCCTCTGCCGGAAGCGGAGCTACGCCCAGCGCATCCATCAGCGTCCACAGCGCAAATTTGCGGCCCGGCTCACGCTCCACCCCGAAGCCGATCTTCAGCTTTTCCAGCGCACGGTCATAGTCTGTTTCAGTCAGCTCGGCCGGGTCTTCGGTGCCAAAGAAGTGCAGGATCAGGGCGTCAAGGTCCATGGGGTCAGAGCCAGCCCTGCAGGCTTGCCGCCCAGACCGCGCCGCCGCCCGCCAGCAGCGCCAGCAGATAGCCGCCCCAGTTCCGCTCCGGACTGGTCCGACGTCGCTCCCAGACCAGCTCTACGTCCGGCAGCGGCGGCTGTTCGGGTGCACCGCCCTTGGGCGGGAAACGCTCTTCCAGCCGCCTGATCAGGCTGGGCAGGCGCAACATGGTTTCAGTATCCTCCCGCAGGCGATCGGCCAAAGCCGCTTCGGGGCCCAGCTCATCGCGGATCCAGTTCGTCACGAACGGGCCAGAGACATCCCACATGTTGATCCCGGGGTGCAGCGCGGTGGCCAGCCCTTCGACCATCACCATAGTCTTCTGCAGCAGCAGCAGGTGCGGCTGGGTCTGCATATCGAAATCGCGGGTGATCGCGAACAATCCGTCGAGCATCTGCCCGACCGACAGCTCGCTTACCGGCTTGCCGCGCATTGGTTCGCCGACGGCACGCAGCGCAGTCGCGAATTCATCGACCGAGTGATAGCTTGGCACATATTGCGCTTCGAAATGGATTTCGGCCACGCGGCGGTAATTGCCGGTGGTCAGGC
>CAZNFV010000158.1:0-5162 GCA_964572445.1 uncultured Novosphingobium sp. | reverse complement strand
GCATCGATACGGGCATGGGGCTGGAGCGCGTTGCGGCAGTGCTGCAGGGCGTGACCGACAACTATGATACCGATACCTTCAAGGCGCTGATTGCGGCTTCTGAAAGCCTGACCGGGGTGAAAGCCGCTGGGGACCAACAGGCCAGCCACCGCGTGATCGCCGATCACTTGCGCTCAACCAGCTTCCTGCTGGCCGATGGCGTGCTGCCCAGCAATGAAGGCCGCGGCTATGTGCTGCGCCGGATCATGCGCCGCGCCATGCGCCACGCCCACCTGCTGGGCGCGAAGGAGCCTTTGATGCACCGCCTGGTGCCAGCTTTGGTGCAGGAAATGGGCGCAGCCTATCCTGAATTGGGCCGGGCCCAGCCACTGATCGAAGAAACCTTGCAGCGCGAAGAAGTGCAGTTCCGCCGCACGCTCGCCAACGGGCTGAAGCTGCTCGACGAAGCGACCGGCACTATGGGCGAGGGTGGGGAACTGCCCGGCGAAACCGCCTTCAAGCTCTATGACACCTTCGGCTTCCCTTATGACCTGACCGAGGACGCCCTGCGCGCCCGCGGAATCGGAGTGGACCGCGCCGGCTTTGATGCCGCGATGGCCCAACAGAAAGCCGCCGCCCGCGCCGCCTGGAAGGGCAGCGGCCAGGCCGCCGATGCCGAAGTGTGGTTCGACATTGCCGAACGCGTCGGCGCGACCGAGTTCACCGGCTATACCGCCACCACGGGTGAGGCGCAGGTCGTCGCGCTGGTCAAAGATGGCCAGGAAGTCGCCAGCGCCACGGCCGGCGATGCGGTCACCGTGATTGTCAACCAGACGCCGTTCTATGGCGAAAGCGGCGGGCAGAGCGGCGATAGCGGCACGATTGCCGGGGCCGATGGCCTGGCGATTGCCGTGGCCGATACCGCCAAGCCGCTCGGCCGGCTCCATGCCCACAATGGCACCGTCCAGGCCGGCACGGTCAAGGTCGGTGACGTGGTCAAGCTCGACATCGATGTTGAACGCCGCGACGCGATCCGTGCCAACCACTCAGCCACGCACCTCGCCCACGCTGCGCTGCGCAACCGGTTGGGCGCCCATGTCACGCAGAAGGGCTCGCTGGTTGCGGCAGACCGCCTGCGCTTCGACTTCTCACACCCCACAGCGCTTTCGGCTGAGGACATTGCCGCGATCGAGGCTGAGGTGAACGCTGAAATCCGGGCCAACGAACCGGTGGTGACCCGCCTGATGAGCCCGGACGAAGCGATCGAGGCCGGGGCCATGGCGCTGTTCGGTGAAAAATACGGTGACGAAGTCCGCGTACTCTCAATGGGCCGGACCACTGACAAGACCTATTCGGTTGAACTGTGCGGCGGCACCCACGTGCGCGCCACCGGCGATATCGGCCTGTTCCGGATTGTCAGTGAAAGCGCGGTCAGCTCTGGCGTGCGCCGGCTTGAGGCGATGACCGGCGAAGGTGCCTTCCGCTACCTCGCGGCCCGTGAAGACGCGCTGAAGGGCGCGGCATCGGTCTTGCGCACCACGCCGGACGATGTCGAAGCCCGCGTGGCTGCGCTGCTGGACGAGCGCCGCAAACTGGAGCGCGAACTGGCCGAAGCCAAAAAGGCGCTGGCGCTGGGCGGCGGCGGAGCCAAGGCTGAAAGCGCTGAAGAAGAAGTTGGCGGGATCAAGTTCTCCGGCCAGGTCCTCGATGGGCTCGATCCGAAAGAACTGCGCGGCCTGCTCGATCAGGCGAAGGCCCAGTTGGGCTCTGGCGTGGCGGTGATCATTGCCGTTAACGAAGGCAAGGCCAGCATTGCGGCTGCCGTTACCGATGATCTGACCAGCAAGGTTAGCGCGGTCGATCTGGTTCGCGCGGGGGTTGAGGCGCTGGGCGGTAAGGGCGGCGGTGGCCGCGCTGACATGGCCCAGGGCGGCGGGCCGGATGGCGACAAGGCCGCAGCGGCGATCACTGCGGCCAAGGCCGTGCTGGCCGCTTGATCTGTCCCCTCTCCCCCTGAAGGGGAGGCGACTCTAGTTGTTATTGGCGCCGACTGCTGGTGCCGCGCGTCTCCGGTTCGCTGCCGCGCGCCAGGTCCTTTTCGGGCATGGTTGCGTCGGTCTGCTGCGGTTTCTTGATCTTGCCGAACTTCTCGCCCTTCTGGTGCGACAGGTCGTGGCTTTCTTCGGCGCTCATCGGGTCACGGTCCGCCATGGTCACTCTCCTTACCGTGAGAGAACCATTCAGGCCGAGGGCCGTTCCCGCAGACTGGCGCTCTTCAGGCGCGGCTTCTCGTCCAGTTCGCCCTCTTCCATGATCTGCGCGCGGTACTCGTCGCGCTTTTCGTGGATCGATGCGATCACTGGCCCCATCGGCACGCCCAGATCGACCAGCACGGCTTCGGATAGCTGGAGCGAGCTTTCCAGCGTCTCTGGCACGGCATGGGTGGCCCCGGCGCGATAGAGCAACGCGGCGTGGGTGGCATCGCGGGCGCGGGCGATGATCGGCATGTCGGGGTGGGCACCGCGCAATTTGCGCACCAGCCGCTGGACCGAGACCGGCTCATCCATGGTCAGGATGATCGCGCTGGCCCGCTCCACGCCCAGCCGGTGCAAGGTGCTCTCCCAGGCGGCATCGCCAAACACCACCGGATAGCCGTCAATCTGCGCGCGCGTTACCGTATCGGCATCACCGTCGATCCCTACGAAGGGCTTATCGTGGACCTTGAGCATATCGGCCACCATCCTTCCGACCCGGCCCATGCCCACGACAATGGCGCGCGGGGCGTCATCTTCCGGCAGTTCGACCATCGGGCGCTGGCCCTCGACCCGCCGCCCCAGCCGCTTGCCCAGCCAGGCGAGGGCCGGGGTGATGGTCAGGCCAATGGCGGTCACCGTCTGCCAGAACTGCGCCGCCTCGGCATTGATCAGCTGCACTGCGCTGGCGGTGCCGAGCACAATTAGCGTCGTTTCGGATGGGCTGGCCATCAGGATGCCCGTCTCGGTTGCCGTGCCCGATCGCGCACCCATTGTCCGCAGCAGGACGGCGGTGACCAGCGCTTTGATCACGAGAACCGCCACAACCCCGATCAGGATGGCGCTCCACTGGTCGATCACCATGGCCAGGTCCAGGCTCATGCCGACGGTGATCAGGAACACCCCCAGCGCCAGCCCCTTGAACGGTTCAGTGATACGCGCGACTTCGGTGTGGTACTCGGTCTCGGCAATCAGGAGACCGGCGATCAGCGCGCCGAAAATTGGGGACAGGCCGACTGCGGCTGTCGCTAAGGCCGCGCCGATTACCACCAGCAGGCTGGCGGCCAGAAACAGCTCCGGGCTCTTGGTGCGCGCCGCCTGGGCAAACAGATGGGGCAGGGTGACCCGCCCGATCGCCAGCAGGGCAATGATCACCAGCGCGCCCTGCCACAGCGTGTCGAGCATCTCGGCCCCGCCCTGGGCCTCACCGCCGCGGCCCATCGCCCCCAGCAGGAAGATAATCGGGATCAGGGCAATATCCTCAAACAGCAACATCGCCAGCGCCGCGCGGCCGACCGGGGTGCGCGGATCGGTGATGCGCAGGACCAGCGCGGTGGAGGACAGCGCCAGCGCCAGCCCCAGCGCCAGGGCAGTGGGCAGCGAATTGCCCAGCACCATCAAGGTTGCGCCAACCAGCAGCGCACTGATCACCAGTTCCAGCGCGCCCAGCCCGAAAACATGACGGCGCATGGACCAGAGGCGCCCGAACGACAGCTCCAGCCCGATCGAGAACAGCAGCAGGATGATCCCCATCTCCGCCACCGGAGCCAGCGTCGCGGGATCTTCGATGGTGATGTGCTGCAACCACGGCGCGATCGACACCAGCCGGCCCAGGCCGAACGGGCCGATCAGCAGGCCGACCAGGATAAAGCCAATGATCGGGGTGATCCGGAACCGGGCAAAAACCGGAATGATCGCGCCCGCCGCACCCAGAATAATCAGGGCATCGGCAACTGCGGGAGAGGTAATTTCACTGGGTCCGGCCATGTGCGGACCTTAGCGGCAGGTGGTGCGCAAAAGAAAGCCCCCTGACCTTGCTAAGAAACGGTCAGGAGAGGGGGCGTGTCATACGTCAGGCAGTCTGCCTCTAATGTCAGGGGCATCTTAACGTGTTTCGGCGAAAAGTTTTTCGATGTCGCCGTGATTTGCTGCGAGGGCAGCGGCTACGCGCTGGCGACCAAAGTAATAAGGCAGTGCCGGATGAGCCTGTCCCTTCGCCTGTAGAAAGGCTACGTCCGCCGGCGTCAGGCTGCCTTCCCCAGCGACGAAATCACAATAGCCTTCACGTAGCCATTGCGGTTTCGTGAAGTCGACGAGCAGGCCAAACTGTCGGCGCACCATGCCATGGCATTTCTCATGTGCGACAATCCCGGCCAGTGATCGCTTGCTGCCGATGCCGCTTCCGTTGTTGACTGTGCCGCTGGCGATGTCGGTGTCATTAATGATAATATTGTCTGTAATCGCTCGGGATAGTGCGAATGCCCCGTTTGCGATGTTTGCCAACCACAGCCAGCGCCAACCTCCGTCGGTAATGAAAATATCGCGATGCTCTGCACCGCGCACGAGCGGACTGGTCGCAGTTCGAGCGGCGGCATCGAGCAATATTTTATCGAGTTGCGGCCGAGCAATTGGAGTCACAGACCAGACACGGTCTGCGCCGACCTGCGCTTGATAGGGGAAGGCCAGCAACTGCGGTGCAAACAATGGGCCTGCAAAAAGCGCTGTAAGTACCGCGCAAAATCGCGACAGGTTTTTGTGCATCACGAGCTCCTGGAAATTACAACTTTTTGTAGTTAAACAAATTTCTGCGAATAATCCAAGATGCGTTGGCCAAAGAAAACGGCGGCCCCTTCGGGACCGCCGTCATTATGTCAGAAAATCGGTTGGGTCAGGCCCAGGCCTTCATCTCCACGTCGAGGTTGTCGACGATTGCCTGGAAGAAGCCTTCGGTGGTCAGCCAGGGCTGTTCCGGACCGATCAGGATCGCAAGGTCCTTGGTCATCTTGCCGCTTTCGACGGTTTCGATGCAGATCCGCTCAATCGTTTCGGCAAACTTCACCACGTCAGGCGTGTTGTCGAACTTGCCGCGATAGATCAGGCCCCGGGTCCAGGCGAAGATGCTGGCGATCGGATTGGTGCTGGTCGCCTTGC
>CAZNFV010000157.1:0-5193 GCA_964572445.1 uncultured Novosphingobium sp. | reverse complement strand
CACCCCGTCCCGGCCTTACGCGGCTTCGCGCGTAATCAGCAGGAACCGAATGTCCGCCAGCCTGACCCCCAACCTGGAGCTCCGCCCCCGCGATTTCAACGCGGGGTTCAAGCGCCGGCGCGTGCCGACGCTGGGCCTGCGGCTGCGGCGGCGGCACCGGGGCCGGCGGGCGCTGGTCCTGATGGCCGCCATTGCCGTGCCGGCCCTGGCCGCTCCCGGCGATTGGCAGGCGTTCGGCATCGGCAATGCCGGCGCGGCCAAGGTCACGGTGGAGCCCCTGCCGTTTGAGCGCCCGGGAGAGAGCTTCCCTGGCTCGGCCTTCTATTACCTGGCCCCGGAAGACACCTTGCCGCCGTTGGTCGAGACCCAGAGCGATGCCGAGGGCGGCCAGCTGTTTGTCGATGGGCAGGCGGGCCCGATTGCCCGGGCGATGCGGATCGACAACTCCGGGGTCGATCGCAGCCGCGCGGTCGAATGCCTGACCGCCGCCGTCTATTACGAGGCGCGCAGTGAAAGCGACCAGGGCCAGCGCGCCGTCGCGCAAGTGGTGCTTAACCGGGTTGCCCACCCCAGCTATCCGAACACGGTCTGCGGTGTGGTTTACCAGGGTTCAGAACGGTCGACCGGCTGCCAGTTCAGCTTCACCTGTGATGGTTCATTGACCCGCGGCCCCAATCGGATGTTCTGGTTGCGGGCAGAGAATGTCGCCCGTGCGGCACTGTCGGGCTATGTTGAGCGCAGCGTTGGTCTGGCCACCCATTATCACACCATAGCGATCTCACCCTATTGGGCCCCCAGCCTGCGCCACATCATCACCGTTGGCGCGCACCGCTTCTATCGCTTTGGCGGTGCGGCCGGTGAGGCGGGCGCCTTCCGCTTTGCCTATCGCGGTGGGGAGCCGGTCGCGGCGCCCCATGCCCGCAATGCCGCGGCCGATCGACAGGGGGATACCGCGCTCGATCCGCTGGCCTTGCAGAAGGCGTATGAAGCCGCGCTCAAGACCAACCTGCCCGTCTCCGGCAGCGGCGGATTGCCGCAGGCCCGGTCCCACGCTGCCCCCAGCTATGCCGCCGAAGTCCAAAGCCGCGGGGGCGAGGCGCTCTATCGCGGAGACGGCTTGCCGCAGGGCAACGCGGTGCAGCCAGAATACAGCAATTCCGGGCGCTGGATCGGGCAGCCGGGCACGTAACCGGCCAGAAGCATCCTGGGACCGATTATCAATGGTTAAATCCTGGCAACCATAAATCCGCACGAACCCTTAGCGGGTCTGGCCCTAGGACGAATGCGGGTCGCGCTAAGCCAGGGTTTGCCATGACAATTCACTTTGCTGCCGCCTGCTCCCCACTCGCCACAATGGTCAACCCAGCCCGGCGCAACCGGATCGTCGGTCGCGCCGCCAACGATAATGGCGTGCCAGCCGAATCCATGGGCCACAGCGTGGAACTGCGCGCGGCGCTGAAACACTTCGCCGAGCATGGGCTGAGCGCAGCAACGGTTGCGCGGAAGCACGCTGAACAGGCCTTTTTCCGGGGAGATCGCCGGTCTTACATCCACTGGCTGGGGATCTGCCGTACGCTCGACCGGCGCATGGCGAGCGTGCTCTCGACAAAAGTCGATGCCCAGAACGGCTGACGCCAGACTTACGGTAACTCTGCGATTAACCATTCGGTGATCTCTGTGCGTTAAAGCGCACAGGTTACGAAGGGAGCGTAAGATCAGACGCTGGCGAACCTTGCTGCGGGTACTGTTCCGAACCAACGCGCTGGACGATCGAGTCCGGCGGACGCTGGTCGATAACCTGTACGCCAATCCCGGTTCACTGACCGCTGGTGCCGCGAATGGCATCATCGCCGCTCTGGTTGCCGCAGCTTACTCTGGAAACGCGCTGATCTGGAACGTTGCCTTGGTGCTGTCGTTCATCGGGATAAGCCGCGTGCTCCTGGCGATAATGCTACCCCGGCTGAAACTGCGCGACACCAAACGGCTTGAGCTGCTCTACGAACTGGGTGCCTTTTCCTACACCGCCTTCGTCGGGATCTTCACCGCGCTGACCATCTGGGCCCAAATCCCGATGATCGCCCAGATGCTGATGGCTTGCTATGCGATCGGCTATGGCGCCGGGATGGCCACCCGCAATGCCGGACGGCCCCTCATTTCAATCGCCGGGATGCTGCTAACCTTCAGCCCGATCTGCTTTGCCTTGTGGCATACTGGCGATGCGGCGGCGCGAACCCTCGCTGCTGCGATCATCATCTGCTTTGCCGGGATGGTTTCAATCTCGCTCCAGATCTTCCGCACGCTGCGCGATTCCATTTCGGCAGCCGAAACCAGCGCGCGGCTGGCCGAAAAGATGCAGCATCTCGCCAGGACGGACGTGGTCACCGGGTTGAACAACCGGGCTGGCCTGAACCACAACCTGATTGAGCACCTGTCGCGCCCGCGTACTGCGCCAAAGCTGGCGCTGTTCTGGTGCGATCTCGATCGGTTCAAAGAGGTCAACGACGTGCTTGGCCACCAGATCGGGGACCGGGTACTGACCGAAGTGGCGCAGCGCCTGCGCAGCCAGGCCAAGCCCGATGCCGTGATCGGCCGCTTCGGCGGGGACGAGTTCATCATGGCCTGCGACGCCAAGGACCGCCGCGAGGTAGAGACGATCGCGCTGGCCGTGCTGGCCGAGATCACCCGGCCAATGCGGCTGGAGAACGACCGGCTGGACATCTCCTGCTCGATGGGCGTGGCGCTGATGCCGGATGATGGCGACGATCTGGAAAGCGTGATGCTGGGTGCTGATCTTGCGCTCTATCACGCCAAGGTCAACGGCCGGAATCAGGCCAGCTTCTATGACAGTTCGATGAGCCGCGACCTCGTCCGCCGACGCGAGATCGAAGCCGAACTCCGCGTCGCCGTCCAGCGCGATGAACTGTCGATCTATTTCCAGCCGATCGTCGATCTGGCCACCGGCCGGATCAAGACCTTCGAGGCGCTGGTGCGCTGGTTCCATCCTGAAAAGGGCGAGCTGCGCCCCGACGAGTTCATTCCGGTCGCAGAGGAAACCGGCGCGATCATCACGCTGGGTAACTGGATCACTGCCCAAGCGGCAAAAACGGCAGCGACCTGGCCGGAAGACATAACTGTCGCGGTCAATCTCTCACCGTTACAGATCAAGGCCCCCGGCGCAGCGCTGGGAATTCTCAACGCCCTGCGCGAAGCCAAGCTGCACCCCAGCCGGCTTGAACTGGAAATCACCGAAACGGTGCTGCTCGATCACTCTCAGCAGACCGAGGACTTCATCGCCGAGCTTTCCGCCGCCGGAATCCGCTTTGCACTGGACGATTTCGGGACCGGCTATTCCTCGCTCGGCTATCTCAACCAATATCCGTTCGGGAAGATCAAGGTCGACCGCAGCTTTGTCTCCGGGCCAAATGCTGGCAAGAAAAGCGATGCGATCATTCGCGCCGTATCGGGCATGGCGACAACGCTAAACATGGCGATCGTGGCAGAAGGCCTCGAAACGGTCGAACAGGTCGAAGCGGTCCGCGCGGCCGGATGCACCCTGGGTCAGGGCTATTACTTCAGCCGGGCGGTGCCGGATTACATGGCCGCCTTGCTGATCGCGCAGGAGCGTGAGAAGTTCGCACCGCAACGCGCGACGGGGTAGCGGTCCTAATTCTTCCTGCCGCTACGGCGCGGACATTTCCCTAGGCAAATGCAACTGCGAAGCATTCGCAAAGATAATTCCCGTCAGCACTTTTTCCAGCCTTGCAATCACCATTTCACCGGCTTAGGGCACCTCTACCCGCCGGTCGGCCCCCTTTGCGCCTTGCGGGATGGCAGGGGTCGTACCGAATGCAGACGCTGATCCCGCGAATACGGACAAGGACAGGTCTCACTATGGCTCGTAAGAAGATCGCCCTCATCGGTGCCGGCAATATCGGTGGCACGCTTGCTCACCTCGCCGCGCAGAAGGAATTGGGCGATATCGTCCTGTTCGACATCATGGACGGCGTGCCGCAGGGCAAGGCGCTTGACCTGTCGCAGTGCGGCCCGGTTGAAGGCTTTGACGCCAAGATCACCGGCTCTAACGACTATGCCGACATTGCCGGTGCAGACGTCATCATCGTCACCGCCGGTGTCGCCCGCAAGCCGGGGATGAGCCGCGATGACCTGCTCGGCATCAATCTCAAGGTGATGAAGGCCGTTGGCGAAGGCATCAAGAACAATGCCCCGAACGCCTTTGTGATCTGCATCACCAACCCGCTTGATGCGATGGTCTGGGCGCTGCGCGAATTTTCGGGCCTGCCGCACCATATGGTCGTCGGCATGGCTGGCGTGCTCGATTCGGCCCGCTTCAGCCACTTCATCGCTGATGAGTTCCAGGTTTCGGTCCGCGACGTGAACACCTTCGTCCTCGGCGGCCATGGCGATACCATGGTCCCTGTGGTGCGCTATTCCACCGTCAACGGCATTCCGGTGCCTGACCTGGTGAAGATGGGCCTGTCGAGCCAGGAAAAGATCGACGCCATCGTCAAGCGCACGCGCGGCGGCGGCGGCGAGATCGTTGCCCTGCTCGGCACCGGCTCGGCGTTTTACGCCCCAGCGGCATCGGGCATCGCGATGGCCGAAGCTTACCTCAATGACCAGAAGCGCATCCTGCCCTGCGCGGCTTACGTTAACGGCCAGTACGGCCTCGATGGCCTCTATGTCGGTGTGCCGGTGATGATCGGAGCGGGCGGCGTTGAGAAGGTGGTCGAGATCGAACTCGACGATGCCGACAAGGCCGGCCTGCAGGTCTCGGTCGATGCGGTCAAGGAACTGCTGGTCGCCTGCAAGGCGATCGACGGTTCGCTGGCCTAAAAATTACTCCCCGGGAGAGCTGAATAATGTCGATCCTTATCAATAAGAACACGAAGGTCATCACCCAGGGGATGACCGGTGCCACCGGTACGTTCCACACCGAACAGGCGCTGGCCTATGGCACGCAGATGGTTGCGGGCGTTACCCCCGGCAAGGGCGGCCTGGTCCACGTAGGCCTGCCGCAGTACGACACGGTCCATGAAGCCAAGGCCGCAACCGGCGCGACCGCTTCGTGCATCTATGTTCCGCCTCCGGGCGCAGCTGACGCGATCCTTGAGGCGATCGACGCCGAGATGGAACTGATCGTGTGCATCACCGAAGGCATTCCGGTGCTCGACA
>CAZNFV010000156.1:0-5215 GCA_964572445.1 uncultured Novosphingobium sp. | reverse complement strand
ACGACGGCAAAGCCGCGCACCGGGCCAGAGCCGAACACGAACATCAGCGTCGCCGCGATCACGTTGGTGATGTTGGCATCAAAGATCGCGCGGCTGGCTTCGGTATAGCCCATTTCCACCGCATTGACGACGCGGCGGCCACGGGTGCGTTCTTCCCGGATGCGTTCGTTAATCAGCACGTTGGCATCAACCGCCGCACCGATCGTCAGCACGAAGCCGGCGATGCCTGGCAGGGTCAGCGTGGTGTTCATGATCGCCATGATCCCCAGGATCATCAGCGTGTTCAGGATCAGCGCCGCATTGGTGTAGAAACCGAACCGGCCATAAGTGATCAGCATGAACAGCATCAGCGCCACGGTGCCGACACCAAAGGCGATCATGCCCTTCTCGATCGAGTCCGCACCAAGGTCAGGTCCGACTGAGCGCTCTTCGACCACCTTAAGGTCCACCGGCAGCGCGCCTGAACGCAGCGCGATGGCGAGCTGGTTAGCGCTCTCGATCGTGAAGCTGCCGGAAATACGCGCCGTGCCGCCAATGATCGGTTCGTTGATAACCGGGGAAGACAGCACCTTGCCGTCCAGAATAATCGCAAACGGTTTGCCGACATTATCCGTCGTCAGCTTGGCGAACTTGGCCCCGCCCTGCTGGTCAAAGGTGATTGTAACGACCGGCTCGTTGGTCTGCTGATCGAAGCTTTGCTGCGCGTTGGTCAGGCGATCACCCTTGATCCCGCCCAGCCGCTTTACTGCAATTGCCCCGGCCGGCTGCGTCGAACCCGGCGCGGCTTCCAGCGGAGCGATTTCAGAGCCTGGAGGGGCGATGCCCTGGGCAACATCGCTTGGCAAAGCCAGTGAATCGACCAGCTTGAATTCAAGCTTGGCAGTCTGCCCCAGCAGGTTCTTCAGTGCCGCCGGGTCCTTCAGGCCTGGCACCTGTACCACAATGCGCTGGGCGCCCTGGCGGATGATCGTCGGTTCGCGGGTGCCAAGCGCGTCAATGCGCTTGCGGACCACTTCGGTCGCCGTGTCCATCGCCTGGCTGATCGCAAGGTCAATCCCGGCTTGCGTCGGGCGCAGGACGATCCGGTTGCCATCGAGGACCTGCAGGTCCCAATCACGCTGGCCGGTCAACTGCGCGCCGCTGGTCAAGGTCTGGAGCTGCTCACGCGCCGCATCAACCTGGCCTGGATCGGCTACGATGAAGCTGACCGTGCCGTCCTTGGTCGAGATGTCACCGATCCGGATTGCCGGATCAGCCTGGCGCATCCGCGCGCGGACATCTTCTTCCATGGTCTCCAGCCGCTGGCGCTTCACCTGTTCAGGATTAGCCTCCAGCAGGATGTGGCTACCGCCAGCCAGATCGAGCCCCAGGTTGATCTTGGGACTGGGCAGGCCGGCAGGCAGGCTTACCCCACCGACCGAAAGGAGCGATGGCAGTGCCGCCAGGCAGGCCAATAGAGTGATGGACCACAGCCACAACTGCTTCCAGCGAGGAAAATCAAGCATCTAGAGACCTGCCTTGGAAATGTAGACCGGATCAGTCGTTCGCGGCTTTGCCAACCGGCGGAATGACGTCCGCAATGGTTGACTTGAGCGCCTTCACCTTGATGTTCTGGCCCAGTTCGATTTCGGCATAGTCATCATCGACTTTGACGACCTTGCCGACCAGGCCACCGCCGGTCAGCACCTGATCGCCCTTCTTGATCCCGGCCAGCTTGGTCTGCTGTTCCTTCTGACGGCGCATCTGTGGGCGCAGGATCAGGAACCAGAAGATAACGACCATGGCGACCAGCGGCAGGAACTGAATCCAGACCGGCGGTTCAGCAGCAGCACCGCCAGCGGCGGAAAGGAAGGGAAGGAGCGCAGTATGCATCGCGTGAAAACTTTCGTGACAGGGTTTGCCCCGCACCACCGATGCGCGCCGGGTGTCATCATGACCGCCCAAAGCCCGCGTCGGTGGCGCATTTGCGCGCGACTAGCAGCAACCTGTTGCCATAGCAACGGAGCCGCCCGCCGAACCAGCCGCAGATGGCGCTTGTCCGGGCTGGTTCAAGAGCTTGCAGCGCCAGCGGCGCCGATTGTCGCAGCACGCTTGCCATGATGCCACACCCTGCCTATAGGCGCGGCTCCCCAGCCCGCATGCGGGCAGGAACCGGTCGGGACGTAGCGCAGCCTGGTAGCGCATCACACTGGGGGTGTGGGGGTCGGAGGTTCGAATCCTCTCGTCCCGACCATTTTCCTACTTCGATAATCTCGGTTATCTGGTTTGGCTTCTTGCATCGCAAAGGAGCCTTACCATGCCCATTTTCGAAGCCTTGATCGGCCCGGTTGCCGCGATCATCGACAAGGTCATCCCTGACAAGGGCGCGCGCGACAAAGCCAAACTGGAACTGCTGCAACTGCAGGGATCGCAGGCTCTGGCTGAAATCGATGCCCGCCTCTCTGCCATCGTGGCCGAGGCGACATCGCGCGATCCATGGACCAGTCGCGCCCGGCCGAGCTTTCTTTATGTGATGTACCTGCTGTTGCTCTGGTCCCTGCCGATGGGACTGGTCGCCGCCTTCCGGCCAGAGATCGCCCAGGCCATTGCCGCCGGGATGACGGCGTACCTCTCAGCCCTGCCTGAAGCGCTCTATGCGCTGTTTGGCACGGGCTACCTCGGTTACACCGCGGCCCGGCAATGGGGCAAAGTGGCCGGGACCGATAAATAGCAGCACGCCGGATGGTTAGTTTCAGGTAAGTTTTCTAAGCTATGACTGCTGGCCTGACGGGACGGGTTGCCGTTCGTCAGGTCAGCAGGAGCACACCGCGTGTCATCTTTATCACCTTCCAACGGAACACCGTTCGTACTCGGAGCAGTTGCGCTGGCGCTGGCGCTGGCCGGATGTTCGGGGCGCGATACGGCGATGGCTGAAAAACTGGCCCGGGCCGAAGCTGCTGCACAGCGGGCGGAGACCGCAGCTGACCGTGCAGAAGCATCGGCCAAACGGCGACCACCCCACGCATCGGAACCTGCAGACGACGAAGAGCCTGAAGGCCAGGATCCCGCTGCTGATGAACCCACTACCGCGGCAGAGCCTGCTGCCTAAGTCCTGTGGGTTGCTGACATTCAAGGACACCTGGGGACTTGCCTAGGCCCGCCAGCCCGCGCATAGGCGGCGAATACAGCAATCAGTTGAGGATCGCATGGCCGACAGCAAGGCAGGCAACCGCCCCACCGGAATGAATATCGACACCGCGCTCGTTCGCGAGCTGGCCGATATGCTACAGGAAACCGGTCTCACTGAGATCGAAGTCGAAGATGGTGATCGCAAGATCAAGGTCTCGCGCGGCGGCGGCGTCGCCCCGGTAATCCATCATGCACCTGCCCCGATGGCTGCCCCTGCGGCAACTGCAGCCGCTGCAGCCCCAGCCCCGGTTGCACCGGCAGCTGATCCCAACGCGGTCAAATCACCAATGGTTGGCACAGTCTACATGGCCCCTGAACCGGGCGCGGCCAACTTCGTCAGCGTCGGCCAGGCGGTTAAGGAAGGTGACACCTTGCTGATCATCGAGGCGATGAAGGTTATGAACCCGATCGTTGCCCCGCGCGGCGGTACGATTTCCGCGGTCCTTGTCGACAATGCGCAGCCGGTCGAATTTGACCAGCCGCTGGTCGTGATCGCGTAAGGCAAACCAGGCATGGGCATTTCGCGAATTCTGATCGCCAACCGCGGCGAGATCGCGCTGCGCATCCACCGCGCCGCGCATGAAATGGGCATTGAGACGGTGGCGGTGCACTCCACCGCCGATGCCGATGCCATGCATGTGCGCTTGGCCGACCACGCCGTCTGCATCGGCCCGCCGGCGGCCAAGGATAGCTACCTCAACGTTGCGGCGATCATCTCTGCGGCCGAGATCACCCATGCCGACGCGATCCACCCGGGCTATGGCTTCCTTTCGGAAAACGCCAAGTTCGCCGAAATCGTTGAAGCCCACGGCATCACCTGGATCGGCCCCAAGCCCGAACACATCCGCACGATGGGCGACAAGATCGAGGCCAAGCGTACCGCTGGCGCACTCGGCTTGCCGCTGGTTCCCGGATCGGATGGCGCCGTGTCGGACCTGGCCGAAGCCAAGGCGATTGCCGAAGCGGCCGGTTACCCCGTGATCATCAAGGCCGCTTCAGGCGGCGGCGGTCGCGGCATGAAGGTCTGCAACAGCCCGGAACAGCTCGAAACGCTGATCCAGCAGGCCGGCAGCGAAGCCAAGGCCGCGTTCGGCGATGCCACGGTCTATATCGAGAAGTATCTCGGCAACCCGCGCCACATCGAGTTCCAGATCTTCGGTGATGGCAACGGCAACGCGATCCATCTGGGCGAACGCGACTGCTCGCTGCAGCGCCGCCACCAGAAGGTTCTGGAAGAAGCGCCCTCGCCGGTCATCTCCACCGAAGAGCGCAACCGCATGGGCGGCATCGTCGCCAAGGCCATGGCTGACATGGGCTATCGCGGCGCAGGTACGATCGAGTTCCTCTGGGAGAACGGTGAGTTCTACTTCATCGAGATGAACACCCGCCTGCAGGTGGAACATCCCGTCACCGAAGCGATCACCGGGGTTGACCTGGTCCGCGAACAGATCCGCATCGCCGATGGCAAGCCGCTCTCGGTCTGTCAGGACGAGATCGAGTTCAAGGGCCACGCCATCGAGTGCCGCATCAACGCGGAAGACCCGTTCACCTTCGCGCCCTCGCCGGGTCTGGTGAAGAGCTACCACGCGGCAGGCGGCATGCACGTCCGCGTCGATTCCGGACTCTACGCCGGGTACAAGATCCCGCCGTACTATGACTCGATGATCGCCAAGCTGATCGTCTACGGTCGCACCCGCGAAGGCTGCATCATGCGCCTGAAGCGCGCGCTCGAGGAAATGGTCATCGAAGGCCCCAAGACCTCGATCCCGCTGCACCAGCGCCTGCTGAACGAGCCGGATTTCCTCTCGGGCGACTACACGATCAAGTGGCTCGAGGAATGGCTGGCAAAGGACGCCTGATCCGGCCACGGCACCAACAAAAAGCCCCCGCAGTGCGGGGGCTTTTCTGTTCAGTGCTCAATCGATGACCGGCAATCTGGCGCGGATTGCCCGCCATGCCGGTTCGGGCCGGTCGTTCTTCACCAGAATCGCTTCGACCTCGTCGAACTCCTCGAGTTCAAGCGCGTCGGTCACGCTCAGCGGAAAAT
>CAZNFV010000155.1:0-5257 GCA_964572445.1 uncultured Novosphingobium sp. | reverse complement strand
AGGTGATCATCGCCAGCTTGCATGGCTGGCCGCAGCCGCTGGTGGTGGAAAGCGCCCGCTCTGGCCTGGGCCATGATTTCCGCCCCGGGCTGTCCGAACTGCTCGACGCGCTGCGGGGGCGTTAGGTTGTGGCAGCGCCGAAGAAGGGGAAAGCCGAAGGGCCGCCGATCATCGTCAAGAAGATCACCGTGGTCGCCGCCGGGCACCACGGCGGTGCCTGGAAAGTGGCCTATGCCGACTTTGTGACCGCGATGATGGCCTTCTTCCTGCTGTTGTGGCTGCTGGGGGCGACCAATGAGAAACAGCGCAAGGGGATTGCCGATTATTTCACCCCGACGCTGGTCAAGCTGCGCCAGGAAAGCGCCGGTTCCAACGGTATGCTGGGCGGCTCTTCGATCACCGACGCCGATAATTACCCGAACCGCGCCGGCCAGACCGGCAATCGCACGATCACGATCCCGCGCGATACCACCGGAGGCCCCAAGGAGGCGGCTGACCGGATGAAACAGATGCAGGAGAAGCTGACCAAAAAGCTGGTCGAGGCCAAGCTCCCGCAGCGCATCGCCAAACAGGTGCGCCTGATCGATACCAGCGAAGGGATCCGGATTGACTTGGTCGACGATGCCGATTTTGCCATGTTCCAGCTCGGCACCACCGTGCTGACCGGTGATGCCGCGCAATTGCTGAAAGCCATCGGGGCGGTGATCGCGCCAGAGCCGGGAGCCGTATCAATTCGCGGGCACACCGACGCATTGCCCTGGCGCGCGCAAACCGGGGTTAACAACTGGTCGCTTTCTGCCGGGCGCGCCGAAGCAACCCGGCAGGCCTTGCTCCGTCAGGGCATTGCCGAAGGCCGCTATCGCAAGATTGAGGGCGTGGCCGACCGCGAACCCCTGATCCGCGACCAACCGCAAGACCCGCGCAACCGTCGGATCTCGATCCTGTTGATGCGGTGAAGCCGGCGTGCCAAGTTCCGGCAATGCATATTGCCTTCCTGTTGTTTCCCAATGTCACCCAGCTTGATCTGACCGGTCCGGCGCAGTTCCTTTCGCGCTTGCCCGGTGCGAAGGTCGATCTGGTGTGGGATAGCCTGGAACCCGTGCCGACCGACGCGGGATTTTCGATCCTGCCCACCGTGACCTTTGCCGATCTCCCCCGGGCCGACCTGCTTTGCGTCCCCGGTGGGATTGGTGTGGCCAAAGTGATCGATCACCCTCCGGCGCTGGACTGGGTGCGGCAGGTGGGGAGCGAGGCACAATGGGTCACCAGTGTCTGCACCGGGGCGCTGATCCTGGGCGCCGCCGGATTGCTGACGGGCTACAAGGCCACCACGCACTGGGCCTGGCACGATTTGCTGGCGCTGTTCGGGGCCGAGCCGATCCACGCCCGCCACGTGATTGATCGCAACCGCGCAACCGGCGGCGGGGTGACGGCCGGGATCGATTTTGCCCTGGCCCTGATTGCCGAAATCGCGGGTGAAGACCATGCCCGCGCGGTTCAGCTGGCACTCGAATACGATCCCGCCCCGCCCTTTGACAGCGGTTCGCCAGCCAAGGCCGGGCCGGCGCTGGTCGAAACCTACAACGCTCGCGCTAACCGGCTGGCACCTGAACGCCGCAGCGAACTGATTGCCGCTGCGCATCGTCTGGGCTTTTCGGGCGGCTGACGCCGTGCCACAGTCCATCCCATAAACAGGGAGGGGACGATTCATGGCCGATGGCCACCATGTGCTGTGGGGCACGCCGCATTCGCTCTATACGGGCAAAGCGCGCAGTTACCTGATCAAGAAACAGATCCCGTTCATCGAACGGGTGCCCGGCGATCAACACTTCATGGGCGAGATCGTGCCGGCGATCGGCCACATGGTCCTGCCAGTGGTGGAGACTGCGGACGGGCAGCTGGTGCAGGACACCAGCGCGATCATCGATCACTTTGAAGCGCTCTACCCGGAGCCCGCGATGACCCCGCCTGGCGGTGTGCAGCAGGTTGTTGCCGCCTTCCTCGATGCCTTTGGCTCAAACTATCTGCTGCCGCTGGCGATGCACTATCGCTGGTCCTACCGGGCCGAGCAGGAGCAGTTCCTGCAAGCCGAATTCGCCCGCGCTGTGCCGCCCGCCCTGCCCTATGAGCATCGCCTGGCTATGGCTGGGGCGATCATGGATCGGTTCAGCGGCTTCCTGCCCAACCTTGGCGTCACCCCGGCGGTGATCCCGGCGATGGAGGAAAGCTACCGCGAACTGCTGGCGGTGCTGGAAGCTCATTTCCGCCTGCACCCCTATCTGCTGGGCGGACGGCCGAGCCTGGCCGATTTCGGGATGATCGCGCCGCTCTATGCCCACCTGGCCCGCGATCCGGTGCCGGCGCAGCTCATGCGAACCGTCGCCCCCAACGTCGCCCGCTGGACTGAGCGGATGAACAGCCCGGCGATTGCCGACAGTGACTATGCCGATACCAGTGGCACCTTCCCGGCCGATGACACGATCCCCGAAACGCTGGAAGCGGTGTTGCGCGTTGCCTTTGCGCAGTGGGGCCCGGGGCTAACCGCCGATGCGGCGCAGTTCGATGCCTGGGTGGCCGGGCTGGCCGATGCGGCACCTGGCACGCTCGTCTCCCACGATGGCCAGCGGCAGGTCCACCCCCATGTCGGCCGGATCAGCTATGCCTGGCGGAGTGTGACCATGGAGCGCGGCAGCCAGCCGCATTCGCTGTGGCAGCTGGCCCGCGCCCAGTCCCGCGCCGAAGGCTTAAGCCATGCCGAAACCGACGCGCTTTCCGGCCTGCTTGCGCGGACCGGTGGCACGGCGGTGATGGCACTCCGCACCGCCCGCCCGATCACCCGCTCCGCCAACGTTTTGGTGCTGGCATAACCAGCCGAAAGTCTATCAGTTGCAAGGAATGTCGATGAAGTACGATGATGTTATCATGGGCCGCCGCTCGATCCGGGGCTATCTGAACAAACCGGTCCCGCGCGAACTGATCGCCGAAGTGCTTACCCTCGCCATGCGGGCACCCAGTTCGATGAACACCCAGCCGTGGAACTTCCACATCATCACCGGCGAACCGCTTGACCGGATCAGGGCCGGCAATACCGAACGCAACCTGGCCGGCGTGCCGCACAGCCGTGAATTCCGCACTGGCCAGGCCTTTGAAGGCGTGCACCGTGAGCGGCAGATCGGCGTCGCCAAGCAGCTGTTCGCCGCACAGGGGATCGCCCGCGATGACAAGGATGCCCGGCTGGACTGGGTGCTACGCGGCTTTCGCCAGTTCGATGCACCAGTCTGCGTGATCATCACCTATGACAAGAACCTGGCTGATAGTGACGATACCGCCTTCGATTGCGGCGCGGTGACCACCGCGCTGGTCAATGCGGCCTGGTCG
Organism: uncultured Novosphingobium sp.; assembly: GCA_964572445.1. Taxonomy (GTDB): domain Bacteria; phylum Pseudomonadota; class Alphaproteobacteria; order Sphingomonadales; family Sphingomonadaceae; genus Novosphingobium. Next base: position 1,879 of record CAZNFV010000155.1, on the reverse strand, counting down.
CGCGGGCTGGGCTGCGTGATCAACAGCCAGGGCATCATGCAAAGCCCCGTGGTGCGCGAGCATGCCGGGATCCCGGACGATCAGGTGATCATGAAGGCCGTTGCGCTCGGCTGGCCGGACGAAAGCTTCCCCGCCAATGCGGTGGTTTCGGAACGCAAATCGGTTGACGAAGCGACCCGCTGGGTCGGCTTCGAATAATCCGAAAACCAAAAGGCCCGGCGGTTTCGGGGACCGCCGGGCCATGCCTGGAAGGGACAGGCAACTCGGTTCAAAAGCAAGAACGGTTGCTGCGCGTCCCGATTAAGGGCTTCAGATCAGAAAGGCAGCCAGCGCTGCTTTTTTGAGAATTTCATATAGCCGGTGTTGACCCCAAGCCGCAGTCCCGCGCCCATCCGCACCGGGATCAGCACCACGTCACCGCGCCGCAGATAGCTTACGTTGAAGCCGCCGAGGAGATAGGCTTGCCCTTCGGCTGCGCCAAACAGCTTGTAGAGATCGTCGGTGTTATAAAGGTTGTAAACCAGCACAAAGGTGTTGGCGGCGTTGGCTCCGAGATCAAGCCCGAGCGAGGGGCCAGTCCAATACACCGGCTTCTGGCCCTCAACCTTGTGGTGCAACGTACCCGAGCCATAGCGCACACCAACCATCACGGCCGCACCCCCCTCGCGCCCGACGATATAGGCATTGGGTTCGCCCTGCTTCTTGAGCAGGTCCTGAATCATCGTCGCCAGACCATGCGCGCCCTTGCCGAAGACGCCCTCGGCCGCACCGATCAGGTCATCCTGCTTGTAAGTTGTCCCGTCGGCAGTCGCCTGCGCGGGATTGGTCGCGGCTTGCGATGCACTGTCAGCGGGTGCCACAGGAGCAGTTGGCGCAGGCGTTGCTGCCGCCACCGAATCAACGGGAGCGGACGGCGGGGGCGCAGGGCTGGTGCTGGTGTTGGTGCTGGCCGCTGGCGCAGTCTTCAGGTCACCATCGATCGCTTTGTTCGGATCAACCGACGTGACTTGCGCCGCGCTGCTAACGCTGAAGGTCATGGCAACGAGTGCGACCAGCCCCGCCAGCGATGCCCGCCGGGTCCCTTGGTTTGCAGCCAGAATCATATCTCAATCTTCCCGTCCTTGGCGACCCGGGAGGCATGTCGGGTAGCCTGCGAATGGGGGTGAGAATCTACACCGCACAGCCCTGCAATCAGCAGGCGATGGAGCGAGTCCCTTTTGCGGCAAGATGAGTCCAAGCCACTACCCGCAAAAAGTCCCGCGAACCCCTTGCCGCCCCCCGCCCCCCTCGCTATAGGCCCCGTTCGCCGCTGCGATCCGGAGACGTGGGTGAGTGGCTGAAACCAACGGTTTGCTAAACCGTCGTACTGGTAAATCCGGTACCGAGGGTTCGAATCCCTCCGTCTCCGCCACCGGCATCTGAGAAAATTGAATTTTTCCTCTCAAGTGCCACCCGTTACCATAACCGCTCCCCGATAGAGGGCTGGCTAGAATGGCCCCGCGTCACGTCTTTCGCTGGCTAGGCCGATGGGTCACACGCTATCCCAGCCCATCGCTTCGTTTCTTGATTTAGACAGCTACCTACCCCCCGGGGGTGGGGCCGAGCGAGGCGTGACTGTCACGGGCTACGTCCGCGCGAAATTTTTTGCAGATGATCTGGGAACTTCAGGCGCTCAGTGTCTAAGTCCGCGGAGGCCCAAAGCGATGCGGATGTGGCGGAACGGTAGACGCCCGAGACTTAAAATCTTGTGAGGTTATCCTCGTGCGGGTTCGAGCCCCGCCATCCGCACCATCTCTGTTGCGTGCTCGGCAAAGGCGTTTCCTTTCCTTGCACTTGCCCAACAATAACTAATCCACCATTATGCCCATGCAGTCCGGTC
>CAZNFV010000154.1:0-5268 GCA_964572445.1 uncultured Novosphingobium sp. | reverse complement strand
GGTGGTGGACGCACTTGGGCTCGAACCAAGGACCCGCTGATTAAGAGTCAGCTGCTCTACCAACTGAGCTATGCGTCCACACGGGCGGTACTCCGCGAGGTCCCGAATCGTCGGGAGCGCCCCCTATAGCGACTGTTTCGCTGGTGGAAAGGGGGGAAGTGGGGTTTTTCTAACGCGCGATGCCAGTTCCGCGCTGGCTCCAGCGCGCGACAGCCATAATTGTGCCCAGGCAAATCATGTTGGTCATCATCGATGAGCCGCCGTGGCTCATGAAGGGCAGGGGGATGCCAACCACCGGCGCCAGGCCAACAACCATCAGCAGGTTGATCGCGACATAGAAGAATACGGTGCAGGTCATCCCGGCTGCGAGCAGGCGTGAGAAACGATCGGGCGCATTTTGTGCCACCCGCCAGCCCCACCGCAGGATCAGCATGAAGATGAACAGCACGAACAGCGCGCCGATCATGCCCCACTCCTCGCTCATGGTGGCGAAGACGAAGTCCGTATGGGCTTCGGGCAGGTACTCCAGATGGCTTTGCGAACCATTGCCAAAACCTTTGCCGAACAGTCCGCCAGAGCCAATCGCGATTTTCGACTGTGAGATGTGATAGCCCGTGCCGAGTGGATCGCTTTCCGGATCAAGGAAAACGAGCACGCGATTGCGTTGGTAATCGTGCAGCAGCGTAAAGAACGCGACCGGCGCAGCGACGATTGCGGCTGCTCCCGCACCCAGGAACCACTTCATCGGCAGGCCCGCCATGAACATTACGGCCACGGCCCCGAAGGTGATCGCCAGGCCGGTCCCCAGGTCTGGCTGCAGCATCACCAGCAGCGCCGGTATCCCCAGCAAACCTGCCGCTGGCAGCAGTGAGCGCCAGTTTTGCGTCATGGCCGGGGGCAGGGTGTCATAAAACCGGGCATAGGCCAGAACGATTGCCGGCTTCATCATTTCCGAAGGCTGGAGCTGCATGAACCCAAGATTGAGCCAGCGCTGGCTACCCCCGCCAACAGCGCCGATCAGGTCGACCAGCAGCAGCAGCAGGACAAGTGCGCCATAGGCCGGATAGGCCGCCAGTCTGAACAGCGATTGCGGCAAGCGGGCGATGACCATGGCCATGGCCAAGAACACTCCGAACCGCAGCAGGTGCTGCAGCGCCCATGGCTGGAAACTGCCGCCCGCCGCCGAGTAGAGCACGGAAGAGCCGAACAGCGTCAACACCACCAGCGGCAGGATAATGCCCCACGGTTGCCGTGCGATAGCGGCGGGGATGACACCGGAATTCATTGTGGGGCCGCCGGGGCCGGTTTGGCGGCTGGGCTGGCGGCTGCGGCCGGAGGCTGGGTTGCATTCCCGGCATCCTCGGCGCGCGGTGCGGCGGCTTCGGTCTGCTCGGGCAGGGGCTTGGTGCCGGCGGCTGCGGCCCTGGCATCAGCGCTGGCCACGGGATTGTCTTCCTCCGGTTTGGCGGCGCTGGTCCCAAATTTGGTTTCATAGGCGTTGTAGCGCGCGGCCATTCGTTGCTGCGGCGTGCCGCCCCAGCCTTGTTCCATTTCGAGCAGGACCTGCATCGCTTTCGCCGGATCGAACAGGAAGGTCATCACATCACGGGCAATCGGGTATGCCGCCGATGAGCCGCCGCCATGCTCGATAACCACAGCGCAGGCATAGCGCGGATTGTCGAATGGTGCGAACGAGATGAAGTGCCCGTGGTCGCGGTGCTTCCACGGACCGGACTTGCCGTCCGAGATGTTCAAGCCAACCACCTGTGCCGTTCCGGTCTTCCCGGAAATCTGGATATCGGGGAAGGGCAGGCGCGCCCGGCCGGCGGTGCCTGGACCGTTCACGACATCGAACATCGCCTTGTGCACATAGGCGAGGTGTTCCTGGCTGAAGCCCATGCTCGGCACATTCGGGGCCTGCTTGCCGAGCAGCAACCGGGGTTGGAGCATCTTCCCGCTTGCGATCCGGGCAGCCATGACTGCCTGCTGGAGCGGATTGACCAGCATGTAGCCCTGGCCGATCGTGGCGTTGACCGTATCAAATACCGCCCAGGGCTTGTCATACTTGCGCATCTTCCAGGCGGCATCAGGCACGGTGCCATAGGATTGTCCGACTACGGGCAGATCAAACTTCTGCCCCAGGCCAAGGCGCCGCGCCATGGCGGCGATCGGGTCCATTCCGATCCGCTGGGCGAAGTGATAGAAATAGACGTCGCAGCTTTGGTAAATCCCCTTGGCCATATTGACCGTGCCGTGCCCGCGCCGGTTCCAGCAGCCGAACACCCGGTTGCCAACGCGCAGGCCGCCGCTGCAGAAAACGCTTTCGTCGGGATCCAGTCCGGCTTCAAGGAAGGACAAGGCGACCATGGGTTTGACCGTGGAGCCGGGCGGATAGAGCCCGCTCAGCACCTTGTTGCGCAGCGGCACGTGGTCATCGTCTGACAGCATTTTCCATTCAATCCGGCCGATGCCGTCCGAAAAGCTGTTGGGATCATAGCTCGGCATTGATGCCATGGTCAGGATATCGCCGGTCAGGCAGTCGATCACCACGACTGCGCCGGATTCGACGCCCAGACGGCGCGCGGCATAGTCCTGCAGGGGGGCGTTGATCGTCAGACGCAAGGGCGCGCCGGGCACGTCCTCCCGCATATCCAGATCGCGGACGACCTTGCCACTGGCCGTTACCTCAACCCGTCTGGCGCCGGGCACCCCGCGCAAATTGGCCTCGAACAGCTTTTCGAGCCCGTCTTTGCCGATCTTGAACCCGGGGGTGACGAGCAGCGGATTGTGCTCTTTCTCATAGTCCTCGGCGGATGCTGCGCCGACATAGCCGACCAGGTGGCCGACCGAGGGACCGGTCGGATACCAGCGCGAAAAGCTGCGTTGGGCCAGCACGCCGGGCAGATCCGGCAGACGGACCGAGATTGCCGCAAAACTATCCCAATCGAGACCGGCCGCGACTTCCACGGGCTGGAATCCGCGGGCCTTGTCCAGCTTGTCCTTAAGGTCCTTGATCCGCACATCGCTAAGTTTGAGCAGCCGGCCCAGTTCTGTCAGCGTCTGATCGGGATCGACCAGCCGATCAGGGATCAGATCAACACGGAAATCGGCGCGGTTGGCGGCGATGGGCGCGCCGTTGCGATCAAGAATGGCACCACGCCGCGGTGAAATGAGCGTCAGGTTGACGCGATTGCTCTCTGAAGCGAGGGTGTATTTCTTGTTTTGGGCCAGACTGATCCAGGCCACCCGGCTTGCAAGCAGCACGCCGACAGCGGCTTGCAGGCCACCGATCAGCAGCGCCCGCCGGTCATAGGCGTTCTTCAGCGTACCCGAGCTGACATGCTGGTTCGATCCGCTCAGCATCACACTTCACGCACCGGGATCAGCCGAAGGCGATCAACCAGGCCAACCAGCTGGGCGGCCAGTGGATAGGCAAGGACCGAAAGCCCGATTTGCGGCAGCATCGCCAACAGCAGGCCGGGCTGGTGCTGGGCGCCCGCCAGCAGCGCTGCCGTGAACAGGTAGCCAGTGATCACGGCCGAAGCGACGATCCAGTTCTGCCAAAAACCGCGCCATGGAAACCGGGCTTCCAGAAAATCCATGCCGATTGTTGCAAGTGACCACAGCAGGATGGCCGAGCCAAATGGCTGTCCGCTGTAGAGATCGTCGAACAGCCCCAGCGGCAGTCCGGCCCAGACGGGCAGCATTCCGGGGCGCAAGTGCAGCCAGCCGAGCAGGAACAGCAGGCCCAGCGGCGGCAGGACCGGGGCAGACGTTATAAACGGCCAGGCCGGGGTCAGACTGCCCAACATGATCAGCACCCACGGCAGCGAAATCGCCAGCAACGGGGAGGGCGCGCGATTGATCCGCGGGCGACCCACGTTTTTGAGGTGTGTCGGCAGCGGGACGGGCATCAGCGCTTTCCAGTGGGCGGGGTGACGGTCAGCTGCTGTGCTGCGGTTCCTTCATCCCACAAGGGCTGCACCTGAACAAATTCGGTGGTGCCCGGATCGCTGAGTGCCCGCGCGATTGCGCCATCGCGGGTCAGCTGGGTCACCACCGCAATCGCCATGCCGGGCCAATAGAGTCCGCCAGAGCCGGAGGTGACAAAGGCATCGCCAACTTTAAGCGGATTGGTGCCCAGATTGATCAGGCGAAGCTGCAAGGTGCCGTCACCACGGCCAGTGGCAAAGGCTGGCACACCATCGCTGGCGCGGCGGACCGGGACGACACTTTCGGTGTCGGTAATCAACAGGACCCGCGCACTGCGATCCCCGGCTTCAAGCACGCGGCCAACCATACCAAGTGGAGAGCGAACCGGCATACCGACTGCAACGCCCTGCGTGCGCCCCGCGCCAAGCAGGGCAAAACGCCGCGTGCTGGATGAAGTTGAACCGATCAGCCGCGCAACGGCAATGGGTTGCGGTTCGCTGTCTTTGAGGTTGAGCAGGGCCTTGAGCCGCAGGTTTTCATCCTTCAGCGCAGCCACTTCGGCCAGCCGGACGCGCGCCTCGGCGAGTTCCTGCTCATTGCGCGCGACCCGCACGCCATAAGTGAAATAGCCCTTCAGCGCGCCCCACAGCCCTTGGCCTTCGCTGCGGCTGACAGCGGCGGCTTCGGCTGCCGGAGCGACCATATCGGTCGCGCCAGTCCGCAGGTTTGAGAAGGCGCCGGAATTTCCCGTCGAGAATAGCAGAACCGCAACGCCCAAGCCCACGCCCAGAACGGCGATCACGTAGCCCAGAAATGTCGAGTACTGCGCCCTGCGGGAACTGCCGGGGCGCCGGTTCGACGACGGCGCCATGCGGTGCCTACTCCCCTTTAGTGGCCGCTCAGGCCGTCATCAACACGCCGCGGTAGATCGGGTCTTCCATGGCCCGGCCGGTACCCAGGGCGACACAGGATAGCGGATCTTCGGCGACCGAGACCGGCAGGCCGGTTTCTTCGCGCAGATATTCATCCAGCCCCTGGATCAGGGCGCCGCCGCCGGTCAGCACAATGCCCTGATCGACGATGTCAGCTGCCAATTCCGGAGCGGTGTTTTCCAGGGCGATGCGAACGCCTTCGATGATCGCGCCAATGGGTTCCGACAGAGCCTCGGCGATGTTCGCCTGGGTGATGGTGATTTCCTTGGGCACGCCGTTGACGAGGTCGCGCCCCTTGATCTGGATCGATTCGCCGATCCCGTCGATCGGAACCATGGCAACGCCATAGTCCTTCTTGATCCGTTCTGCCGTGGCTTCGCCGATCAGCAGGTTATGGTGGCGG
>CAZNFV010000153.1:0-5288 GCA_964572445.1 uncultured Novosphingobium sp. | reverse complement strand
AGCTGATCTACAACGGCTTCTGGTTCGCGCCCGAGCGCGAGATGCTGCAGGCCGCGATTGACCACAGCCAGACGAAGGTCTCCGGCACGGTCCGGCTGAAGCTCTACAAGGGCAATGCCAGCGTAGTTGGCCGCAAGTCACCCAATTCGCTCTACAGCGAACGCCACGTGACCTTCGAGGACGATGCTGGCGCCTATGACCAGAAGGACGCGGCCGGCTTTATCAAGCTCAACGCGCTGCGGTTGAGGCTTCTGGCCCAGCGCGATCGATAAAATTCAGGCCGATTTGGCCTGACCCGAATCTGTCCACCGCAACTATGGGGTTATCCACCGGCCAATCGGTCGCCTGTGGATAAGTCCGCATTTTATTGCTTGTGCGACTCAGGATTGAAGCGCAGCTTTCAGGTGTCGAAAGGCTAAACCGAACCTGAACTTCTGGTGAGAAATCGCTGAAAGTAAAGCGGAAAACATAACCTCAAGATGCTGGCAGCGATGCCCGCAGCAGTGTCGGAAAACACGCGGGAAATGCTCTTCGGAGCGGCTCACGCGAACCGCAGATGCAGCGAAAGGCGCGCAGCCAGGACGGCAGCTTCGCAGCAGCCGGGAAGGCAGACGGAAAGCGTGGCTTCGGCCAGGCAGAAGGCAAGCCGGAACGGTGGGCGGGAAGCGGCTACGGAACCGCCAGGCGATACGGGAACGGCTTTCGGGCCAGCACCGCCGCCTGACGGGACCGGGACGCCGGAAGCGAAATCGGACGATGAACGCCGGCTCTTTTGAGCTAGCCGGAATGTGCGAGACAGTGTGTGAAGCCAGGCTTCGGCCAGGTGGAACAGGCCCGATGCGATGAGCATCACGATGCTGAAACACTTACGGTGCGATGGCACGCGAGGTGATCAATTCCGCATCACAGTGGCTGAACTGCCCAGGACAACCCCGGAACGGCGGTCGCCCAACTCGGCCGGAAGAACAGACGGCGTAGCGTGGGGCTGGTGGCGACACCGGCCCCATTTGCATTCCTCTCCGCATCTGAGAGGGCGACCATGCGCAGCATGGTGGAGAGGCACCGGCAGATGCGTCTCTCCGGCTCAGGTCAGGGCAGATTGCTTGTGCCCGTCCACCAGCTTCGCTGGTCCCCCTTCCCTAAAGCGGGAGGAAGTTCACCGCACAAACAGGCTCGCCAGCTCGACATGGGTGGACCAGCGGAACTGACCGACCGGGCGCAGTTCGATCAGGCGGAAGCCCGCTTCGACCAGCGTGGCGGCATCCTTGGCCCAGCTGGCGGGATTGCAGCTGATATAGACCACCTTTTGCACCGTGCTTTCGGCGATCTGAAGCACCTGTTCCCGCGCGCCGGCGCGGGGTGGATCGAGCAGGACGGCGGCAAAGCGGTTAAGCTCATCCGTCATCAGCGGATTGCGGAACAGGTCACGGTGATCGCTATGGACCGGTAGCCCGGCCTGACCAGCCGCAGCCTTGCAGGACATATGGGTGGCGCGGTCTGCCTCGGCGGCCAGCACTTTGGTTTCAGGGCCAGCCAGCGCGAAGGCAAAAGTGCCCAGCCCCGAAAACAGATCGGCCACCGTCGCGCTGCCCGCCAGCCATTCCTTAGCCGCAGCAACGAGCGCCGCTTCGCCATCAGCGGTCGCTTGCAGGAAGGCCCCCGGCGGAAATGGCACGGCCACGCCCGATAGCGTAATAGTGACCGGCTCCGGCTCCCACACCGTGTCCGGCCCGTAACCCGCATCGAGCGTCAGGCGCGCGAGCACATGATCCCGCGCGAAATCGAGCAACAGCTCGGTCAGCATCAGCCCTTCCGCGCTAAGGCCCTTGATCCCGAGGTCCAGCCCCTGATCCACCACCGTCACTTCGATATCGGCGGCGAGCTTGGCGTGACCATGCTTGCCGGGCTTGCCCTTGGCCTTCTTTGGCTGGCTCTGCCCCAGCTTGATCAGCAGTTTGCGCAACGGCGCCAGCACGGCGACAATCTCTGGCCGCAGCACCGGGCATTCGCTCAGTTCGACCAGCCGGTGTGACTTCGCCTCGCGGAAGCCGATCACCACCCGGCCCTGGCTGCTTTCGGCGCGCAACGAAGCGCGGCGGCGGCTGCCCGGGGGGGAAAGGTGTGGCGGAGCGATCTTCTCTGGCCCCAGCTCCTGTCCAGACGAGGCATTGCTGACCCGCGCGGCGACGAAATCGGTCAGGCTTTCCTCATCCAGTTGCTGCAACTGGCAGCCGCCGCACTGGGTGAAGTGCCGGCAGGCGGGCGCTATATGGTGCGGGCCCGGTTCCAGCGTGCCATCAGCGCGCAAGGTGTCGCCCGGCGCAGCACCCCAGGCATAGCGGCCAGAGGCGGTAACGCCGTCGCCCTTGGCGGCGATGCGGATGATCTTTTCGGATTGGTCAGTCACCCAGCCCCCCTACCCGCTCACCCAGAGCTTGTCGAAGGGGAGTATTTCTTTGTGACGCGGCAGGAAGAACAGGATGGCCCTGCGGCAAGCTCAGGACGCGCGGGTTTGCGTTAGAGGCAGCTGGCAAATGCTGCAGATATGCCCGCGACCAACTGTCCCGCAGTGAATGGCGCTGCGGCATGCCGCGAAGCCTCTCCATGCAGCCACACCCCCTCACAGGCCGCCGCAAAGGGATCCGCGCCGCCGGCCAGTCGGCTGGCGATGGTGCCGGCCAGCACATCCCCGGTTCCAGCCGTCGACAACCAGCTTGAGGCGCGCCGTGCATAAGCCACCCGGCCATCGGGCGCGGCGACCACGGTATCAGCCCCCTTCGCAACGACGACCATGCCCGCCGTCCTTGCCAGGGCTTCGGTTCGTTCAACCTTGCTGCCCGAGCCGTCGAGGCCAAAGGCGCGTTCCAGCGCGAACAGTTCGCCCTCATGGGGCGTGGCGATCAGGGCGGCTTCGCGCTCAGCCAGAAAGCGCGGCGCAAGCAGCACCAGAGCATCGGCATCCAACACGGCCGGGATCGGTTCTGACAAGGCGGTAACCAGCGCTTCCCGCGCCGCCGCATCGCGCCCCAGCCCCGGCCCGACCAAGACCGCCGAATAGCGGCTGTCAGTCAGGACTTCGGCCAGCGGTGCGGTGTCCACCACCAGATCAGCTGGTGCACCATCAGCCGGCCCGAGCAGCTTCACATAGCCAGCCCCCGCTCCTTGCGCCGCCCGCGCTGCCAGCAGGGCGGCGCCGGGCATGGCTCCCGCAACGACGCCCAGCAGCCCGCGCTTGTACTTGTGGGCATCGGGTGCTGGCGGAGCGAACTGCGGACGCGCAATCAGCCGCGCCCCCTCTGGCATATCTGCCACGCCGATCGGCACCAGCCGCAGCTCACCCATCATTGGGGCGGCCGGCAGCAGGGAATGCGCCGGCTTCCAGGCACCCAGCGCCAGCGTCAGGTGCCAATCGGGCAGCCCTTCGTTGAGCGTCAGACCATTATCGGCATGGATCCCACTCGGCAGGTCCACCGCGATCCGGCGGGGATGGCTGCCGGCAAGGCGGCGGAGCAGCGCCAGATCATCGGCTTCAAGCGGACGGGTCAGGCCGGTGCCAAACAGGCAATCGACCAGTACTTCGCCATCTGGAGTGGCCGCCCGGTCCAGCACTTCGCCCTGATATAGCGTCCGCGCGGCTCTGGATGCCGGGGTTTTGGAATCGCTGGCGGCGATCACCGCCACTGACCCGCCGCGTTCGCGGATCGCTTCGGCAATGACATAGCCATCGCCGCCATTGTTACCGGGGCCGCAAAGAACCGTGACGGACCGCCCCCCGCTCATCCGCCAGACCCATTCCGCCGCCCCGCGACCCGCCCGCTGCATCAGTTCATCAACCGACACACCGCCCGCGATCAAAGCCTGCTCCGCATCGCGCATCTGCGCGGCGGTCAGCACCTGATCAGGGCTTTGGGGCATCGGCCTTCACGGGCACGACATAGCGATCATCGCCCAGGATTACCTCCCAGCGATCCTGTTTGCGCGCAGACTGGCTTTGGTCCGCACCATCAGCCGAAAGCAGGTTCTGGCCATCTTCACTGGCGACCAGTCGGCGGAACTTGCCATCGGGATGTCGCACCACGAAGGCGGCGCGGTTATCCACGCTAATACGCTCCAAGGTGCAGTTCTGGGTAAAATCCTTGCTGCCATCCAGCGCGCACCAGACTGTCTCGGCAGCCTTAGCCGCGGCGACAGTTGCGGCGGAGCCACTGCCCTCACCCTCCGCCGGGTCGTTACAGGCGGATAGCAGCGCCAGCGGAATGAGGGCGAAAGCGGCTCGGATCATTTGGGCTCCAGTTGCGAAATATCACGCACGGCACCGCGCGCGGCGCTCGTCGTCATCGCAGCATAGGCCTGAAGCGCTACCGAAACCTTACGCGGCCGCTCTTGCACCGGCTTCCAGCCCTTCGCATCCTGCGTAGCACGGCGGCGGGCAAGCTCGTCATCCGATACGGCGAGGTGGATCGTGCGGTTCGGAATATCGATCTCGATCCGGTCACCCGGCTCAACCAACCCGATTTCCCCGCCTTCAGCCGCTTCAGGTGAGGCATGGCCGATCGACAGGCCCGAAGTGCCGCCCGAAAAGCGCCCGTCAGTCAGCAGGGCGCAGGCCGCACCCAGCCCCTTCGATTTAAGGTAGCTGGTGGGATAGAGCATTTCCTGCATGCCCGGCCCGCCCTTGGGCCCTTCATAGCGGATCACCACCACATCGCCGGCTTCGACCTGTCCGGTCAGAATTCCCGCGACGGCGGCGTCCTGGCTTTCGAACACCTTGGCCGGACCGGAAAACTTCAGGATGCTTTCGTCGACCCCGGCGGTTTTCACGATGCAGCCATCGCGGGCGATATTGCCAAACAGCACGGCCAGGCCGCCATCCTGCGAAAAGGCGTGTTCCTTGGACCGGATCACCCCGTTCTCCCGGTCAGCATCGACTGCGTCCCAGCGGCGCGACTGGCTGAACGCGGTCTGGGTCGGCACGCCGCCCGGCGCGGCGCGGAAGAATTCGTGCACGGCGGGATCGTCAGTCCGGGTGATATCCCAGGTATCCAGCGCCAGGCCCAGCGTCGCACTGTGAACGGTCGGCAGATGGGTCTGGAGCAGTCCGGCGCGGTCCAGCTGCCCCAGGATCGACATGATCCCGCCGGCCCGGTGGACGTCTTCCATGTGGACGTCGCTCTTGGCCGGGGCGACCTTGGACAGGCAGGGCACGCGGCGGCTCAACCGGTCGATATCAGCCATGGTGAATTCCACCCCGCCTTCATAAGCAGCGGCCAGCAGGTGCAGCACGGTGT
>CAZNFV010000152.1:0-5326 GCA_964572445.1 uncultured Novosphingobium sp. | reverse complement strand
CTGGCAGGCCTTCGCCGTGCTGCTGCCGGTCAAGACCGTGGGCGTGATGGGCGATGGCCGCACTTACGATAACGTCTGTGCGCTGCGCGCTGTGACCAGCACCGATGGCATGACGGCTGACATCTATCCCTTCGACGCCGCCTTCCTCTCGCGCTGCGCGACCCGGATCATCAACGAGGTCAAGGGCATCAACCGCGTGGTCTATGACTATACGTCCAAACCGCCCGGCACGATCGAGTGGGAATAGCCCCGGCCGGTTGAAACGCCGCTCCCGAAAGACACTCTCCCTGCCGTGAAGATTCGACCCTGTGGTTAGCCTGGGGTAAACGGGCGTACCTGCCGATTCGCAAAAGTGGCGGCGGCAACGGGTCGAATGCTCTCGCGGGAGAGGGGAACGATGAGTTTCGAAGACTATAAGAGCTTGGTCGCCCAGAGCGAGAGTGTCGGCGCTGCGCTGCTTTGCGCGCGAGTAGCCAGCAACCTGTCGCTTGAAGACCTCGCCGCCCGAACGAAAGTCAGCTCGCGCTTTCTCCGCGCGCTTGAGCGGGATGATTTTTCAATCTTCGCCAGCCGCGTTTATATCCTCGGCTTTGCCAAGGCCTATGCCAAGGCGGTCGGCCTCGACATCGAAGGCGTTCTGTCTTCGCTCCGCAGCCAGCTTTCGCCGCAGTAAGGCAGCGGACTTGAATTAGAGCGCGACGAACTTGCCCGCCGCGCGATCTTTCCTGACCTTCAATCCATCGAACACCTGCCCGCTCATCGCGATCCAGACACCCGGCGCGGCGGTCTGGACGGTGGCGAAGGCCATGCCCAGATTGAACGGCGCGTCCGTTTCCGCAAACCGGGCGGGCGATAGCGCGCCGGTCAGGCAGATGGTCTTGCCGGGAACCGCGGCGGCCAGCACCCGCGCAGTTTCGGTCATCGTGTCGGTGCCGTGGGTCACGACGATCCGGCTTTCAGGGGCTGCCTGCGCAGCAGCGGCAATCACTTCGCGGTCCGCCTCGGTTAGTTCCAGGCTGTCCTTGCGCATCACTTCGACGACGCGAAATGGCAGGGCGACCCGCGCCTCGGCCAGCAGCGCCGGGATGCCGCTGTCAACGATCTGGTATTCCGACAGGGCATCGAAATAGTTCTTGTCGATCGTGCCGCCGGTGGTGAGGACGAGAATGCCTGTGGTCATCTCCCATCCCTAGCCGCGCGGGCGCGCCAGGGCCAGTTAGTTGCGGCAGACACCCAGAGCGCCAGCCAGATCAGCACGGGCTGGAAAGCAAGGCGCGGCACATGATAGCCCAGGCCCAGGCCACCGTCCGGCCGGGCGAGGTCATTCAGCAGGTGCTGAAAATTGGCGGGCCAGACGCACAGGGCATAGGCAGCCAGACCCCAACCCGCCGCGGCGCGCAGGGGCAGCGACTGCCATTGGAGCAGGCCGATTGCCCCGGCGATTTCCGCGACCCCGGTCAGTTGCACGACCAGTTCGGGAGCGGGTACCCAAGCCGGCATGATCGTCAGGAACGGGGCGGGACTGGCCAGATGGACCGCCCCCGCCGCGCCATAGAACAGGGCCAGCAGCCAGCGCAGCGCTGTCCGGATCACGGGCGGAAAGCCACACCGGTCATCGCCTCGGACTTGGCCCACAGCGCCTCGGCCAGCGCCGTGTCGCGGATATGCGGCCAGACCCCGCTGGCGAGCGGCGGTGGATCGCCGGCAGGGGTGCCGATGTTGCAGTCCTCGCAATAGACCCCGCCCAGGCCATCCAGCAGTGGCGAGGTGGCGCACCAGACCGAGGTCGCAGCCCCTTCGGCCGGACTCTTGAACATCGGGTGGACGGTGCCGTGCTCATCGAACCAGCCCATCGCCTTCTGCTCATCCATCGTCAGGTGGCGCTGCAACGGGGTAACGATCCCACCCGGATGGACCGCAAAGGCGCGCACCCCGTGCGCTGCGCCCAGCCTGTCCAAGTGGAGCGCAAACAGGGCATTGGCGGACTTGGCCTGACCATAGGCCAGCCATTTGTCGTAATCGCGGTGTTCAAAGTTGGGGTCGTCGAGCGACAGGCCATTAAGCCGGTGCCCGATTGACGAGACCGAGACCAGCCGGGCGCTGCCTGCCGCCTTGAGCAATGGCCACAGCCGCGCCGTCAGCTGGAAGTGCCCAAGGTGGTTGGTGGCGAACTGGCTTTCATAGCCGCGCGCATCGCGGGCGAGCGGGCAAGCCATGATCGCGGCATTGTTGATCACGATATCGAGCCTGTCCGTGCGGCCGGCAACCACTGCCGCGCAGGCGTCGATCGAGGCCGGGTCTGACAGGTCAAGCGACACGATTTCAACCGCGCCCGGCACATCGGCCAGGTCTTTTGCCGCCTGGTCAGGCCGGCGCGCGCCAACCAGCACCCGCGCGCCCGCAGCAACAAGAGCGCGGACGACTTCAGTCCCCAGGCCCGAATAACCGCCGGTGACGAATGCCACCTTGCCGGTCAGGTTGACCCCTTGCACGACTTCCAACGCCGTCGAACGATAGCCAAAGGGGGAAGCGATCGGTGCTTGCGGCGTGACCATAGAGGCGCTCCAAATGCTTTGAGATCAGCAAAGTGCGGCGGGCCGATCGTCTTGGCAAGGCTGATTTGCCTGATGATCAGGCGGCCAGCTGCGCCTCCGTATCGATCTGCTCAATGGCCGCCTTCAGTTCTACTGCCGCCGCCGGTGCCAGGGCATGCTCGAACAGGGTCAGGTGACGGACGAGGATGCGACGCACCGCGCCGGTGCCGCTCGCTGTGGCAATGCCCAGCTCGCGCTCGTGCTCCAGCCCGTAACGCAGCAGGATCGTGGCGTTGATGGCCAGATCGCCCAGCCGTTCACGCGGCCAGGCCAGCAAAGCCGCTGAAACCAGCGCGCCAAGGTGCGCCTCAATCTGGGCGTAGGTCTGGCGGGTCCAGTCACGCACGTGTTCGGCAATCACTGCGGCATGTTCACCGTAAGCGGGCTGGTCGCGGTAAAGAAAGCGGAAGTCTCGCAATTCGCCCATCAGCCCGCTGAGCAGTCTTGCGTAGCTGGCAACTGGTTCACCGGCAGGGGTAAGCACCAGCCGCGCGACGATCCGCGCGGCGTAACGCTCCCCGATGGCATCAAGCAGGGCCCGCTTGGTCTTGAAGTGGTACCACAGGTTGCCTTCCGCCATGCCGAGCCGTTCAGCCAACGTGGCGGTTGTTACTGCGCCATAGCCGGCTTCGTTGAACAGGCTCAGCGCAGTGGTAACGATGCGGTCACGGGTCTTCATCAATACCGCGATAGCTCGACGTTGAGCGACTTATAACCATGGACGAAGCACGAAGCGACACGCTCGGGCGGGGAGACAGGATTAACCCGCAGCCGCCGCTTGGCCATTTCCTCCAGCAGGGTCACCAGCTGTAGTTCAGCCACGCGCGCGCCGACGCAGCGATGGATGCCATAGCCAAACGACAGATGTCTGCGGGCATTCTCCCGATCGACAATGATCCGGTCGGCATCGGGGAAGACGCTCTCATCGCGGTTGGCGGAGAGGTACCACATGGCAACGATGTCATCCTTCTTCATCGAGACACCTTCAAACTCGGTGTCTTCGGTGACTGTGCGGCGCATATGGGCCAGCGGGGTTTGCCAGCGGATCAGTTCCTGCACAGCATTCGGGATCAGCGCCGGGTTGGCTTCAAGCTTGGCCCGTTCATCCGGGAATTGGCTGAGGCCCCAGGCATAGCCCGACATTGAATTGCGCGTGGTGTCGTTCCCGCCGACAATCAGCAACACCAGGTTGCCGATAAATTCCACCGGATCCATGTTGCTCATCGCCTCCGATTGCAGCATCACCGAGATCAGATCGGTGCCCGGGTTGGCGATCCGTTCCTGCCACAATCCGGCAAAGGCGGCCGCCATCTCGTCCAGCTCGGCATTGTAGACCTTCCATCCGCCCGGGCTCGTGATCAGCTGGATGTCACCGCCAATGTCCGACCAACGGGTCAGATTTGAACGCTGCTCCCACGGGAAATTGAACAGCTTGGCCAGCATCCCCGTGGTCAGTTCGATCGAGACTTGCTCAACCCAGTCGAACGGCTGGCCGATCGGCAGGGAATCGAGCAGGGCTCCCGTGCGTTGCTGGGCCTCGGCCTTCATCGCCGCAACCTGGCTGGGCCCGAACGATGGCGCCACCGTGCGCCGCTGTCCCGTATGCTGGGGCGGGTCCATCGAGATGAACTGGGGCATCCGCCGCTCGTCCGGCCGGGGCTTGTTGGGTTCCATCCCCAATGTAATTCCGCCCTTTTCCCAGCTGGAGGAGAAAATCTTGGGCAGGGATTCGATGTGGACGATCGGCTTGTAGGTGCTGACCGACCAATAAGGGCCAAAGCGCGAATCCTTCACGTAGTGGACCGGTGCTTCGGCGCGATGGCGGCGGAATACCTCCTCAAAGGTATCCTCGGAATACAGCTCGGCGCGCGAGACGTCGAACGGATCTGTCGGTTCAAGTGCGGCGGTGGCCATGGCAATCCTCTCCCATCCCTTTTTAGGGTATGCACCCTAGGTGCGGGCAGGGACGAAAAGAGTCAAGCCGGCTGGCGCGGCGTGGCATGGTTCCCAGCTTTGCGGGGGGTAGCTTAGCGCGCAGCCTGCGCGTTACGGCGATAGGGGACGAAGTCACCCAGGTTCACGAACCCGGTGGTGAAGTGCCCCAGCCGGTCGACCGTGTGGATCATGTCGAGCCGGCAAAGCTGACTGCCGCTGGTGCGGATCACCAGAATATCATCGGAATCGAGATCTTCCGGGTTCCGGGGCCGGTTGACGAAAAGCGTGGTGCCCGAACGATAGACCAGCGCCACGCCGTCGATGATTTCCATATCGCGGGTGTCGGCGGTTGAAATGCAGGACGTCGGCTTGCCCGCAACCCGGCCATCCAGCAGCTTCTCAAGCCGCTGCTCCGGCGTCAGCTTCGGCTTGGCCTGGACTGCGGCACCGCCGGCAACCAGCGCCGTGGCGGCAAGGGCAATTGCGAGAGCACGCATGGGAGTTCTCCGAAAGGTCACGCTGGCAAGACTAGCACAAGATCCTGAACTGCGCCTGACAAATCAGGCCGTGCCGCCCACGGTCAGCCCATCGATCAGCAAGGTCGGCTGGCCAACCCCGGCGGGGACGGACTGGCCGCCCTTGCCACAGATGCCGACGCCTTCGTCGATCTCCAGATCGTTGCCGATGCCGCTGACTTTGGTGAGGACCGTCGGCCCATCGCCAATCAGCGTCGCGCCCTTGATCGGCGCGCCGATCTTGCCGTTCTCAACCAGGTAAGCCTCGGTGCAGGAGAACAC
>CAZNFV010000151.1:0-5499 GCA_964572445.1 uncultured Novosphingobium sp. | reverse complement strand
TCGCTCAGCCGATGATGCCGAGGATGTCCGATTCCTTCATGATCAGCAGGTCTTCGCCATCAAGCTTGACCTCGGTGCCCGACCACTTGCCGAACAGGACGCGGTCGCCAGCCTTGACGTCGAGCGGCGTGATCTTGCCGTCTTCGGCCTTGGTGCCAGCACCAACGGCGACGACTTCGCCTTCAGCCGGCTTTTCCTTGGCGCTGTCAGGGATGATGATGCCGCCAGCAGTCTTTTCTTCTGCCTCTACGCGGCGCACGAGCACACGATCGTGCAGCGGACGAAATGCCATGGGAAACTCCCTTTATGGTTTGAACGATGTCTCTTGGCACTCCCGCAGGGAGAGTGCCAGCGAGGCGCATATGGGTAGGGCCGGAAGAGTCGTCAACCCCGGGCACAGCGGAAAAAACGATGCGATTTGAATCTGCTCAGCGCAGCAGCTCAGCGCGGCAGCAGGTTCAGCTGCTCGCGGCGAAGCCAGCGGTAGCCCAGCAAGGCAGAGACCACCACCAGGCCGGCGGCCAGGCCCAGCCACACTCCGATCCCCGCCAGCGGGGTGAAGAAGCCCAGCACGACGGAGGTGGCGAAGCCGACCAGCCAATAACCGAACAGCGCCAGCTGCATCGGCATGCGGGTATCCTGCAAGCCGCGGAGCGCACCAGCCAGCACGGCCTGAATGCCATCGAACAACTGGAACGCCGCCGCAATCGCCAGGAAGCCCACAGCATGACCGACCATGGTGGCATTGGCCGGATCATTAGGATCGACATAAAGCTGGAGCACGCTGAGCGGGGCCAGGATCATGATCGCAGCCGGCAGCGCCATATAGCCCATTGCCAGGATCAGCGCGGCTTTGCCCGCCCCGCCGATCGCGCTCTGGTCGCCCGCGCCGAAGTGATAGCCGACACGGATGGTTGCGGCCTGCCCGATCCCGAACGGAATCTGGAACGCCAGCGCCGCCACTTGCAAGGCAACCGTGTGCCCGGCCAGCTCCGTCTGCCCGATCCGGCCCATCAGGAAGGCCGCGCTTGAGAATAGCCCGCCTTCGGCCAGGATGATCAACGCGATCGGCGTACCGATCCGGGCGACATCGCGGAACCGCTGCCACTCGGTCCGCCACCAGCGGCCGAACAGGTGATAGCGGCGCAGGCGGCGGTCGCTGTAGATGGCCAGGGCATAGGCCCCCAGCATGGCAAAAGCCGTGATCACGCTCGAAATAGCCGAGCCGTCCAGACCCAGCGCCGGGGCGCCGAAGTGGCCGAACACGAAGACGTAATTGCCCAGCGCATTGACCACGATCGCCAGGGCCGTGATCGCCGTGGCGAAGATCGGGCGGCCCAGCGCGGAGACGAAATTGCGCAGCACCGTGGCCATCACATTGGGGATCATCGCCCACAGCAGGATGGTCAGAAACTCGCCCGCTAGCCGCGAGACTTCAGGGTCTTGCCCCGATAGCAGCAGCAGCTCTTCGCCCCACAAGCAGACGGCCATTCCAGCCAGGCCGCACAGGACGCCCAGCCACAATGCCATCCGTACTGTGCGGCGCACTTCACGCACGGCATGGCGGCGGCGGCCCAGCTCGGCTGCGATCAGCGGGGCGCAGGCCCCGGTCAGACCGGAAAAGCACCACATCATCAGCCCGAATAGCGTGGTGGCGAGCGAGGCGGCCGCCAGCGATTCCGCGCCCAGCCGCGCCACGAAGATCACGTCAATAGCATAGACCAGCATCTGCAGCAGGTTGGCAGCCGCCAGCGGCGCCGCCAGCCGGAGCGTTGCGCCCAGTTCGGTGCGCCAGGGGGAAAGGATGCGATCGGCAGCCATCAAGCGGGCTCGGATAGGCGGTGGGGCAGGGCGGGCCAAGCGCTTTCTTGACCGAACTGGCCAGCCGCAATCCGCGCAACGGATAATACCGCAGGAGGTCTACCGATCTCGCCGCCAAGCCGATATACCCAGTGCCAAGGGCCGTGAGGCACCCGGATAAGGAGACGATGACAATGCGCACGGATTTGAAGCTGGCCGGGGCCTTGGCTCTGACGATGGCGCTCGCTGGATGCGGCGGCGCCAAGCAGGAAGAGGCCGCTGCAGACGGCGCGGCTGGATCAGCAGCAACGCCCACGGCTCAGGTCGCGGCAGCCGATGCGAAACCGGCCGCCTATGCCCAGTGCGCCGCCTGCCACTCTGTTGAACCCGGCAAGCATGGCATCGGCCCCAGCCTGCACGGTGTCTATGGGACTAAGGCTGGCGACATTCCGGGCTATGTCTTTTCGGAAAAGCTCAAGGCTTCGGGCCTGACCTGGGATGACGCCACGCTGGATCAGTGGCTGTCTGGCCCGATGAAAATGGTCCCCGGCACCAAGATGTCCTACGCCGGGATGAGCGATCCGGCCAAGCGGGCCGCGATCATCGCCTATCTGAAGACGCTGAAGTAGGCGGGATCGCCAACGGAAAAGGGCGGCCCCAGAGGGACCGCCCTTCCATCCGCGAATGCTTCAAGACACCCGCGAAACTGCAAGCCAGGCTTACTTGACTTCGACGGTACCACCAGCAGCGGTGATCTTCGCCTTGATCTCTTCGGCTTCGGCCTTGTTGACGCCTTCCTTGATTGCCTTCGGAGCGGCTTCCACCAGCGCCTTGGCTTCGGTCAGGCCGAGCGAGGTGATCGCGCGGACTTCCTTGATGACGGCGATCTTGTTGCCGCCGTCGCCGGTCAGGATGACGTCGAATTCGGTCTTTTCTTCGGCAGCTTCAGCAGCAGCGGCCGGGGCAGCAGCCACGGCAACAGCAGCAGCAGCCGAAACGCCCCAGGCTTCTTCCAGAGCCTTGGCGAGGTCAGCAGCTTCCAGAACGGTCAGCTTCGAAAGGTCTTCAACGAGCTTGGCGATATCAGCCATGATGTTTCACTCCACAATTTTGATGGCTGCCAGACCCTTCGGTATGAAGTGTCGGTCCGGCAAAACGTTTGATCAGTCTTATGCGGCTTCCTTGGCGGCGTAGGCGCCAAAGACGCGTGCCAGCTTGCCTGCCGGTGCCGTAACAACCTGAGCGATCTTGGTCGCCGGTGCCTGGACAAGGCCGATAAGCTTGGCGCGCAGTTCATCGAGCGACGGCATCGAGGCGAGTGCCCGGATCCCTGCTTCGTCGAGGACCTGCGAACCCATCGATCCGCCAACGATTTCCAACTTGTCGTTGGTCTTGGCGAATTCGACGACGATCTTTGCCGCGGCGACTGGATCGACCGAAGTCCCCAGAGCCACCGGACCGGTGAGCAAGTCACCAATCCCGGCATAGTCGGTGTCTACGATGGCAAGCTTGGCAAGACTGTTCTTGGAAACCTTGAACGTGGCACCGCTTTCACGCATCTTCACGCGCAGGGCCGTGGTCTGTGCCACGGTCATGCCACGGTTGCGGGTGACAACCACCACGCCAACCTCATTGAAGGTTGCGTTCAGAGCTGCGACCGCGTCGGCTTTCTGCGAACGATCCATGCTTACTCCTTCACAAATGATCGACCGGAACGCCCGGACGATCGGCTACGTTGTCCATGCCAGCAAGCCGGCATGGGCGAGTCCGTGATGGGGAAGGAGGAGTGCCGGTTCGTGAAACGACACGGCCAGGCAACCAGATTGGCTGCCAGAATTTCTCTGTCCCCGCCTAGGCTGCAGATTAAGGAGGCCTTGATTGCTCGTGGCTACCAGCAGCTGTCTCGGACGGATGACGCGCCGCCCAAAGGCTGCGGTCAGGCCGGGCCATTAGCGCGATCGGTGCCTGAGTCAAGCAAAACGCCGTGCTGCGGCCGCTAAACCATCCTTAACCATGTCCTGCGATGAGACTGCGGAAGGATCGCCCGGTTCGGGCTGCGAAGGGACATTCACCGTGGCTGCTGGACCGCACAATACGATCGCTGCCCCCAAAGGCCCGCCCGCCTGGCTCACGCCGCAGCGGCTGGACCGGCTGGAACAGGTAACGATCCTCGCGCTGTGGTCGCTGCTCGTCTGGCGGGTGCTGCAAGCGCCCAACCCGATGGCTCCGCTGGTGCTGATTGCCGAAACCAGCATTGCCCTGTTCGTGCTGTTTCGCAGGCCGACCGAGCAAATCTCCATGCGGCTGGGGGATTGGCTGCTGGCAGCTACGGCGACCTATGCCCCGCTGCTGATCGTTCCCACGGACGAGCAATGGCCTGCGCTGGAATCATTGGCTGTAGCGCTGGTGCTGTTCGGCAATGTCATCCAGATCTCTGGCAAAATGTTCCTGCGGCGCAGCTTCGGGGTGGCCCCGGCCAATCGCGGGATCAAGCGCGATGGAATGTACCGCTTTGTCCGCCACCCGATCTACGCCGGCTACCTGTTCACCCACATCGGCATCCTGGTGGTCATGCCCAGCCTGGTGAACCTGACGATCTATGCGATTGGCTGGTGGGCCCAGATCTTGCGGATCGGTGCGGAAGAGAAGCTGTTGAGCGCCGATCCCGACTACCGCGATTACATGCAGCACACCCGCTGGCGGCTGTTGCCCGGGATCTATTGACCACTCCGACGACACGGTCGTTGATCGGCCGCTGAATTGGCGGAATTCCGCGACAGTCCGCCGCAGACCGGTTTGACTCTCCAGACCGCCAGGCCTATAGGCTGGCTCCGCTCGGTGCATCGAGCAAGGACGGTCCATGCGCGGGGACCGGCCGCAGAATGGAAGCACCGGGTTTTCTCGTTCGACGCAAAGGCTGTGGGCCACCCTGGATTCGGGGTGTTTGCCGTGCGGCCTTTTCGTGTTGCACGGGATGCCAGCTCCGCTCGGCGACCCAGTTTTCCGTCGGATTTTCCGACACTTTGAAGAGGCAAGACCCCTCCATGGCGAAAAAGGCCCTCCTCCAAACCGGCCCGGCCGGTGCTTCGGCCAAGAAGCGGATCCGCAAGATCTTCGGTGACATCCACGAAGTGGTGCAGATGCCGAATCTGATCGAGGTTCAGCGCGAATCGTATGAGCAGTTCCTGCGCTCCGATCCCGCGACCGGCTATATCTCCGGCCTCGAAAAGACCCTGCGCTCGGTCTTCCCGATCCGCGACTTTGCCGGAACCAGCGAGCTGGACTTCGTGCATTATGAGCTTGAGGATCCCAAGTACGACACCACCGAGTGCCGTCAGCGCGGGATCACTTATGCCGCGCCGATGAAGGTCACGCTGCGCCTGATCGTGTTCGAGGTTGATGCCGAAACCGAAACCCGTTCGGTCCTCGATATCAAGGAGCAGGACGTTTACATGGGCGACATGCCGCTCATGACGCATAACGGCACCTTCTTCATCAACGGTACCGAGCGCGTTATCGTTTCGCAGATGCACCGTTCGCCGGGTGTGCTGTTCGACCATGACCGCGGCAAGACGCACTCCTCGGGCAAGTTCCTGTTCGCGGCCCGCGTCATTCCTTACCGTGGTTCGTGGCTCGATTTCGAATTCGACGCCAAGGATATCGTCAACGTCCGGATCGACCGCAAGCGCAAGCTGCCGG
>CAZNFV010000150.1:0-5511 GCA_964572445.1 uncultured Novosphingobium sp. | reverse complement strand
AGCTGTTCGGCACCCTGTTCGCCCAGGATGGTGCGGCTATCGATGCGGCTGGTCACGGCAAAGCTGATCCGGGTCGGCAAGTTGGCCTTGATCACCCCGGTGATGACATCGACCGACGGGCGCTGGGTCGCCATGATCAAGTGGATCCCGGCGGCGCGGCTCTTCTGCGCCAGCCGCTGGATCAGCACTTCAACTTCCTTGCCAACGGTGACCATCAGATCGGCCAGCTCGTCCACGATCACCACGATCTGCGGCAGGACCGGGTAATCGAGCTGATGCTCCTCAAACAGTTCCTCACCCGTTTCCGGGTCGAAGCCGATCTGGATCCGCCGGCCCAGTGGCTTGCCCTTCGCGATCGCCGAGGTCACCTTTTCGTTGAACCCGGCCAGATTGCGGACCGAAATCTCGCTCATCATGCGGTAGCGGCGTTCCATTTCCTCAACCGCCCACTTCAGCGCGCGCACGGCCTTGGCCGGCTCGGTCACCACAGGGGAAAGCAGGTGTGGGATGTCGTCGTAGGATTTCAGTTCCAGCACCTTGGGATCGACAAGGATCAGGCGGCACTGCGCCGGGGTCAGCCGGTAGAGCAGCGAGAGCAGGATCGTGTTGAGCCCGACCGACTTGCCCGATCCGGTCGTCCCGGCCACCAGCAGGTGCGGCATGGCGGCAAGGTCTGCCACCACGGGTTCCCCGGCGATGTCCTTGCCCAGGATGATCGGCAGCAACCCCTTCGATCCAGCGAAGGCTTCGCTCGCGACCATCTCCTTGAAGCTGACCATCTGCCGATCGGCGTTGGGCAGTTCGATCCCCATCACTGTGCGGCCCGGGATTGCGGAGACGCGGGCGGAGATCGCGCTCATGTTCCGGGCGATATCGTCCGCCAGGCCAATGACGCGGCTGGCCTTGATGCCGGGGGCGGGTTCCAGTTCGTACATCGTCACGACCGGTCCAGTGCGGACAGCGGTAATCTCACCCTTGACGTTGAAATCGTCGAGCACGGTCTCGAGCAGGCGGGCATTGCGTTCCAGCGCCAGCTTGTCGATCTTCTGCTTGGAATGCTGCGGAGGATCGTTGAGCAGGTCGAGCGAAGGCAGTTCGTAACTGTCGAACAGATCGCGCTGCTTGCCCGAAGTGCCGAGTTGCGCCGGCTTGGCGGCGAGGCTCGGATCGCTGATGACTGGCGGCTTGCGTGGCGGTTCGTTGGCAGAGACGGGGGCCGGGCGCGGATCGGCGGCGACCTTGGCTGCCGGCCGAACGCTAACCGTACCTTCGCTGGCGGTTGCCGCAGTCCGGCGCAAGAACGCAGGCAGGGTCAACAGACTGCCCCAGTCGAGCGCAAAAACCCGCGCGACCAGCATTGATCCACCTGCCAGGCAGATCAGGCCGGATGCCAGAATCGCCCAGAACCGGCCGCCTTCCGGCAAAAGCGTGGCCAAGGATTCTATTCCGCGCGCGCCGAGCAGACCGCTGATTCCGCCCATGCCGGCAGGCAGCGAACCGCCCGGTCCCGTGAAGACCAGCGCCATTACCGTGCCCAGCAGCCCCATCGCGAACAGCAGCACGCCGATCGGCCGCCACCAGGCATGGTTGGCGTGGGGCAGGTCGGCGTCTTCCTCTTCAACCAGACGCCACAGCTTGCGAGCGCCAACATAGAGCAGCGGCAGGAACAGGACCGATACCGGACCGAACAGGAACAGTGCGCGCTCGGCCACCCAGGCCCCGGGCGTGCCCATCCAGTTGGCAGGCGGACCGCCCGCAGCAGTGGACCACGATGGATCGGTCTGGTGATAGCTGATCAGGGCCAGCGCCAGGAAGACCATCCCACCAAGCAGCAAACCGGCCCCGCCGATCTCGCTCGCGCGTCGCGCGGCATGGCGCAGCGTCGCGCGCCAGTTAACCTGCGCGCCGCGCGATCCCGCGTTGCCTGCCCGTGTTGCCATGATGCTTCCCTTCATTCGGCGCGTATAATGCGCCTGACGGTGACTCCCCGTCAAGAATCCTTGGAAATCCTGCGATTCGCTTCAACGCAAAAAGGCGTCGATCCCAGCCCAGCGCGGCCATTTCAGGCGGCGCGCCGCCCTTTCGTTCATGCCGCCCAGTGCCACGACGGGAACCGGCGAAAGCGCGGCGAGCAATCGAAACCGCAGCGGACCGAGCATTTTGCCACCGGGGTGCGATCGGGTCGGGTACACCGGTGAGAGCAGTACGGCGTGCGCGCCCGCTGCCCGTCGCAGTTCCCGCAGCGAGTGGGCGGTGGCGAGTGTCGCCTTGGGGTGCGATCCGTACGAACCGTCCGCACCCCAGCGCCGGGCCTGTGCCGCGCTGCCCGACAGGACCACGGTGATCTCGCGCGCCCGAGCGATGCGAAAGAGTGCGTTCCACCGCGCCCGCCGCTGATCTTCTGCCAGATGGTAATGCCGGAAAACAAACCCGCTGCCGCGCGGCAGGCGCTTCAGCGCCTGCTCAAGCAACGCATCGTTGCGCGCGTCGCTCAACAGCCAGATTTTCGGGAGGGGCTTCTTTCGCGGCACGGCATCGCTATAGCACCGCGCCATGACCGATCCAGCCACCATGCTTGCCGACATCCACGCCCGCATTTCGCGCGCTGCCCTGATCGCGGGGCGGAAGCCTGAAGACGTGACACTGATCGCCGTCAGCAAGACTCATCCGGCCGAGCGCATCGCCCCGCTGATTGCCGCCGGTCAGCGCGTGTTCGGTGAAAACCGGGTGCAGGAAGCTGCCGAAAAGTGGCCTGCCTTGCGTGAAGCGCAGCCGGACATCGCGCTGCACCTGGTCGGCCAGCTCCAGTCAAACAAGGCCGAGGATGCCGTGGCGCTGTTCGATTGCATTCATTCGCTCGACCGGCTCTCGCTGGTCACCGCGCTGGGCAAGGCGATGGACAAGGTCGGGCGGCAGGTGCCCTGCTTTGTCCAGGTCAATATCGGCGCCGAAGAGCAGAAGGGCGGCTGTGCCATTGGCGAACTGCCCGCCCTGCTGGCGGCAGCGCGTACCGCAGAGATCCCGCTGGCCGGGCTGATGTGCGTGCCGCCGGTCGGGATTGAACCGGCACCATTCTTTGCCCTGTTGGACAAATTGGCAACGGACAACGGCCTTGCTGGTCGCTCGATGGGGATGAGCGACGACTTTGAAACAGCGTGTCTGCTTGGCGCGACGCATGTCCGCGTCGGTTCCGCCTTGTTCGGGACGCGCGGCTGACCTAGCCTGTCCGACAAGGCGGCACAGCGACCGCCATGGAGGATCATGAACGACATTTCCATCTCGGACCCGGGCGAGAGTTTCAAGGACTGGATTCCGGCTGGCTGGCCCGCCCGGAGCCTGCCTGAATGCGAGGCTATCCTCTGCGCTCCGGGCGCAAAGTTTGAATACGAAACCATCGACATTCGCGGTGTGCCAACCCGGGTCTGGAAGAACGCGCCGGAAAACCTGGCTGTCCTGGCCCGGGCTGGCCGCAGCCACGGTGACGCTACGTTCCTGATCTATGAGGACGAGCGGGTTTCGTATGAAGCCTGGTTCCGCGCTGTCGCAGCCCTGGCCCGCCACCTGCAATCGCTCGGCGTGGAGAAGGGTGATCGCGTCGCGCTGGCCATGCGCAACCTGCCGGAATGGCCCGTCGCTTTCTTCGCCGCCGTTTCGATTGGCGCGATCTGCGTCCCGCTCAACGCCTGGTGGATCGGCCAGGAGCTGACTTATGGCCTGGCACATTCTGGCGCAAAGGTGCTGGTTTGCGATGGGGAGCGGCTTGACCGGATAGCGCCGCACCGCAGCGAAGTGCCGGAGCTGGCCCATGTGATCGTTTCACGCCGTGATGCCGTGCCAGCGGGCGTGACCCCGCTCGAAAGCATCATCGGCCCAAGTTCAGGCTGGGGCGCCTTGCCCGATCAGGACCTGCCGGCCGTGGAAATCGCTGCGGACGACGATGCGACGATCCTGTACACGTCTGGCACCACCGGCAACCCCAAGGGCGCGCTGGGTACGCACCGCAACTTCGTCACCAATATCCTCTCCAGCGGCTATGGCGCGGCGCGGCAGGTCTTGCGGCGGGGTGAGGCTCTGCCCGAACCGGCGCGCAAGGTGCTGCTGACTGTGATCCCGCTGTTCCACGCGACGGCCTGTTCGGCCACGATGATGGGCGCGATCGCGGCCGGTCACACCATGATCTTCATGTACAAGTGGGAGCCGGAAAAGGCGTTCCAGATCATCGAGCGTGAGAAGGTCAATTCCACCGGCGGTGTGCCGACCATTGCCTGGCAATTGATCGAACACCCGGCACGCGAGAAGTATGACCTCTCCTCGATCGAGGCGATTGCCTATGGCGGCGCCCCTTCGGCGCCGGACCTGGTTCGCAAGATCCGCGAAGTGTTCGGCGCCCTGCCCGGCAATGGCTGGGGGATGACCGAGACCACGGCAACCGTCACCGGCCTGTCGGCCGAAGACTACCTCAACCGCCCGACCAGCTGCGGGCCGGCCGTCCCGGTCGCCCGGCTCAAGGTGCTGGACGAGGCGGGCCGGGAATTGCCGGCGGGCGAAATCGGAGAGCTCTATGCCGCGGGGCCGATGATCGTGAAGGGGTACTGGAACAATCCGGAAGCCAGCGCCGCCACCTTCATCGATGGCTGGGTCCGGACCGGGGACCTTGCCTGGCTGGACGAGGAAGGCTTCTGCTATATCGCCGACCGGGCCAAGGATATGGTGATCCGGGGCGGTGAGAACATCTACTCATCCGAAGTGGAGAACGTGCTTTACGAGCACCCGGCAGTGATGGACGCGGCCGTGGTGGGCGTGCCCCACCGCACGCTGGGTGAAGAGCCGGCCGCCGTGGTCCACCTGACCCCCGGCCAGTCCGCGACCGAAGCCGAATTGCAGGCCTGGGTGCGCGAACGGCTGGCGGCCTTCAAGGTGCCGGTCCGGATTCTGTTCTATCCCGAAACCCTGCCGCGCAACGCCAACGGCAAGATCCTCAAGAAAGACCTGAAGGCGCTGTTTGACTAGTCTTTGTGCCGATCCAGTTCGTCGCCCTGCAAGGTGACGACATGGAGCAGGTTGGTCGAACCCGGGGTGCCGAAAGGCACGCCGGCCAGCGCGATCAGCTTTGATCCGGCCGAACCGAAGCCATGGCGCAGCGCCATCCGCTTGCCCTTGGCGATCATCTCTTCAAAGCTGCCGATATCCTTGGTGGTGACGGCCGTCGCCCCCCACAGCAGGGCAAGCTTGCGCGCGATCTTGCTGGACGGGGTCAGCACCAGCATCGGTGCCGCCGGCCGCTCACGCGCGACGCGGCGGGCAGTGCTGCCCGAACCGGTAAAGACGATGATGCCTGCGATCGGCAGCGATTCAGCGATTGAGGCGCAGGAGTGGGCCAAAGCGTCTGCCGTGGTGCGATCTGGCATGACATCGGCAAAGCTGACCTGCTGGCGATAGCCCGGATCGCGTTCTACCTGGCCAGCAATACGGTGCATGATCGTGACAGCTTCGACCGGCCAGGCGGTGGTC
>CAZNFV010000149.1:0-5514 GCA_964572445.1 uncultured Novosphingobium sp. | reverse complement strand
TCATCTTCCGCAAGGAAGGGAAGAAGAAGTAATGGCCAAGCTTTCCCTGTTCGAGCGCCGTCGTCGGCGCGTCCGCACCACGCTCAAGGCTTATGCCAAGGGCCGTCCGCGTCTTTCTGTTCACCGTTCGGGCCGTCACATCTACGCCCAGATCATCGACGATGCTGCTGGCCGTACTTTGGCAGCCGCTTCGACCCTGGGCAGCACAGGCGGTTCAAACGTCGATGCTGCGGCCAAGGTCGGTGCGACCCTCGCCGAAGCAGCCAAGAAGGCTGGCGTGACCACCGTCGTGTTCGATCGCGGCGGGTACCTGTTCCATGGCCGCGTCAAGGCGCTGGCCGATGCCGCACGTGAAGGCGGGCTGGAGTTCTGACGATGGCTGATGAAGCAAACACTGAAACCGGCACCGTTGATGCCGCAGCTCCAATCGCGGCGACTGAAGTCCAAGGTGGCGACACCGGCGGCGGCGATGCCCGTGAAGCGCGCGGCCGTGGCCGTGGCCGTGGCGGCAATGACCGTGGCGGTCCCGATCGTGGCGGTCGTGGTCGTGGTCGTGATGATCGTCGTGGCCGTGGCGGCGACGATGACGGCGGCGAAGAGCTGATCGAGAAGCTGGTTCATATCAACCGCGTTTCGAAGACCGTTAAGGGTGGTAAGCGCTTTGGCTTCGCCGCACTGGTTGTGGTTGGCGATGGCAAGGGCCGCGTAGGCTTCGGTCATGGCAAGGCGCGCGAAGTGCCGGAAGCCATCACGAAGGCAACCGCTTCTGCGAAGAAGAAGATGGTTCGCGTTCCGCTGAAGGAAGGCCGCACCCTGCATCATGACGGCAAGGGTCGTTTTGGTGCCGGCAAGGTTAATGTCCGTTCGGCTCCGGCCGGTACCGGGATCATTGCCGGTGGCCCGATGCGCGCTGTCTTTGAAAGCCTGGGCGTTGCAGACGTGGTGACCAAGTCGGTCGGCACCTCGAACCCCTACAACATGATCCGCGCCACCTTCGACGCTCTGGTTAACCAGACTTCGCCGAAGTCGGTCGCTCAGCGTCGCGGCAAGAAGGTCGCTGATCTGCTGGGTCGCGGCGGCGCGAGCGCAGCTGAGGCGGAAGCCGACGCTGCTGCGATCACGGAGTCAGCTGACATGGCAAAGATCAAGATCAAGCAGATCGGTTCGCCGATCCGTCGCCCCGAAAGCCAGAAGAAGATTCTGATTGGCCTGGGGTTGGGCAAGATGAACCGCGTGGTGGAGTTGGAAGACACTGCCGAAGTGCGCGGTGCGATTGCCAAGCTGCCGCACATGGTAACCGTGGTCGACTGACTGAACGGTTAACTGTTTAAAAACGAAAGCCCCGGCAGCGATGCTGGGGCTTTTGTTTTGTTTCCGGCATGGGTTGCGGGGAGGGTGTGCGGCGATCCATGCGGCTGCTTTGGAATGGCATGGCCAGTGCGTTCCGCAGTCCGCAATGAACCATTGCAATTCGGTCGGAATGCGCTTAACGGCGCGACCTTCCATTAGCGCGACAAAAGCGAAAGCGAGTGCATATCATGAAGCTTAATGAAATCTCCGACAACAAAGGTGCCCGTAAGTCCCGCATGCGCGTGGGCCGTGGTATCGGTTCGGGTAAGGGCAAGACTGCTGGCCGCGGTCAGAAGGGTGCCAAGGCACGGTCGGGCGTCTCGATCAACGGCTTCGAAGGCGGTCAGATGCCGCTGCACATGCGGATTCCGAAGCGTGGCTTCAACAACATCTTCGCCAAGGACTTTGCGGAAGTGAACCTGGGCCTCGTCCAGAAGTTCATCGACGCTGGTAAGCTCGACATCAAGGCTGTGATCGATCACGCCGCGTTGAAGGCTGCTGGTCTGGGCCGTGGCGGCAAGGATGGCGTTCGCCTGCTTGCCAAGGGTGAATTCACCGCCAAGGCCAAGTTCGCAGTCGATGGCGCCAGCAAGGGTGCTGTTGCAGCAGTTGAAAAGGCCGGTGGTTCGGTTGAACTGCCTGCTGCACAGCCAAGCGAGCACGAAAAGAAGACCGCTCGCCGCGAAGTCAACAAGGCTGCCAGCAAGGTTGGCAAGTAATTCGGATCCATCCCCGTCGTTGAGGCGGGGATGGATTTGTTTGCAGGGTTTGGACTTCGGCGCACGCTCCCTATATGGGGCTGACAAGCGGTCCGGGGCGGGCCCACAGCAAGGTTCACTTTCCCGATGGCTTCACGTGCCGATAACGTTGCGAGTAATCTAAACCTCGCCAATTTTTCCAAGGCAACCGAGCTTAAGAACCGGATCTGGTTCACGCTTGGCGCCCTGATCGTCGTCCGTTTCCTGAGCTTCGTGCCGCTCCCCGGGGTCAACCCCCTGGTTCTTGAGCAGCTCTATGCGCAGACGCGCGGCGGCATCCTCGACATTTTCAACACCTTCTCGGGCGGTAGCCTTGAGCGCATGAGCCTCATTGCGCTTGGCATCATGCCTTATATCACCGCCTCGATCGTGGTTCAGCTGGCAGCTTCGCTTCATCCTTCGTTGATGGCGCTGAAGAAAGAAGGCGAAAGCGGCCGCAAGAAGCTCAACCAGTATACGCGTTACGGCACAGTCTTACTGACCGCAGTTCAGGGCTGGTTCATCGCCTCGGGGCTTGAAGCCTATGGCGCGTCAAGCGGCCTGCAGGCAGTCGTCAATCCGGGCATGATGTTCAAGATCGTGGCCGTGATCAGCCTGATCGGCGGGACCATGTTCCTGCTGTGGCTGGGTGAACAGATCACGAGCCGCGGGATTGGCAACGGTACATCGTTGATCATCATGGCTGGTATCGTCGCGCAGATGCCAAAGTTTGCTTCGAACCTGTTCGAAGGTGGGCGTTCGGGCTCGATCAGTGGCTTCACGATCGCTCTGGCGGTTGGTGTGCTGGTCGTCCTGGTGCTCTTCATCTGCTTTATGGAGCGCGCGACGCGCCGGTTGCTGGTGCAGTATCCGAAGCGGGCGAGCCAGAACGGCATGATGCAGGCTGACCGCAGCCACCTGCCGCTCAAGATCAACACCGCAGGCGTGATCCCGCCGATCTTTGCCAGTTCGCTGCTGCTGCTGCCGCTGACCATCAGCCAGTTTGCCGGTAGTTCGATTGCACCTGACACCAAGCTGGGCAGCGCGATCGTGACGTTGAACCAATATCTGGCCCATGGCCAACCGCTGTACATGACGCTCTACGCGCTCGGCATCATCTTCTTCTGCTTCTTCTACACCGCCGTGGTGTTCAATCCGGAAGAGACTGCCGATAACCTGAAGCGTAATGGCGGCTTTATCCCGGGCATCCGTCCGGGCAAGAGCACGGCGACCTATCTGGATTACGTTCTGACCCGCATCACCGTGATTGGGGCGATCTATATCACGCTGGTCTGCGTTATCCCGGAATGGTGGATCGCCTCGACGGGGCTGAACATGATGTTCCTGGGCGGGACCACCCTGCTGATCGTGGTCAACGTTACAGTCGATACAATCACGCAGATCCAGTCGCACATGCTGGCGCACCAGTATGGCGATCTCATCAAGAAGGCGAAGCTGAAGGGCCGCGTTCGCTGATTGTCACTATTGGGGGGTACCTGACGTGAACATCATCCTTTTGGGCCCCCCCGGTGCGGGCAAAGGCACACAGGCACAGCGCCTGGTCGAGCGGCACGGCATGCGCCAGCTATCGACCGGGGACATGCTCCGTGCTGCGGTTAAGGCTGCAACGCCGGTTGGCCTGCAGGCCAAGGCTGTAATGGAGCGCGGCGAACTCGTGTCTGACGAGATTGTCTCTGCCCTGATCGGTGAAGAGCTTGATGCCATGGGGCCGGAAACCGGAGCCATCTTTGATGGCTATCCGCGCACGGCAGCACAGGCCCATTCGCTTGATACCATTCTGGGACAGCGCGGCCGCAGCCTTGATCATGTGGTCGAGCTGGCGGTTGACGAAGAAGCCTTGGTTGAGCGGATCACCGGACGGTTTACCTGCGCCAATTGCGGCAAGGGCTATCATGACAAGTTTGAGCGCCCGGTGGCCGAGGGTGTCTGCGACAAGTGCGGTTCCACCGAGTTCAAGCGCCGGCCCGACGATAACGAAGCGACCGTGCGGACCCGGATGGCAGAATATCGCGCCAAGACTGCGCCGATCCTGCCGATCTATGATGCCCGTGGGATCGTCTCGCGCGTGGACGGCATGGCCGACATGGACCAGGTGACGGCCTCGATCGAACGGGCTATCGCTTCCTGATCCATCTCGGAAAGGGAAGGCTGATGCAGCGTTTGCTCTTACTGGCCGCTTTAGTTGCGGCGTCCCCGGTCCGTGCTGAACTGTCGGAAGTTTCCGAGGCCGGTTTTGTCAGCAATCAAGTTGCAACCGTAGCAGCAGAGCCGGCGGCCGTCTGGCAGGTGCTGATCGCCCCCAACCAGTGGTGGTCACCCAGGCACACCTATTCGGGTGACGCGGCCAATCTTTACCTCGATGCACAGGCCAGCGGCTGCTTTTGCGAAAAGCTGCCCAAGCCTGCCGACGCGCCGAGTGCCCAGCGGATGGGCAGTGTTGAGCACATGCACGTTGTCTATGCCGATCCCCAGCGTGGTGTGTTGCGGATGATCGGTGGGCTCGGGCCATTGCAGGGCGAGGCCGTGCACGCGGTGCTGACGATCACCCTCAAGCCGGAGGGGAAGGGGACCCGGATCGATTGGCACTATGCAGTCGGTGGACCTTGGCAGGTCAAGCCGGCTGAGCTGGCCCCGCTGGTTGACCAGGTTCTGGCTGAGCAGGTCCGCCGCCTGGCTGACAAGGCCGGCTCGCAGGCTCTGGATGCCCCGTCGGCCAAGTGAAGCAGGGGTAACGCGGCGTTGACACCAGGGCCGAATCGCCTTAAGCGACCGGTCCATTCGGCATGGACGGATAAGTCCGGAAGGCGAGGCCATAGTGCGCGCCAACCGGGCTTTTTGCTGTTGTGGCGAATGAGCGTTGAGATGGAACGTTGCGGATTAACCGCTGCCTTCTGTGGAGCATGGAGAACTAAGTGGCTCGTATTGCCGGGGTTAATATCCCCACTAACAAGCGCGTAATCATCGCGCTCACCTACATTCACGGTATCGGCCCGTTCAAGGCCCGTCAGATCGTTGAGAAGCTTGGTATCGACCTGGCTCGTCGCGTATCGGATCTTTCTGACCAGGAAGTTCTGCACATCCGCGAATCGATCGACGCCGAGCACACGGTTGAGGGTGACCTCCGCCGCGAAACCGCGATGAACATCAAGCGTCTTATGGACCTGGCCTGCTATCGCGGCCTGCGTCACCGTAAGGGGCTGCCGGTTCGCGGTCAGCGCACGCACACCAACGCCCGTACCCGCAAGGGTAAGGCGAAGCCAATCGCCGGCAAGAAGAAGTAAGCAGCAGGCTTTTAGCCTCGCAGCTTTCACTTCCCGATATTCGAGTAGGACAACCAAATGGCACGCGAACCCCAGCGCATTAAGCGCCGCGAGCGCAAGAACATCAGCAGCGGCATCGCGCATGT
>CAZNFV010000148.1:0-5518 GCA_964572445.1 uncultured Novosphingobium sp. | reverse complement strand
CGCGAATGGCAGGCGCTGGTGCGAGACCGCGACGCCCGCGCCAAACAGGCCAGCGGCAAGCACGGACTGCCCGTGGCGCTCGACCAGGTCCGCGCCGCCCCCGGCTATGAGCGGGCCGTCGCCGCAGTGCTGGGGCGCGATGCCAAGGCCCCGCTGGGTCAGGCCCCTTCAGGCGAGGATGGCCGCTTCTGGACTGGTGCTGCCAGTCCCAAGCCTGTTGCCGATAGCCTTTCCGCCCATGTCAGCCAGTGCCCGGATGAACTGAAGGCGCGCCTCGCGCTGGTCCATGTTGCCGATAGCGATGATGGCCGCGCACTGGGGCCCGGTGAATGGCTGGTAACTCGCGCAGGCCGCATTCGCCGCTGGGACGGGTTCGTTGCCCAGGGCGAAGGTGCCGCCGAAGCTGCGCGGCTGGAGGCGGAGAACCGGCTGACCGCTCTTGAGGCCGAATTGCCGGGAAAGCGCGCGGTTGCGGAGCAGGCTGAAGCCGATGCCGCTGCTGTTCAGGCTGAGCTAGCTGCCTTGCAGCTGGCGGTCATCGCCTCGGATCGCGCCGTCGCCACTGCATCGGAGGCCGAACGTGCGGCCCTGCGCGCGGTCGATCAGGCCGAAGCCGCCAAGGCCCGGCTTGAAACCCGCCGCGCTGAACTGGCCGAAGCAGCCGGCGATCTGGCCGAACAACGCAAGGCCGCCGAAGCCGAACTGGCCGCCGCGACAGCACGCCGTGATGCGCTGCCAGATCCGGCGACCGGTCGGGGCCAGCTCGCCGCAGCGCAAGCCCGCCACGATGCCGGACGGCAAGGCCTCCAATCCGCGACAGCCGCCCTTGCTTCGCACGATCAGGCGCTAGCCGTGGCGCGGGAACGGACCAATGCCCAGCGCGCCGATATCAAGGGCTGGCAAGCCCGCGCCGGTGATGCCGCCAGCCGCCTGTCCGAGATGACCCGCCGCGCCGAAGAGATCGCTGAGGAGCGCGCGGTTATCGCCGCCAAGCCGGCCAGCCTGATCCGTGAGATCGAAGCCGGCGATGCGATCCGCACGCGCCTGTCCAGCGAGCTCGCCACAGCAGAAGGCAAAGTGAGCGAACTGGGCGATGCCGCCCGCGCGATTGAAAGCCGCTTTGCCGTGGCCAATGAGGCGCTGGCCTCTGCCCGCGAATCCCGCGCCGGTGCCGCCGCGCGCGCTGAGAATGAAGAAGCCCGCCGCGCTGAAATGGCGGGTATTTCCGGCGAACGCTTCCAATGCCCACCGCCACTGCTGCCAGAGCGGTTCGAATTCGTCGCCGCCGAAGTCGGCCCCGCCAATCAGGAAAGCGCCGAACACGACAAGCTGGTGGCTGACCGCGAGCGCCTGGGCCCGGTCAACCTCGTCGCCGCCGATGAACTGGCCGACATAGAAGGACGCCACAGCGCCAGCATTGCAGAACAGGCTGAGCTGGCCGAAGCCGTCAGCCGCCTGCGCGGCTCGATCGGCAATCTCAACCGTGAAGGCCGCGAACGGCTCCGCGCTGCCTTCGAGGCGGTAAACACGCACTTCCAGCGGCTGTTTTCAAAGCTGTTCGAAGGCGGGCAGGCGCATCTGGCGCTGGTCGATAGCGACGATCCACTTGAAGCCGGGCTTGAAATCTATGCCCAGCCGCCGGGCAAGCGCCTGACCTCGCTGACGCTGCTGTCGGGCGGCGAACAGGCGCTGACCGCAGTGGCGCTGATCTTTGCCCTGTTCCTGACCAACCCAGCGCCGATCTGCGTGCTCGACGAAGTCGACGCGCCACTGGACGATGCCAATATCGAACGCTTCTGCGATCTGCTGGAAGCGATGACCAAGGAAACCGACACGCGCTATTTGATCGTCACCCACAATGCCGTGACGATGAGCCGGATGCACCGCCTGTTTGGGGTGACCATGGTCGAACGCGGGATCAGCCGATTGGTCAGCGTCGATCTGGAAGGTGCGGAACAGCTGCTGGCGGCAGAGTAGCTAATCGAGAACGAAGCGCGGCCCGGTGCCCCCGGCGCCCGCCCGATCATCGCGGTTATACAGCCGGCAGCGTTCCAGGCTGAGGCAACCGCAGCCGATGCACTCTTCAAGCTTGCTGCGGGTCCGTGTGAGCAGCTGAATCTTGCCATCAATCGCCACGCGGACCGAGCGGCTAAGCTTTTGCCAATCTGATACCGAGGGCGTGCGACCTTGCGGCAGCTGCGACAGTTCCGCCTCAATCTCGGTCAGGCCGAGACCCAGCTTCTGGGCGATCAGGATGAAGCTCAATCGGCGGATGTCGCTGCGCAGAAAGCGTCGCTGGTTGCCGGCAGTCCGCATCGACTGGATCAGACCCTTGTCCTCATAGAACCGGATCGCCGAAACGGCGAGGCCAGTGCGCCGGGCCAGATCGCCAATCGGCAACAGGTCATTCTTGTCCATTTGCGCACCCCGAAAGGACCTGGTTTTACGATAACTCAAGCTAACTTGAGGTTATAGAAACGTAAAGCAGATTTTGCGGAGTGGCCTTTAAGCTATTGCAGTCAAAACAAAGTGTCTTGCCGCCCGATCGGCTTGCCATCCACCCAGCGATCGCCGGTGTGATCAGCCAGCAGTGGCCCGCGCCAGGTCTGGCACAGGTCCAGCGCATGATCGATCGAACCACCGATCCAGGTGGACCAGGTTTCGGGCACCAGTATCACCGGCATCCGATCATGCACCTCGGCCATATCAGCGCAACTATCGGCCATAACCATCGCATAACAATCACCCCATTCCGGGGTCGATTGCCACAGCCCCGCAACAGCCATCACTTCAACGCCCGGAAGCGAATACCAGGAGCGGGTCATCCTCCCGGCGGGGCCTTGCGGCTCGGCCCATTGCGTCACCGGGATGAGGCAGCGGCGGCGGGCAAAGCTGTCACGCCAGAAGGGAGTCAGCAGCTTGTCATCACGGGCATTGGTGACCGGCTTGGGCTTCAGCTTCTGGCCCTGCTTGCCGGTCAGGACGACCGGAACACCCCAGTTCATTACCCGCAGACCGGCGCCCGCTACGACCACGCCGGGATAACCGGGATAGACCTCGCTCGCGAAGTTCGCGCCGCTGGCCTTATCCTCGACTGCAAACAGCGCCGCAACTTCGGCCGTGCCTTTGGTCATGCGATAGAGATTGCACATCAGGCGTTGCCGGCGACCCAGCAGGCCAGCGCCAGCAGCAGGCCGGTGGTGCGGTTGGAGCGGAACCGAGCCAGCGCATTGTCTGCATCACGATCATCCAGCGTCAGCACTTGCCAGGCCAGGTGCAGCGCGGCGGGGGCCAGCGCCACCAGCGCCAGCCAATCCGGCCGGAGCAGCCAGAAGGCCAGCGCCCACAGCGCCACGGCCCCGGCATAGAACCCGGCCACGCCCGCCGTCAGATAGTGGCCCAGTGTCAGCGCACTCGATCCGATCCCGACCGAGGCATCATCTTCGCGGTCCTGACAGGCGTAGATCGTGTCATAGCCCACGCACCACAGCACGGCCCCGGCATAGAGCGCCACCATCGCGCCAAGGTTCCAGTCATTCACCGCGATCCAGCCGACCGGTACGCCCCAGGTGAAGACCAGCCCCAGCCAGGCCTGCGGAAAGCCGGTGATCCGCTTCATGAAGGGATAGGCGGCAACCAGGGCCAGGCTGCCCAGCGCGACCAGTTGCGCCTGCCAGCGCAGTTGCAGCAGGACGATCAGCCCCACGCCGCACAGCGCCAGCAACCAGACCCAGGCCGCGCCCGGGCTGACCCGCCCACTAGCGACCGGCCGCGCAGCGGTGCGCGCCACTTGCCGGTCCAGATCGGCATCGACGATATCGTTATAAACGCAGCCCGCCCCGCGCATGGCGATTGAGCCGAGCAGGAACCACAATGCCAGATCCCACCGGCTCTCCCCGCCCGCCAGCAGTAGCCCCCAGGCGCAGGGCCAGAACAGCAGCCACCAGCCAATCGGCCGGTCAAACCGGGCCAGCTGGGCAAAATCGCGCAAGGGCTGCGGCAAGGCAGCAACCAGCCCGCGGTGCTGGGTATCGGGGACGATTTCTTGGACATGCTGCATGCCGTGTCTCTAGCCAAGCCGCCCTTACCCGTCATCCTGAACTTGGTGCAGGATCCATTTGGCCGACAGGCTTGGTCTGGCCGGCCTGCACTGGGCGCAGCCGCGCCATGGATCCTGAAACAAGTTCAGGATGACGAAACCTTGTTGGTCGGATCGTGGGGCAACGATGCGCGCCACCCGCGCCTGGCCAACTCCGGCTGGCCGCCAAAGTCTGCCTGACCAGTCGTTACCCAAGCCTCCCGTTCCCCGTCATCCTGAACTTGTTTCAGGATCCATTTCGCCGCCAGCCGTTGCCTGTCCGGCTTACACTGGACGCAGCCGCGCGATGGATCCTGAAACAAGTTCAGGATGACGAACCTCGGTTGGTCGGTTAGGGCGCCACAATGCCCGCCACCCCCGCCTGGCCCTCAAAATCCGCACCGCGCCTGTTTGTCGAACAGGTGCTGGCTGACGGCGCACAAGTGGCGATCGACGGCCCGCAGGCGCATTACCTTTCCCGCGTCATGCGGATAGCGCCCGGTGATGCCGTGATCCTGTGCGATAACGTGACCGGCGAATGGGCGGCGCGGGTGGCCGAGGCTGGCAAGCGTGACGTGATGCTGATCGCCGAAACCTTGCTCCGCCCGCGTGAGGCGGTGCCCGATTTCACGCTTTGCGCTGCGCTGCTTAAAAAGGACCGGTTCGATCTGATCCTCGAAAAAGCCTGCGAGCTTGGGGTTAGGGCAATCCAGCCAGTGCTGACCCGGCGTTGTGTTGCGGATAAGCTTAACCTGGAACGGGCGCGGACAATTCTGACTGAGGCGGCGGAGCAATGTGCCCGTACCGCACTGCCTGAACTGCTGGCCCCGGTGAAGCTGGATAGCCTGCTGAAAAGTTGGGAAGCGGGCCATACCTTGTTCTTTGCGGATGAAAACGGCGGCGCACCCGCAGCAACCGCTTTCGGAGCTGATTCCGGACCGGCCGCGCTGCTGACTGGCCCCGAAGGCGGCTTTGATGAGGCAGAGCGAAGCGCCATCCGCGCGCTACCCCAAACCCGCGCGATCACGCTCGGTCCGCGCATCCTGCGCGGCGAAACGGCGGCCATTGCCGCGACCGCGCTGTGGATGGGTACGGTTGGTGATTGGCAGGCCCCTGCATGAATTCGCTGGCGCCACGCGATTCTTCGCACTAACTCCGCGACATGAGCACCAGACAGGTTTCAGATCGCAACGATCCTGTGATCGAAAGCCGCGAGCAATTGCTCGCCCCGATGATCAAGGGCGAAAAGCCGCGTGAGCGCTGGCGGATCGGCACCGAGCACGAAAAGCTGGTCTATTGCACCAAGGACCACCACGCCCCGTCTTACGACGAACCGGGCGGCATCCGTGATCTGCTGGTCGCGATGCAGGACTATGGCTGGGAGCCGGTAATCGAAGGCGGCAATATCATTGCCATGTCGGGCAGCGATGGCGCGATCAG
>CAZNFV010000147.1:0-5519 GCA_964572445.1 uncultured Novosphingobium sp. | reverse complement strand
GGCTGCCGGCGTTCACGCCGATCCGGATCGCGCAGCCATTGGCCTTGGCCGCGCGGACCACTTCGGCCACGCGTTCGCTGCTGCCGATATTGCCCGGGTTGATCCGAAGACAGGCCGCGCCCGCGTCGGCTGCTTCCAGCGCGCGCTTGTAGTGGAAATGGATGTCAGCGACGATTGGAATGCGCGCTGCCTTGACGATCTTGCCGAGCGCCGCGGTGCTCTCCACGTCCGGGCAGGAGACGCGGATAATATCGGCCCCAGCTTCTTCACAGCGGCGGATCTGGTTGATCGTGGCGACCGGATCAGAGGTCAGCGTGTTGGTCATGGTCTGGACCGTGATCGGCGCATCGCCGCCCACGGGGACCGCGCCCACCATGATCTGCCGGGACTTGCGCCGCGCGATATCGCGCCAGGGTCGGACTGAGCTCATAGGCGGCATATAGGGGAGAGGACGGGTGGAGCAAAGCCCACCCGTCCGAAAGGATATCAGAACATAACCGAAGTGCTGATATTGGCGCTCCAGCGCTTGGGCAGCTGGATGCCGTTGACATTTTGATACAACG
Source organism: uncultured Novosphingobium sp. (assembly GCA_964572445.1). Lineage (GTDB taxonomy): Bacteria > Pseudomonadota > Alphaproteobacteria > Sphingomonadales > Sphingomonadaceae > Novosphingobium. The sequence continues at coordinate 4,956 of CAZNFV010000147.1, read as the reverse complement.
GGGTTGAGACCTCGCCGCCGATCCGCAGCCGCTGGCCCAGCACGGCATTAAAGCCCAGCCCGCCTTCCAGCCGCTGTCCGCCATAATTGGCCTGGCGATCGGGCGGTGAGGCGTGGCTGTGCGTGCCGTTATAATGGCCGCTGATCGCTTGCTCGCTCGACCAGACAAGCCGGCTTGAAAGCGACAGGTTGCCGCTTAACGGCTTTGACAGCCAGGCGGTCGCACCAAAGCGATCGCCAAAGCGGAACCCGGCGGTGTTAATCTTTTGAGCCCGGAACAGATAGCTGGCCTGCGCCCCCCAGCCGAAGGCCGCAGTCGTGCCGTGGAGGGTGAAGCTGGGATTGAGGTCCCAGGTGCCTGACCCGCCCTGCATCATGTAGTGAACATAACTGCCATCAGCGTTCTTGCGGGTAGCGTTTCCGGTCGGTGCCGAAACGATCAGGCCAGCATGGGCGGACAGCTGGGGCCGGCGCGACAAGGCGACCAGCGCGCCGAACTGGGTATCACCGATCCCGGAGACCGCATGACTCATGGTCTCGCCCGGCATCATCGTGTGCCCACTGTGGCTGTTGGCGGCCGCGCCCGGCAGTCCCTCCATCGTCATGCCCATCCGCATCCAGCTCGGCACCAGCATCAGCGTGATGTGGTCCGATGGTGCATACATCACGTGGACCATGGCCATATCCATCGTCATGGCATCGGTCTTGGCGGCATAGCCGGCGGCGGCAATCTCGGCATCGTCGATCGGATCGGTGCCGGTGCGGTTGGCGCTGCCATAGTCCTCATGCATCCACATCAGACCGATCATCAGATCACCACGCTTGTGGACGTGATCGGCCATGGTCCCGGCCGGGCCGTGGGCATCGGCGCGGAAGCCGGAAGCGATGATCTCCGCTTCGGTTGGCTGGTTCGCCAGCAAAGGCTGAGCGGCAAGGGCCAGCGGCAGCGCCAGCGCGCTGCGCAGGATTGAAGGTTTCATTGTCAGGTTACTTTCGATTGATCTGTGTTTGGATTGAACGGCAGGATCAAACGAAGGCAGGTGGCCCCCTGGTCGGCGGCTGGAACCGGGCAAAGCGAGCGGGCAGGGCCGGTGCCGCCAGCGCCAGCCCAATCGCCAGGATAAAGGCCAGGGCCATGGCCAGCAGGACTGGGTCGGCGCCCGCCAGCGCCGGCGCGGCGAGGCCAGCGAAGGCGCAGGTGCCCTTTGCGCTGTTGTCTTCGTGTGGCGCCAGCTGGCCGGGGATCACCAATACCTGGCTCTTGGGCAGGCCGCTGGCGTCGGCGCAGATCTGCACGGCCAGCACCCGGTCACCACTGCCAGGCATCATTCCTGCCGGCACCAGTATCCGCACGGCCAGCGCCAGCGCGATCAACGCCAGGGCCAGGTGGCAACGGGCTTGCAGCAAGGCGCGCAGCGCGGTCATGGTCGGCATTTAGGCCGGCGCGCTGGCGCGGTAAACGCTAAAATAGCTGCGCGAAAAGGAATTCCTCGTCGAGCTGCTCACCCACCCGGAAGGTGATGTCGGCCACCTTGTCAAAGCCATAGCGGCGGTAAAAGCGGTGTCCGCCATCGTTATAGGCATAGACCGAGATCTGCACCTCCTCCGCCCCGCGCGCAGCGAATTCAGCCATGGCCCAATCCATCAACTGGCCGCCAATCCCCAAACCGGTGGCATCGGGCGCGGTATAGAGCTGCTTCAGCTCCATCACCCGCTCGCCCCGGGCGTGTTCTGGAAAGCCGCAGGTCAGCCCGATCTTGCAATAGCCCAGCAGCTGACCGTCACGCTCGGCCAGGCGGTAGACCCGGTCCGGATTGGCCAATTCAGCGGCAATCGCCGGTTCGGACAGGCTTTCAGCCAGGAAGGTGTTGAGGTCCTGCGCGGTGTACAGCGGGCCGAACTTGGCGATGAAGGAACCGATCGCCAGCCGCGATAGCGCGGGCACGTCTGCTTCGGTCGCGGGGCGCAGTACCATTGCTGCCAGTCCGGCCTCAGCCACGCGGACGGCCTTGCGGATAGGTGCCCAGCACCAGCAGTTCCTTGCAGTGGAAGGCCAGTTCTTCCAGCGCGCGGTCGACCGCCGGATCACCGGGGGCGCCGACGATATCGGCGTAAAACCGGGTCGCGGCGAAGCTGGCGCCGCGCTGATAGCTTTCCAGCTTGGTCATGTTGACGCCGTTGGTCGCAAAGCCGCCCATCGCCTTGTACAGCGCGGCGGGGATATTCTTCACTTCGAACACGAAGGTCGTCATCGTGATCGTGCCGGCCAGTGTCGCCGGATCCAGGGGCTGGCGGGATAGGACCACGAAGCGGGTCATATTGTCGGCCGCGTCTTCAACGTTTTCGGCGATGGTTTTCAGGCCATAGAGTTCCGCCGCGATCTTCGGGGCAATCGCGCAGGCCTCAAGATCACCCTGCTCGGCCACGAAAGCGGCGGCTCCGGCGGTATCGGCATAGGCCAGCGGGACAATGCCGCGCTCGCGCAGGAACACCCGCGATTGGCCCAGCGCCTGCGGGTGCGAATAGGCGGCCTTGAACGGGCCATCGACCCCAGAAGGATTTGGCAGCGCCATCAGATCGTGGTGGATCGCCATGAAATGCTCGCCAACGATGGCGAGGCCGGATTCAGGCAGCAGGAAGTGAATGTCGGCAACGCGGCCGTGCTGCGAATTCTCGATCGGGATGATGGCCCGGCCGGCGCGGCCGTCCTTCACCGCTTCCAGCGCGTCTTCAAAGCTGAAGCACGGCAGCGGCAGACAATCGGGGGCATATTCGGTGGCAGCACGGTGGCCGTTACAGCCCGGAGCCCCCTGAAACGACACGGCGCGCGCCGGTTCGGCGGCAGCAGCGCGGACCATTTCCTCGACACGGGCGAGCGCAGGGGCAGGATAGGAATGCATGTCCGGCCCCTAAGCTGCGCGGGCGCGCTCTGCAAGCTGGCGGCGGCCAAGCTTCGGGCGGGCCGTGGTGCGCGGCGGCGGGGTGGCTGCTTCCCACAGGGCATGGACAACATGCCACAGCTTGCGCAGGCCAGAGGTGTGGATGCGGTGATCCCACGCGTGCTGGCCGGCGGCATCGACCGCGCGGGCGATATCGCCATAGATGCCCGCAGCGGCCAGCACCGCCCAGCGCTGGCGAAAAGCCAGCCGCCCTGCGCCGATCCGGGCCGAGGCCTCGTAAGCCGTTTCCATCACGCACATCCGGTGCGCAATCGCGGCCAGCTGGCGGCGGTAAGGCGGTTTCATCTGCTCGCCGGGCGGAATGTCGGCTTCGACCAGCCATTCCAGCGGCAGATAGCAGCGGTCCGCCGCGTCATCCTCATCCAGATCGCGGGCGATATTGGCCAGCTGGAAGGCCAGGCCCAGGTCGCAGGCGCGGTCGAGTGTGTCCTCGTCATCGGGGGCGACGCCCATCACCACGGCCATCATCACGCCGACGGCACCGGCCACGTGATAGCAGTATTGCAGCAGATCCGCTTCGGTGCGCGGGCGCCAGTCGGCCGTATCAAGCGCAAAGCCGGCGATCACGTCATCGGCCATCGCGGCGGTGATCCCGCATTCGCGCGCGACCAGACCAAAGGCATCGAACGAAGGATCGCCCGCAGGCTCTCCGGCCAGCGCTTTGGCGGTCAGCGCGCGGATCGTGGCAAGGCGGGCTTCGGCCCCGGCCTGTTCACCCAGCGTGCCACCGTGGTCCTGATTGTCAGCCAGATCATCGCAGCGCCGGCACCAGGCATAGAGCAGCCAGACCCGATCGCGGGTCGTGGTATCGAACAGGCGGCTGGCCATGGCGAAGCTTTTTGAGCCGCGCATGATCGATTGGCGGGCATGGGCAAGCAGTGCGGCGCGGTCTGGCGCCGTGGTCACAGATCGCTCGTCTTCATAGCGAAGATTGGCGTGTGTGGTTCGTGCGCCGTCATCCGGGTCAGCAGCAGGTCCAGCTCGGGCTCGGCAATGATGATCCCGGCGTGGGCCGGGCGGATAAAGCCGACGGCGATCATGTGATGGTTGAAGGCCAGCAGCTGGTCATAGAACCCGAAGGCATTCAGCAGCCCGACCGGCTTGGCGTGATAGCCCAGTTGCGCCCAGGACACGGCCTCCCACAGCTCGTCCATCGTGCCGACCCCGCCGGGGATCGTCAGGAAGCCGTCGGACAGGTTGGTGAAGGCCAGCTTGCGCTCATGCATCCCGGACACGACGTGCAATTCGGTGCAGCCACGGTGGGCCACTTCGGAGTTGACCAGGGCTTCCGGGATCACGCCGATCACTTCGCCGCCAGCTGCCAGTGCCGCGTCGGCCACGGCGCCCATCAGGCCGAGTTTGCCGCCGCCATAGACCACGCCGATGCCGCGCTCGGCCAGTGTGCGGCCAACTTCAGTGGCAAGCTGGAGGTAGCGCGGGTCTTCGGGGCTGGCCGAACCGCAGTAGACGGCAATGCGCTTCACCGCAGATCCTCCAGCATCAGCTTGGCCGTGGCCTTGGCGCTGCCGACCACGCCGGGGATACCTGCACCGGGGTGGGTGCCGGCGCCGACCAGATAGAGGTTGCCCACCTTGTCATCGCGGTTGTGGCCGCGGAACCAGGCGCTTTGCGTCAGGATCGGTTCAAGGCTGAACGCGCTGCCGAGATAGGCGTTGAGGTCCAGCGCGAAATCGCGCGGAGCATAGTGGAACTTGGTGACGATCCGGTCGTGAATGTCCGGGATCAAGCGCCGCCCGACTTCGTCCAAGATGCGCTTTTCCAGCATCGGGCCGACGGTTTCCCAGTCGATCGGCAGCTTGCCCTGGTTGGCGACCGGGATCAGCGCATAGAACGTCGATTTGCCCGCCGGGGCCACGCTGGGGTCGGTCACCGTCGGGTGGTGCAGATAGATCGAGAAATCCTGCGGCAGCACGCCATGTTCATAGATGTCGTCCAGCAGGCCTTTGTAGCGCGGGCCAAACAGGATCATATGGTGC
>CAZNFV010000146.1:0-5609 GCA_964572445.1 uncultured Novosphingobium sp. | reverse complement strand
TGGGCGGCTATGATGAGGTCGTGCTGCTGAAGGACATTCCGTTCCAGTCGCACTGCGAGCACCACATGGCCCCGATTACCGGCAAGGCTTCGATTGCCTATCTGCCGAAGAACCGGGTGGTTGGCATCTCCAAGCTGGCTCGCGTGCTGCATGGCTATTCCCGCCGCCTGCAAATTCAGGAACGGCTGACTGCCGAAGTCGCTCAGTGCATCTGGCATCACCTGCAGCCGCATGGCGTGGCCGTGGTGATTGAAGCGCAGCACGGCTGCATGACCGGACGCGGCGTGCGTACCCCCGGCGTGGGCATGGTCACCAGCCGGATGCTGGGTTGCTTCCTGGATGACGAGCGGAGCCGCAAGGAAGTGCTCAGCCTGATGGGCTATTGAGCCAGGCGGTTATCTTTGGCGCGAGCGGCGGGATCGGATCGGCGCTGGTTGCCGCCGTGGTCGCTAGCGGGCGGTACGAACGGGTCTGGGCCGGATCGCGCGCGGGCAAATCGGTTGCAGGCGCTTGCGGCTTCGCTTTCGACCTGACCGACGAAGCCAGCATCGCCGCCGCCGCTGCCCGGATTGGTCAGGACGGTCCGGTGGCGCTGGTCTTCGTGGCAACCGGCGTGCTTTCTGAAGGGGCGGAGTTCCAACCAGAGAAAAGCTACAAGGCGCAAGACCCGGCCGCCTATGCCCGCGCCTTTGCCCTGAACGCGACGGGCCCGGCGCTGATCGGCAAGCATTTCCTGCCGCTGCTGCCGCGGCGCGAACCGGCAGTCTTTGCGGCGCTGTCGGCGCGGGTTGGCTCGATCAGCGATAACCGGCTGGGCGGCTGGCACGCCTATCGCGCCAGCAAGGCCGCGCTCAACATGATCCTGCGCAACTTCGCGATCGAGCTGGGGCGGAGCCATCCGCAAGCGGTGGTTACGGCGCTCCATCCTGGCACCGTTGCTACTGAGCTTTCCGCCCCATTCACTGGCTCGGGCGAGGGACGTCAGGTGTTCACACCGGAGGAGTCCGCAGCGCATCTGCTGGCCGTTCTCGACGGCCTGACTGCGGCAGACAGCGGTCAGGCCTTTGCCTGGGATGGACAGCCGATCGCGTTCTGATCAGACATCGGGGTGGGCCAGGCTGGTGATCGAAGCGTATTTCATGCGCCCTTTCTCAAAGTGAATTGAGATACGGAAATACTTGCCATAGCGCGATCGCAAGACGTTGGTACTTTCCACGAATTCGCCATCGTAATCGTCATGCCAGCGCACAAACTGAAGTCCGGTAACTCGCTCAGCCCGTCTCTTCGCCATTTTGGGACTATCGGAAGGCACAGCCCATCCGGGCAACGATTTGGTCGGAATTGCGTAGGTCTTCTCAGCCACTCTTCCGTTATCCATCGAATACCAGATGCCATCTGGTAGCAAAAACCAGCACGTCAGTGGGCGGGCTCTGTTATCGCAATCTTTGATGCGGACAATCTGTCTTGGGGGCCGGTTGAGTGGTTGGCCTATTTCAAGAATTCCAATGTCCAGCGGGTGCCTCGTGGCCGCACTTCCGGGCGCACCTAGCCAGGTTGCGAAAAAGAGAAATCGCAGCACTGCCCAGGTTCTGAGGCTCATCTCGACAAGCACCCCTTTGGATTGCGGGTTCTTCCTCTGAGTTTAGCGGGCCTATGTGAGCCCAAGCGCACTTAGGAATCGGAGGACGTTCCACTCGACAAGAATCCCTGCCTTTAAGTTTGAACATATCAAGAACAACGATATTTGTCAATGGCTTGTATATCATTGCCCTTTCGCCGCGATCACCCTAAGTCCTGCAAGACCGAATTCCCCCCAGTTGAGGCTCTCCTTGCTGCTCTCTCCGTTCGAAAAGTTGTTGGTTAAGCGCTATCTCCTGCCGGGGCGGAGCGAGGCGTTTATTGCGCTGGTGGCGGGGATCAGTCTGGTTGCTGTGGCGCTGGGGGTGGCCGCGCTGGTCATTGTGATGAGCGTCATGAACGGCTTCCGGGCCGAACTGTTTGACAAGATCGTGGGCCTTAATGGCCATGCCATCGTCCAGGCCTATGGCGGCCGGATCGAGAATTGGCAGACCGTGCTGCAGGACGTGAAGCAGACGCCGGGTGTCACCCGCGCCTCGCCGCTGATTGAGCAACCGCAGATGGGCAGCTTTAATGGCCGGGTCGATCTGGTCTTTGCTCGCGGCAACACGGCCGAGGATATCCAGCGGCTGAAGCCCAAGCTGGTGGCTGGCTCGCTTGACACCTTGAAACCCGGCGCGGGTGAAGTGGCGCTGGGTTCGCAGCTGGCCGCCAATCTGGGCATCCGGGTGGGTGACACGCTGACCATCATCAACCCGCAGGGCCGCTCGACCCCGTTCGGCACTGTCCCGCGCGAGATTGCCTATCGCGTCGCCGCGATTTTCGAGATTGGGGTGTTCGATTTTGACGAGCGGTTCGTGGTCATGCCGATCGAGGATGCGCAGACTTTGCTGCTGGCCGGGGATTCGATCGGAATGATCGAGGTGCAGGTGAGCGATCCCGATGCCGTGACCGAGATCCTGAAGCCGGTTACTCAGCGGCTGGCCGGGCAAGCGGTGGTGACCGACTGGCGAACCATGAACGCCAGCCTGTTTGAGGCGCTAGCGGTGGAGCGCGTGGCGATGTTTGTGGTGCTGTCGATCATCGTGCTGGTGGCCGTGTTCAACATCCTTTCCTCGCTGATCATGCTGGTGCGCGCCAAGACGCGCGACATCGCGATCCTGCGGACCATGGGTGCCAGCAGGAAGAGCCTGCTCAAGGTGTTTGTCACGGTCGGTTTCGTGGTCGGCGCACTTGGCACCGTGGCTGGCTTGATCCTGGGAGCGGCCTTCCTGTTCTTCCGTCAGCCGATTGTCCGGGGGATCGAGATTTTGACCGGCCAGAACTTGTGGGATCCGAAGATCCGCTTCCTGACCGAATTGCCCGCGCGGGCCGATCCGGTGGAGATTACGCTGATCGTGATCATGGCGCTGGTGTTCAGCTTCCTCGCCACGCTTTATCCCGCCTTCAAGGCGGCGAGCACCGATCCCGTCCAGGTGTTGCGCTATGAGTGATGCTGTCGTCCAGACCACCGGCCTGACCCGCAGCTTTGAACAAGGCGGGGTGCGGATTGACGTGCTGCGTGGGATCGATCTGGCGATCCAGCCGGGCGAGATTGTCGCGCTGCTGGGGCCATCCGGTTCGGGCAAGTCGACGCTGCTTCAGGCGGTAGGGCTGTTGGAAGGCGGCTTTGGCGGATCATTGCGGATCGCCGGAGTGGAGGCAGGCTCGCTGTCATCCGACGACCGGACCGATCTGCGCCGCGACAAGATTGGCTTCGTCTATCAGTTCCATCACTTGCTGCCAGACTTCACCGCGCAGGAGAATGTCGTGCTGCCGCAACTGGTGGCCGGGGTAAGCGAAGCGGAAGCCGCTGCCCGTGCGAATGAATTGCTGACGGCACTCGGCCTGGCCGCGCGGCTGAGCCATCGGCCCAGCCAGCTTTCGGGCGGTGAGCAGCAGCGGGTCGCCGTGGCCCGCGCGCTCTCCAACCGTCCCGCGCTGGTCCTGGCCGATGAGCCGACCGGCAACCTGGACGAGGCCACGGCCGACCGGGTCTTCGCCGAATTCCTTGAGCTGGTGCGCGGGCAAAACAGCGCCGCGCTGGTCGCCACGCATAACGAGCGGCTGGCCGCCCGGATGGACCGCGTGCTGCGCCTGCATGAAGGCCATGTCGGCTAGGTCTTTGAGCCCGTTGACGCATTGTCAGCAGCCTCTAGTCTCCGCTCAGTTCAATCTGCGGAGTGCGACCACATGAAGACCATTGCCGATTTCACGGCCCAGCTGCCCGGGGGCGGTGCGCTGAATCTGGCCGAAAAGGCCGGTAAAGTGCTGCTGATCGTCAACACCGCCAGCAAGTGCGGCTTCACCCCGCAGTACGAAGGTTTGGAAGCGCTCTACCAGAAATACGCTGACGATGGGTTTGAGGTGATCGCTTTTCCGTGCAACCAGTTCGGCGCGCAAGAGCCCGGAAATGCTGAGGAAATCGCAAATTTCTGCAGCCTGAAGTATGACGTGACCTTCCCGCTGATGGCCAAAGTCGACGTCAACGGCGATGCCGCCGCACCGATTTACGATTGGCTGAAAAGTGAGGCGCCGGGCCTGATGGGCACCAAGTCGATCAAGTGGAACTTCACCAAGTTCCTGATCGACCGCGATGGCAAAGTGGTGCGCCGCTATGCCCCGACCGATAAGCCAAGCGCGCTGGAAAAAGACATCAAGGCGCTGCTGTAAGTGGATCCCCGCGCAGGCGGGGACCGCAGGAGAAGGCGCTAGGTGGCCTGAAGCCTCCGCCTTCGCAGGGGATCGAAAGGGAGCGTTCGGCCCTGTGGGTAAAGCACGCCGAACCCCCTTCCGAATCGCCGCCGCTGCCCGCATCTAGCAACCATGGCCATCGAACAGTTCGTCCCGCTGCGCATCTTCTCGAGCTACACCATGCTCGACGGGACGATTGACCCCAAGGCTGCGGCCAAACTGGCCAAGGACCGGGCTTTTCCAGCTATCGCGATCACCGATCGCAACGGGCTTTACGGCGCAATGTCCTTCGCCGGGGCCTGCAAGGATGCAGGCATCCAGCCGCTGATCGGGACATACCTGGCAGTCGCCCGGGATCACACTCCTTCGGGCAAGGATCCGGTGATCGACTGGCTGGGATTGATTGCCCAGAATGAGACTGGCTGGAACAACCTGTGCCACCTGGTCAGCCGCGCCCACCTGGGCCGACCGATTGAGTTCGATCCCCATGTCACCATGGCGGACCTTGATGGCCACTCCGATGGGCTGATCGCGCTGACCGGGGCCGGGGAGGGCGCGCTGGTGCGATTGCTGGCTTCCGGCAAGGCTGAAGCGGCAGTTGAGCTTTGCACCCGGCTGGAAGGACTGTTCCCGGGTCGGCTCTATGTGGAAGTCGCGCGCCGCAACGATCCGGCCGAGGAAGCGACCGAGGACGCCCTGATCGACCTGGCCTATGCGCGCAATTTGCCGCTGGTGGCGACCAATCCAGCCAACTTCGCCGATCCGGGCGGCCATGCGGCGCATGATGCCATGCTCTGCATTGCCAATTCGACTCACGTTGATGCGCCGGAACGCCCGCGCAGCCCGCGCGATGCCTGGGTCAAATCCGGGCCGATGATGAAGGAGCTGTTCGCCGACCTGCCCGAGGCCCTCGCGAACACGCTCGTCATTGCTCAGCGCTGTGCCTTTGCGCCGCCTAAGCGCAAGCCGCTGCTGCCGAGCCTGGCCGGGGATACTGAAGGCGAAGCGCGGATGCTGATCGACCTGGCCCGTGCTGGCCTGGAACGGCGACTGGCGCCCTACGGTGAGCTGCCCGAGGATGAGCGCCAGACCTATTTCGACCGGCTCGATTTCGAAACCGACGTAATCAACCGGATGGGCTTTGCCGGATACTTCCTGATCGTGGCTGACTTCATTCAGTGGGCCAAATCGAGCGACATTCCGGTGGGGCCAGGGCGTGGTTCGGGCGCGGGCTCGGTCGTCGCCTGGGCGCTGACCATTACCGACCTTGATCCGCTGCGGCTGGGGTTACTGTTCGA
>CAZNFV010000145.1:0-5625 GCA_964572445.1 uncultured Novosphingobium sp. | reverse complement strand
GGGCTGACCGCCATGGCGATTGCCGGGATCGGCATTGGCGGCGGTGTCTCATCCTATCTTGAAGCGCGGCGCAACGGCATCGCTACGCTGAAGGTGCTGGGCGCGACCAGCCAAGATATTACCCGGATTTACCTGCTGCAATTGCTCGCCGCCGCCCTGGCGGGAAGCCTGGCCGGCCTGGCCGCCGGAATTCTGGTCATGCCCGTTTTGGGCCAGGCGTTGGGCGCGCTGCTGCCGGTTACCCCCGGCATCGTATTTGATTGGGCCGCCCTGACGCGGGCGACTGCCTATGGCCTGCTGGTCGGGCTGGTTTTCGCAGCACCGCCGCTGTTTGCCGCGCGCCGCTTTCCGGCTTTGGCCCTGATGCGCGCCCGCGTTTCGCCGCTGTCAGGCCAATGGCGCGAGGCCGCCTGGCCGGTCGCGCTGGGCCTTGGGGCGATCATCGGCCTGACCCTGGCGAGTGCGGCGCAACTGCCGGTAACCGCGGGGTTCTTGGCCGGTGCGATCGGAGTGCTTGGCCTGCTCGGCCTGCTTGGCTGGGGCCTGCGCAAACTGGCCGCCCGGCTGCCGCGCCCGCAGCACCCGTTGCTGCGGCTGGCGCTATCCAACCTCCACCGCCCCGGCGCGCAGACCGGCGCGCTGGTGACCGCGCTGGGCTTTGGCCTGTCGGCCTTTGTCCTGCTCGCCGTGATCCAGACCAGCCTGGATGCCAATATCGCCAAGCGGGTTCCGGCCCGCGCGCCCGACTATTTCATGCTTGATCTGCCGCGGGACCGCGCCGCTGAAATGGAACGGATTGTCCTGGCGGCCGCGCCCCAGGCCAAAGTCCGGCAAGTCCCGGCCCTGCGCGGTGCGATCCTGGCCTATGGCCCGGAAAACGCGATGACCCGCGTGGCCGGTCTCAAGGAAATCCCGGAAAACGCCTGGCCACTGCGCGGTGAGCGCGGCCTGACCTATTCGGCAACGCTGCCCGAGGGAAATTCGCTCACCGCCGGGCAATGGTGGCCCCGCGACTACAGCGGCGAACCGCTGGTCTCGGTTGATGAGGATCTAGCCAAGGCGATCGACCTTAAGCTGGGTGACAAGATCACCATCGGCGTACTGGGCGTAGAGCGCAGCGCACGGATTGGATCGTTCCGGCGGATCGACTGGGATTCGATGGGCTTCAACTATGTCCTGGTCTTCTCCCCCAACACGCTGGCCGATGCGCCGCACAATCTGGCAGCAACGATTGATCTGCCCGCTGGGGCAGACCGCACCCGGCTGCTGCCGCAATTGCTGCGCGCTTTCCCGGCCAGCTCGGTGATCGAAGTGGGCGGCGTGCTGAAACAGGCGCGGGAACTGCTCAATCAGGTCTCCACCGCCATTCTGGCCGCCGCTTCGGTCGCCGTGCTGGCGGGGATTGCCGTGTTGCTGGGAGCGATCGCCGCAGCACGGGCAAGCCGGCTGTACGATAATGTGATCCTGCGGGTGCTGGGCGCCAGCCGCAAGCAACTGTTGTTGCTGCAACTGGCGGAGTATGGGCTGCTGGCCGTCTTGCTGGCCGGGGTCGCGCTGATCCTGGGTTCGGCGATTGGCTGGCTGGTGATCGTGCAGCTGTTCGATTTCGACTGGCTGCCCGATTGGCCGCAAGTGCTGGCCGTGCTCGGCGCAGGTCTGGGCCTGACAGTGGCCTTTGCGCTCGGCGGGTCGTTGCCGCTGCTGCGGGCCAAACCAGCGCAAGCCCTGCGTGAGCTATAGGCGCGAGCTGTAATTTTGCCGGTTGAACCCGCGCCGCAAAGGCCTACATCCCAGCCATGTTTATTGAGACCGAAACCACCCCGAATCCGGCCACGCTGAAGTTTCTGCCCGGGCAGGAAGTGATGTCCGCCGGCACCCGCGACTTCCGCGATGAGGAAGACGCCGCCGCCTCCCCGCTGGCTGAAGCCCTGTTTAGCCTGGGTGATGTGACCGGGGTATTCTTCGGCAGCAATTTCGTTTCTGTTACCGCCGGACCGGGCAGCGACTGGTCAGCACTGAAGCCGCAGGTCGTGGCAATCCTGCTGGATCACTTCGTCAGCCAGATTCCGCTGTTTCATGCCCCCAGCGCTGGCGGCATCGCCGTTCCGGCTGAAGAAGACGCGGATTACGGTGACGATCCGGCCGACGCCGATGTGGTCGCGCAGATCAAGGAACTGCTGGAAACCCGCATCCGTCCGGCCGTGGCCAACGATGGCGGCGATATCGCCTATCGCGGCTTCCGCGAAGGAGTGGTCTATCTGTCGATGCAGGGTGCCTGTTCGGGCTGCCCTTCGTCCACGGCGACGCTCAAGCAGGGGATCGAAGGGCTGCTGAAGCACTACGTGCCCGAAGTCAGCGAAGTCCGCGCGGCCTGATCCGCTTTACTACAAACAGGGGAAATTCGACATGACTCAGCCGCTCAGCGACGCTGCGCTCGATCAGCTGTTCCGCACGGCGCGGAGCTATAACGGCTATCTCGATCAGCCTGTCACCACCGAACAGCTCCATGCGATCTGGGATCTGATGAAGATGGGGCCAACCTCGGCCAACCAGCTTCCCGCGCGCATGATCTGGTGCACCACTGACGAAGCCAAGGCAAAGCTTGCCGCCTGCGCAATGCCCGCCAATGGGGAAAAGATCCTGAAGGCGCCGGTCTCGGTCATCATCGCCATGGATACCGAATTCCACGAGAACCTGCCCTGGCTGTTCCCCCATGCTGACGCCAAATCCTGGTTCACCGGCAGCGCCGAATTCCGCGAACGGTCGGCCTTCCTCAACACATCGTTGCAGGCCGCTTACTTCATCATGGCGGCGCGGGCCCTGGGGCTTGATACCGGGCCGATGACAGGTTTTGCCGCACCGGCGGTCGATGAGGCATTCCTTGCGGATACGCCCAACCTGAAGTCAGTCATGATCTCGACCCTGGGCTATGGCGATCCGGCGACAATCTTTGATCGCAGCCCGCGCCCCGATTTCGACACTTTCAATCGGCTGGCCTGACGGGTTAAACTGCGCCCGATGCGCACCCTGGTGATCGATTGCGCGACTGAGGCCTGCTCAGTCGCCCTGTTTGACGGCAACATCCTCATTGCCGGGGAATGCCGCACGCTCGGCCGTGGCCATGCCGAAGCGCTGGTGCCGATGATTGCGGCCCTCCCGAACGAGGGCCGGGCCGACCGGATTGCAGTCGCGCTGGGGCCCGGCAGCTTTACTGGCGTGCGCGTTGGCCTGGCCGCCGCGCGGGCGCTGGCGCTGGCCTGGAAATGCGAATTGGTCGGCTATCCCACCCTCGCCATCGTCGCAGCCAGAGCCCTCGCTAATGGCAATACTGGCGGCCAGGCCTGCACCGCGGCGATGACGGGCGGACACGGCGAATGGTTCGTTCAGACCTTCGCCGCAGATGGCCTGCCGATGGCGGAACTCGCCTCGCTTGCCCCCGACGCCGCCGCCTTGATCGAAACCGACTTGATTGCAGGCAGTCAGGCAGAGCCGCTGGTGGCGCGGCGCGGCTTTGGGCTGGCCCTGCAGCTTTTGCCCGACGCACGCGATTTCGTCTTATTGCCAGCAGCCTTGATCGGTTCAGCTGACCAACCACTCTATGGCCGCGCGCCCGATGCCCGCCTGCCTGCGGCATGACCATCCCGACCGATGACATCGACCGGATCATGGCGGTGATGCAGTCCGCCTTTGATCCTGCCTATGGCGAAGCCTGGACCCGCCGCCAGGTTGAAGACGCGCTGCTGATCGGCAACTGTTACTTTCGAATCGCAGTAATTTTGGATCAACCCGCCGGATTTACGTTGTCGCGCTACGGCTTCGAGGAAGAGGAGCTGCTGCTAATCGCGGTCGCACCCGATTTTCGCCGCCGAGGGATTGGCGAAGGGCTGCTGCAGGACTGTAAGGCCGAGGCAAAGGCCCGCGGCGCCAAGCAACTTCTACTTGAGATGCGGAGTGATAACCCGGCGGCAGAACTCTATCGCCGGAATGGCTTTGTTCAGATTGGGACGCGGAAGAACTACTATCGCACATCTGAGGGAACCAGACTTGATGCGTTAACCTTTTCCTGTCTGCTGTAAGTGTCTTCCACGACACAAACTACCGAATCTGTTTCATTTTTTCGCGTTATTTTGCTTGCGCTAGATCATTGGCGGGCTAAACAAAGCCTCGTGGCCAGTCTTTAGGCTTGTCGCGCCCACAAGAAAATAACTGGTCGCACAGACACGAAAGGTAGCGGGTCATGGAAATTCCGCAGTCCGACATGAATGAAACTCTCATTACTTTAACCTCGGATATTGTTGCAGCGCATGTCAGCAACAACTCTGTTTCGGTTGATGATGTCACCGCCCTGATCACCAAGGTTTACGGCGCGTTGGCTGGCTTGGGCCAAGCGCCCGCCCCCGTGGCTGAGGAAGCTCCCAAGCCGGCGGTTTCGATCCGCTCTTCGATCAAGCCCGATCACATCGTCTGCCTGGAAGACGGCGTTAAGCTGAAGATGCTGAAGCGCCACCTGATGACGCATTACAACCTAACCCCGGATCAGTACCGCGCCCGCTGGAACCTGCCCGCCGACTATCCGATGGTTGCTCCTGAATACGCTGAAAAGCGGCGCGAGCTGGCCAAGAAGATTGGCCTGGGCCGCAAGCCGGGACAGAAGCGCGGTCGGAAGCCCAAGGCTAAAGTCTGAAGCCGGATAACTCCGCCAAGTGCGGTTGAAGAATCGTCCCGCTGGGTTCATATCCGGCGGGACGTTTCATTTACGGACAGCCAGTGCACCAGCAGATCGATATCGAAGCACTTTGTGCGGAACGCGGCCTCCGGATTACGGAGCAACGCCGCGTGATTGCCAAGGTGCTGTCTGAAAGCACGGATCACCCGGATGTGGAGAAGCTCCACGAACGTGCCGTCGCTGTCGATTCCCGCATCTCAATCGCCACGGTCTATCGCACGGTGCGCCTGTTTGAAGAGGCCGGAATTCTGGATCGCCACGATTTTGGCGATGGCCGCGCTCGCTATGAAGCGGCACCCGAAGCCCATCATGACCACCTGATCGATGTCGAAACCGGCAAGGTGATCGAATTCGTTGACCCCGAGCTTGAGGCGCTGCAGCGCCAGATCGCGGAGAAGCTGGGCTATCGCCTGGTCGATCACCGGATGGAGCTTTACGGGGTCCGGCTGGGTCGCGAGAGCCAGTAAAGCCCTATGGCCATCGCGTTAAGCCAGCCGCACCGGCTATCCGCCCTGGGCTGGCTGCGGGCGTCATTGCGGCTGACGGCAATGCTGCTGCTACTGCTGGCCAGTGTGACCGCCTATTACCTGGTCCGGCCCTTCACCCGCCATAACCCGGTGCCGCGCCTGTTCCTGGCCGGGGTCGGGGCGATTGCGGGAGTGCGGCTGCGGACCCGTGGTGAAAAGGTTCACCGGGGCGCCTTCCTGCTCGCCAATCATGTTTCCTGGCTCGACATTCCTGCCATTGCCGCAACCACGGGCAGCGCCTTTGTCGGCCACGATGGCCTGGCGTCGATGCCGCTGCTCAAGTGGCTGTGCAAGATGAACGACACGGTCTTTGTCGCCCGGCATGACCGCAAGAGCGTGGCCCGGCAGGTTGAGGACGTCCGCACCGCAATC
>CAZNFV010000144.1:0-5684 GCA_964572445.1 uncultured Novosphingobium sp. | reverse complement strand
TATTGCCGAGCACCTCTGGACGCGGGAAAGCGCCGGGCTGTTCGATGTCAGCCACATGGGCCAACTGTATATCTCCGGCGAAGGCGTTGAGCCGGCGCTTGAAGCCGTGCTGCCGATCGACCTCGCCACGCTGAAGCCCAACGGCCCGCGCTATTCGCTGCTGCTGGATGACAACGGCGGCGTGCTGGATGATCTGATGGTTACGCGCTGGAGCGACGGCTTCTATCTGGTGGTCAACGGGGCGACCAAGTGGGATGACATGGGTCACCTGCGTGAAAGCCTGCCGGATGAGGTGACGATCAACCTCCTAGATGACACGGCGCTGCTGGCCTTGCAGGGCCCAAAGGCCGCTGCGGCGCTGGAGCGGATCGTAACGGGCGATATGCCGCTTTCGGCGCTGACCTTCATGAAGGGCGGCGCGTTTAAGATCGACGGGGTTGAAGCCTGGATAAGCCGCTCTGGCTACACCGGCGAAGACGGGTTCGAGATCTCCATCCCTGGCGCCGATGCAACCCGCGTCGCGGATCTCATCTGCGCGCAGCCGGAAGTGAAGCCGATTGGCCTGGGCGCGCGGGATTCGCTGCGGCTTGAAGCCGGGCTGCCGCTTTACGGCCATGACCTCTCGCCCGAGACCAGCCCGGTAGAGGCTGGCCTGCTCTTCGGCATCAACAAGCGCCGCCGCACCGAAGGCGGCTTTCCCGGTGCCGAGCGCATCCTGGGTGAGATCGCCAATGGCACCGACCGCAAATGGGTTGGCCTCGTGCTGGAAGGCCGCCAGGCCGCGCGCGAAGGTGCCACCGTGCATTTTGGCGGTGAGCAAGTTGGCGTCGTCACTTCGGGCGGGTTCTCCCCCAGCCGCGAGCAGCCAATTGCCATGGCCTATGTCGCCAGCGGCCATGCCGCGCCTGGCACCCAGCTTGAGATCGAGGTCCGGGGCAAGCGCCTCAGCGCCGAGGTCGTACCCACCCCCTTCGTTCCCCATCGTTATTTCCGAGGAGCCTGACGCCATGACCCGTTATTTCACCCAGGACCATGAATGGATCGACGTTGATGGCACCAGCGGCGTCGTCGGCATTACCGACTATGCCCAGAGCCAGCTTGGCGACATCACTTATGTCGATCTGCCGGCCCCCGGCAGCGCCGTGAAGAAGGGCGATGCCCCTTGCGTGGTCGACAGCGTCAAGGCTGCGTCTGACGTCTATTCGCCAGTCTCCGGCACGATTGCCGCCGCCAATGACGCGCTGGGGGACACCCCGGAACTGGTCAACACCGATCCCGAAACGGGCGGCTGGCTGTTCCGCATCGACCTGAGCGACGCGGGCGAACTGGATGGCCTGATGGATAAGGCGGCATACGACGCCTACGTCGCGGAGCTCTGATCTCATGCGTTACCTGCCCCTGACTCCCACCGACCGTAGCGAAATGCTGGGCGTGATCGGTGCCGGCGCGATTGACGATCTGTTCGTTGACGTGCCGACCGAAGCATGGCTGGCTGGGCCGGTTCCCGGCCTGCCACTCCGCCAGACTGAAATGGCGGTTGAGCGTCACTTGTCAAAGCTGGCCCGCCAGAACCAGGCCGCGTCGGACCATCCGTTCTTCCTGGGGGCAGGGGCCTATAAGCACCACGTTCCAGCCAGCGTCGATCACCTGATCCAGCGCGGTGAATTCCTGACCGCCTACACCCCGTACCAGCCGGAAATTGCCCAAGGCACGCTGCAGGTGCTGTTCGAATTCCAGACGCAGGTTGCGCGCTTGTTCGGCTGCGATGTGGCCAATGCCTCAATGTATGATGGCTCGACCGCTTGCTGGGAAGCCATCGGCATGGCTGGCCGCGTCACCCGCCGCAAGAAGGCCGTGCTGAGCAGCGGCTTGCACCCGCACTACGTCAGCGTCGCCAAGACCATGGCCCGCTTCACCGGCGATACGTTGGATACGGCCACGCCGGATCTGGGCGGGACCGACATGGACCGCCTGATCAGCACGATTGACGAGGAAACCAGCTGCGTCGTGGTCCAGTACCCTGACGTGCTGGGGCGGATCGAAGACCTCTCGCCCTTAGCCGCAGCTTGCCAGGCAGCCGGCGCGCTGCTGATTGCTGTGGTGACAGAGCCGGTTGCGCTTGGCGCGATCAAGGCTCCGGGCGAAATGGGCGCGGACATTGTCGTGGGTGAGGGGCAGTCGCTCGGCGTCGGCCTGCAATTCGGGGGGCCTTATGTTGGCCTGTTCGCGACCCGCGACAAGTATGTCCGCCAGATGCCGGGCCGGCTCTGCGGTGAAACCGTCGATGCCTCTGGCAAGCGCGGCTATGTGCTGACGCTTTCCACGCGGGAGCAACACATTCGCCGCGAGAAGGCCACCAGCAACATCTGCACCAATTCAGGGCTTTGTGCGCTGGCCTTCAGCATTCACATGACCTTGCTGGGGGAGCGCGGCCTGCGCGATCTGGCGGCACTGAACCATGCCCGTGCAGCCCAGGCGGCAGACCGGCTGGCCGCTATCCCCGGCGTATCGGTGATCAATGACAGCTTCTTCAACGAATTCACACTGACGCTGCCAAAGCCGGCGCGCGGTGTGGTGCATGATCTGGCCGCCAAGGGCGTGCTGGGCGGGGTGTCACTCGGCCGGCTCTATCCGGGCGAGGCATCGCTGGAGCACGGCCTCGTTGTCGCCGTGACCGAAGTGGCGACTGACGAGGACATTGCTGCGCTGGAAGCAGCCCTGAAGGAGGTGCTGGCATGAACGCCCCGAACACCGCTGGCTGGCGCCCCGAAATGGGCGAAGGCCACAGCGCTGGTGATGAAACCTTCACCGGCAACCGCGCGCTGATGCTGGAAGAGCGCCTGATCTTTGAGATTGGCGATACCACCACAACGGGTGTCGACATTGATCCTGCCCCGACCGCGGCATCGCGGCTCGGCAGTCTGGCGCGTTCGGCACCGATTGGCCTGCCGGGCCTGTCAGAACCCGAAACCGTGCGCCACTACACCCGGCTTAGCCGCCAGAACTATGGCATTGACCTCGGCTTCTTTCCGCTCGGTTCGTGCACGATGAAGCACAACCCGCGCCTGAACGAAGCCGTCGCGCGGATGAAGGGCTTCAAGGACGTTCACCCGCTCCAGCCGCGTGAAACGGTGCAGGGCGCGCTGGCCGTGATCGACGAGCTGGCGCACTGGCTGGTGACGCTGACCGGCATGGACAGCGTGGCGATGTCGCCCAAGGCTGGCGCACACGGCGAACTCTGCGGAATCCTGGCGATCAAGGCTGCCTTGGAAGCCCGCGGGGAAGCCCGGCAGGTTATTCTGGTGCCCGAAAGCGCCCATGGCACCAATCCTGCCACGGCTGCTTTCGCCGGGTTCTCGGTTGAGAACATCCCGGCGACTGAAGCTGGCCGGGTCGATCTGGCGGCGCTGAAGGCACGCCTGGGGCCAGACGTTGCCGGGGTGATGATCACTAACCCGAACACCTGCGGCCTGTTCGAGCCTGACCTCAAGGCCATTTCTGATGCGGTCCACGCGGCCGGCGGTTACGTCTATTGCGATGGTGCGAACTTCAACGCGATCGTCGGCAAGGTTCGCCCCGGCGATCTTGGTGTCGATGCCATGCACATCAACCTGCACAAGACCTTCTCCACGCCGCACGGCGGGGGCGGGCCGGGTTCGGGTCCAGTGGTGCTGTCCGCCGCGCTCTCGCCCTTCGCGCCGCTGCCTTACGTCAAGCGCGAAGCGGACGGGTCATTGCGGCTGGTCGAGGAAGAAACTGCAGCTGAAGACCAGCCGCAGAGCTTTGGTCGAATGGTCGCTTTCCATGGCCAGATGGGCATGTTCACCCGCGCGCTGGCCTATATCCTCAGCCACGGGGCCGATGGCCTGAAGCAGGTGGCAGAGGATGCCGTGCTCAACGCCAACTACGTGCTGCGCAGCCTGGAAGGCGTGCTTGATGCTCCGTTCGGTCACTCCGGACCCTGCATGCACGAGGCGCTGTTCGACGACAGCTGTTTAGCCGAGGGCTTCTCAACGCTTGATGTTGCCAAGGGGCTGATCGACGAAGGGTTCCACCCGATGACGGTCTATTTCCCGCTGGTGGTCCACGGCGCAATGCTGATTGAACCAACCGAGACCGAGAGCAAGGCAGCCCTTGACCAGTTCATCGGCGCGCTGCGTTCGGTGGCGCTGCGGGCCAAGCAGGGCGATCCGGCGCTGAAGTCTGCGCCGCACTTCGCCCCGCGCCGCCGATTGGATGAAACGCTGGCGGCCCGCAAGCCGGTGCTGGCCTGGCGCGGAGATTCCGCGCCAGGCTGAGCGGTGTCACATTTCCTTGTCGACGGTGTTGGCTGCGGATTCGAGGTCTTCGCCGGCGCCGCGAACGGTGTTGCAAGCCGAGGCGGTGAAGGCGAGTGCGCCAGCGCAAAGAGCGAGTAGAAGTTTCCTGGTCATGGCAGCTTCCTATGTTGGCCGGGCGCGGGTGATGCGTCCGGCTCCACCGGTTAAACCCGGGCTGGTTGCGGCCGGGTCCGTTCAATCTGCTTATCGGTGATGCTTTTGCGGTGACCGCGCTCCTCTGCTAAACAGGGTCCGAGCAGGACGGGGAGCGAGATCAATATGTGGCAAGCGATGTTTTCCATCACCAACGTGATTGCCGTGACGGCCTGGGCAATGCTGGCCTTCCTGCCCCGCAAGCCGCTGGCGATGACCACGGTGCTCTATCTTGGCGTGGGGCTGCTGTGCCTGTGCTATGCCGTGATGTTCGGGGTGCTGTTGGGCGGAGCGGCTGATCCGGGGCAAGTGCCGGGAAGTCAGCCCTATGTCGCGTCAGATTACTCGATTTCCGGCCTGCGCCGCTTGTTCATGTCAGACGCGGGACTGGTGATCGGCTGGACCCACTATCTGGCCTTCGATCTGTTCACCGGCCTGTGGATCGCGCGCGACGCTGACAACAAGGACTTCAGCCGCGCGATGCAGCTGCCGTTCCTGCTTGCAACCTTCATGGCCGGCCCGATTGGCCTGCTCGCCTGGCTGATTGTGCGCGAGCGCCGGGCGCGGGCGATGCACCCGGCGGAAAATCGCATCCGGCTTTAAATGCGCGGTCAGGTGGCCTTGTCAGCTGCTTCGCCGACGGATTCAATATCGCGGCCCAAGCCTTTGACCGTGTTGCAAGCGGCAGTGGCGACGGTGAGCGATGCCAGCATAATTGCCGTAATGATACGCTTCTTCATGGCTTCTCTCCGTTGCAAAAATTGCTGCAGGTTGCAGCAATCCTGTTTCCATTAAGTAGCCTTAACGGCAGCATAATGCATCTACCCGGCTTGACTGCCCGCGACGAACCGAGCAGCGCGATGCGATGAACTGGGACTGGCTTGATGCAGAGTGGCTACCCTTGGCCGAATTGGCGGCAGGAGCTATCGCCGTGGCAATCATCGCCTGGTGGGGCGAACGCCGGCGGATGCGCCGCAGCAATCCCGATGCAGTCGGCTTTATGCCCTGGGCCACGGTGTTCGTGCTGGCGCTGTTTGTCGTCCTGATCGCGGCCATCTTTATCCTGCGGGATGCGCTTTAGAGGCAAGCTTCCAGATAGGCCTGATCAAAGCCGAACTGGCGGGCCTTTTCCAGCGTATAAGGACGCAGACCAGACGGGCGGAATTCGCCGATGATCTTGCCGTCGTCGCTCTCGTCCAGGTACTCGAACTT
>CAZNFV010000143.1:3649-5718 GCA_964572445.1 uncultured Novosphingobium sp. | reverse complement strand
CCATGAAGGGCACGCCCGAGATGGTGAGCGCAGCCGAGGCAGCGATCATCGCCAGCACATCGGGCTCGCACTCGCCGTCATAAGACAGCACCTGGGCGATCACGTTGATCTCGTTGTAGAAGCCTTCGGGGAACAGCGGACGGACCGGACGGTCGATCAGGCGGGAAACCAGGGTTTCCTTTTCCGTCGCGCCGCGTTCACGCTTGAAGAAGCCACCCGGGATGCGCCCGGCGGCAAAGAACTTTTCCTGATAGTGGACGGTCAGCGGGAAGAAGTCCTGACCTTCCTTGACGCTCTTGGCGGCCGTGACGGCGCAGAGCACGACAGTTTCGCCATAAGTGGCGAGGACCGCGCCGTCAGCCTGACGGGCAATGCGGCCGGTTTCCAGGGTGAGGGTCTTTCCGCCCCACTCCATCGATACGGTTTTGACGTCGAACATTCAATTTTCCTTCGCCCGTCTGCCCTATTGCATGGCGGGTTTTGCTGCCGGGGATTCCGTCCCGGTCCGGTATGGGGCATCTTCGGCCCCGGGGCGCCTTTCACCGAATTGTGACGGGCGCTGATAGCAAAAGCGGCCCGCTAGGGGCCGCTTCGCTGGTTACTTGCGCAGACCAAGCTTCGCGATGAGCGCGTTGTACCGGTCGACATCCTTTTTCTTCAGATAGTCGAGCAGCGAACGACGCTTGTTGACCATCATCAGCAGGCCGCGACGCGAGTGATTGTCCTTGTGGTGAGCCTTGAAGTGCTCGGTCAAGGTCAGAATCCGCGAGGTGAGGATCGCAACCTGGACTTCCGGCGAACCGGTATCACCCTTGGCGCGGGCGTTGTCGCTGATGATTTCCTGCTTCTTCTCTGCAGTAACCGACATAGTATCTACTCCGCGACATCTGGAAGGTTGAACCCCCGAACCACGGTTGCGGCTCCACCTGAAAGCTCCACCAGCGCAATGGGAACAGATCCCAGTCGCGCCCAGTGCAGCCCGTTGGTGTGGGGCAGTCCGGATAGAACCCGGCCCTGTCGGACCATGCTTGCCTGTTCCGAACTGAGGTTAAGAGCCGGGATGTCGACCAGCCCTGCCTCCAGCGGCAAGAGTACGTTCTCAAGGGGTGCGCCCTTACCCACTTCGTTCAATTTGTCCAGCGAAATCGCCTGATCCAGCCCGAACGGTCCGGCCTTCAGCCGGCGCAGCATGGTGACATGGCCGACCGTGCCCAGCGCCAGCGCAATGTCACGGGCCAGGCTGCGGATATAGGTGCCTTTGGAAACAGTGGCGATCAGGGTGACGTTGCCGGCATCCGCTGCGCCCATTTCCAGCGCATGGATCGTCACCGCGCGCGACTTCAGCTCAACCGCCTCGCCCTTGCGGGCCAGGTCATAGGCGCGCTCGCCATCGACCTTCAGGGCGGAGTAGATCGGCGGCACCTGTTCAATCGGCCCGGTGAAACACGGCAATAGCGCTTCCACTTCAGCCGGCGTCGGCCGCACTGGGCTTTCCGCGATCACGGTGCCTTCCAGATCGAGCGTATCGGTCTCTGTCCCGAACTGGACGGTGAAGGCGTAGCTCTTGCTGGCATCGAGCATCCGTCCGCACAACTTGGTCGCTTCGCCCAGCGCGATCGGCAAGACACCGGTGGCGAGCGGATCAAGCGTGCCGCCGTGGCCCACTTTGACCTTGCCCAGACCCGCTTCGCGGCAGACGCGCTTGACCGCGCCGACGGCCTGAGTGCTGCCAAGCCCGAGCGGCTTGTCGAGGATGATCCAGCCGTGCGGCACGTGCTTCAACCCCCGGCGAGTGCGGCTGCAAGGGCCATATAGCGGCCGATTACCCATTCCACCGGCGGAGCCACCAGCCAGCTGACCACATTGAGGCGAGGTGACAGCCAGGGCAGCACCACCAGCAACAGAATCATTATCAGCAACGCCTTATGGTGCATCCCCGCCCACTTGCGGGCGAGGCGCGGCGGCAGCAGTCCTTCAACGATATGGCCACCATCGAACGGCGGGATCGGCAACAGGTTGAACAGCGCCAGAAAGACATTGATCGTGATGAAGTTGACCAGATTAAGCGC
>CAZNFV010000143.1:0-3549 GCA_964572445.1 uncultured Novosphingobium sp. | reverse complement strand
ACGATCAGCGCCGCCGCCTGAAACACGGCTTCGTTCATGCGCTGAGCGCCTCGGTAAAGTGCTTGCGGCACAGCGCCACGTAACGGTCATTGCCGCCGATCTCGGTCTGCGCTCCTTGCTTGACCGCCGCGCCGGATTCATCGACCCGCAGGTTCATCGTCGCCTTGCGGCCGCAGTGACAGACGCCCTTCAGCTCAACCAGCGAATCCGCGATTCCCAGCAAGGCTGCCGAACCGGGGAACAGTTCACCCTGAAAATCGGTGCGGAGGCCATAGCAGACCACCGGAATACCGCCCTCGTCCGCCAGCCGCGCCAGTTGCCAGACCTGCTCCCCGGTCAGGAACTGCGCTTCGTCGACCAGCACACAGGCCAGCGGCTCAACTTTGTGGGCGGCCATCACCCGATCCCACAGATCGGTATCGGCAGCAAAGCGGTTCGCCTCGGCGTGGAGGCCAATCCGGCTTTCGATCGCGCGGGTACCGCCGCGATCATCCAGCTGGGCGGTCCACAGCATCGTGGTCATCCCGCGCTCGCGGTAATTGAAGTCTGCCTGAAGCAGCGTGGTCGATTTGCCCGCGTTCATCGAGGCATAGTAGAAATAGAGTTTGGCCATCGCCGCAGAGATAGGGGCTTTGGCGGCAAAGGCCAGCGCGATTGACACGGCCATCACCAAAGCCCACCGTCCAGTATGACAGGGAAACACAGGAGACTGCACTTGCGTCTGGCCCCGGCCCTGTTCGCCATGCTGCTGGCACCGCTATCGCTGGGTGCCGCCCAACCCACTTACCGCTATCAGATCGATCCGGCGCGCAGCATGGTCAGTGCTAAGGTTGGCTTCATGGGGATTACCAGCAAGACCGCGCGGTTCCCCCGGATGACCGGACGCATCGCGCTTTCGCCGGAACGACTTGATACGATTGGCCTTGATGTCGAACTGGATGCCCGGCGGCTGCAAGCCGGAGATTCTGTCACCCTCGGCCGCCTGAAGGGCAAAGATTTCTTTGACGTCGATCATTACCCCACGGTCCGCTTCGCAGGCCGGAATATGCAGATGACTGGCGCAACGACTGCGACCGTTGCGGGCGAAGTGACCGCGCGCGGGGTGACGCGCCCGGCCATGCTGGCTGTGACCTTCCGTGATCCGCCAGCAAAGGTCAGCGGCCGCGATGCGGTGGAATTCTCTGCCCGGACGGTGATCGACCGGCGCGAATTCGGGATGACGGCCTATAGCGCAGTGGTCGGTCGCAAGGTGACGATTACCATCCAGGCGCGGATGGTGCCGAACTAGGCTTCGGGCTGATCGTCTGCCAGATCGCGCTTTACCTTGGGATCGGCCAGCAGGGCATCGATCTTACCGGCCACGTCAAAGCTCTCGTCACTCTGAAAACGAACCTTGGCGGCGAATTTGAGACGCAGCTTGCCCGCCACTTCCTTCTGGAAAAAGGCCGTGTGCGTGCGCAGCGCCTTTAGCACCAGCTCGTCGTCCGCACCCAGCAGCGCTTTTACGAAGACCGTCGCGTGGCGAAGATCAGGGCTCATCCGCACTTCGGTGACCGAGACAGAATGGGCCGCCAGCACTTCATCATGCACCACCTGCCTGGTCAGCAGCTCGCTGATCACGTGACGCACCTGCTCACCCACCTTGAGCAGGCGGACCGAGCGGATTTCAGGGGTGGTTTGCTGCTTTGCCATCAGTTGGTCATCCCTGGCCGCGGCGTTGGAATCGCGGTGGAAGTGGAACGGGCATAGAGCGTCGTCCAGCTTTCGTCCCACAGCTCGCCTTCGAGGAAGATCGCCTTGCGCCCACGGCGGATCACCCGCCCTTTGCCGACCAGCGGACCGGCCGGGATCAGCTTGAGCAGTGTCATCGCAATCTCCAGGTTCAGCGGCGCTTCTGCTCCGCCGGTCGCCTGGACATGGGCCCAGCCCATCGCCTCGTCGAGAAACCCGGCCACCAAGCCGCCCTGCACTCCGCCGCGCGGCGTGATGAAGCTGTCAGGCGCAAAAAA
This sequence comes from uncultured Novosphingobium sp., assembly GCA_964572445.1. Taxonomy (GTDB): domain Bacteria; phylum Pseudomonadota; class Alphaproteobacteria; order Sphingomonadales; family Sphingomonadaceae; genus Novosphingobium. The sequence goes on along the minus strand of CAZNFV010000143.1, from coordinate 1,540 downwards.
ACGCATCCGGATTGTCTCGCTGGCGGGGTCGAAGTCGATAAACTCCGCCCCCATCAACTCGGCATGGGCTCCGCCCGATCCCTCGAACCCCATCACAGCGTCCGTTCGCGCTCCTCGACCTCAAACACTTCGAGCATATCGCCCGGCTTGATGTCGTTGGTATCCTGCAGCACGACGCCGCACTCCAGCCCGGCGCGAACTTCTGGGACATCGTCCTTGAAGCGGCGCAGCGAAGCGATGACGGTCTTCGAAACGATAACGTCCTGGCGGGTAAGGCGCGCGAACAGGCCCTTGCGGATCCCGCCTTCGAGCACCAGCAGACCAGCCGCCTTGTCGCGCTTGCCAGCCGGGAAGACTTCCTTGACCTCGGCGCGGCCCACCACGTTTTCGATCCGCTCTGGCCCCCAGATGCCGGCCATTTCCTTGGCGACGTCTTCGGTCAGGTGATAGATCACGTCGAAGTACTTCATCCGCGTCTTGTTGCGATCGACCAGTTCACGGGCCTTCGCATTGGGACGGACGTTGAAGCCGATGATCGGAGCGTTCGAGGCTGAAGCCAGCGAAACATCGCCTTCGGTGATCGCGCCAACCCCGGCGCTCAGCACCTTGACCTTGATTTCGTCGTTCGAGAGGCGGTTCAGCGCATTGACGATGGCTTCGGTCGAGCCCTGGACGTCAGCCTTGATGACGACCGGATACTCGATGACAGCCTGCTTGGCCGACAGCGCCGAGAACATGTTCTCAAGGCTGGCAGGAGCCGAAGTGGTGCGCTTGGCAGTTGCCTGTTCGTGGCGGAACGCAGCGACTTCACGGGCGCGAGCCTCGCTATCGACCACGGTGAGCGTATCGCCCGCCATCGGCACGCCGCCGATGCCCAACACTTCAACCGGCAGAGCTGGCGGCGCTTCCTTGATCTGGCGGCCCTTGTCGTCAAGCATGGCGCGGACGCGGCCCGAGTGGACACCCACGACCAGGATATCGCCCACCTTCAGCGTACCGCGGGTAATAAGCACCGAAGCGAGCGGGCCCTTGCCCTTGTCAAGCTTGGCTTCGATCACGGTGGCTTCGGCAGCACGATCCGGATTGGCAGTCAGTTCAAGCAGTTCGGCCTGAAGCAGGATCTTCTCGATCAACTGATAGAGGCCTGCGCCGGTCTTGGCCGAAACTTCCACGTCCTGCACATCGCCCGACATCGCTTCGACCACGACTTCGTGTTCAAGCAAGCGTTCGCGGATCTTCTGGGCGTTGTATTCGTTGCGGTCAGCCTTGGTGATCGCCACGATCATTGGCACGCCGGCCGCCTTGGTGTGATTGATCGCTTCGATTGTCTGCGGCATGATCCCGTCATCACCAGACACCACCAGGATGACGATATCGGTGACATTGGCACCGCGCATCCGCATTTCGGTGAAGGCTTCGTGGCCCGGGGTATCCAGGAAAGTGATCAGTTCACCGCCCTTGGTCTTGATCTGGTAAGCGCCGATGTGCTGCGTGATCCCGCCAGCTTCGCCGCGCACCACATCGGTGCCGCGCAGGGCAT
>CAZNFV010000142.1:0-5719 GCA_964572445.1 uncultured Novosphingobium sp. | reverse complement strand
GCCGATCTCGCGCTGGTCGCCAGCTTCCACGGTCTGCTGCAATCTCCGCTACCCGCAACGCAGCCCATCAAGCCGCGCATTCTGGTGTGCCATGGTGACGTCGATTTCCTCGTGCCGCGCAGCCACGTGACCGCCTTCTGGGAGGAAATGGACGCGGTTGGCGCCAACTGGCACTTGCACAGCTATGCCGGTGTCGATCACGGCTTCACCAACCCGCTGACACCGGCCGGCGCGCCCAACCCCAGCTATAACGCCAGCGCCGATCGGCAATCGTGGGCAGCCCTGCTGGGCCTGCTCGACGAAACGCTAGGCTAGGACGCCGGCGAGGGCGCTAATCACGCCGTGGCGAAGGCTTCGACCGGCAGGGCCATCAGCGCTTCGCTGCCCGCCTCGATCTTGCGGCGCAGGGCGGCTGCATCGGGGCAGAAGCGTTCACCGAAATAGCGCCCGGTGGTCAACTTGGCTTCGTAAAACGCCTTGTCACCAGTGCCGCTGGCCAGACCGGCGAGCGCCGCCTCGCCCATCCGCAGCCACTGCGAACCCAGTGCAACGATGCCCATGATGTGCATGTAATGATGCGCCCCGGCACCAACCTGATTGGGGTTGGCCATGCCGTTGGCCATAAACCACATGGTCGCGGCCTTTAGCTCGCCATTGGCGGCTTCGACGGCGGCGGCCAGGCTGGCGAGTTCCGGCTTGGTCTTGGCAGCGGCGCATTCGGCATCGACGATGGCAAAGAAGGCCTGAACTGCGCGGCCACCGTTCTGGGCGAGCTTGCGTCCAACCAGGTCCATCGCCTGAATCCCGTTGGCGCCTTCATAGATCATGGCGATGCGGGCATCGCGCACGAACTGGCTCATGCCCCATTCCTCGATGTAGCCATGGCCGCCGAAGACCTGCTGCATGTTGGTGGCAACGTCATAGCCCTTATCCGTGCCATAGCCTTTGATCACCGGGGTCAGCAGGCTGACCAGATCGTCGGCCAGCTGCCGCTCTTCCTCGGTCGCGGCCTTATGGCTCAGATCGACCTGCAGTGCGCCCCACAGGCACAGCGAGCGCATGGCTTCGGTAAAGGCCTTGGCGTCCATCAGCATCCGCCGCACATCGGGGTGCACGAACAGGGTGTCGGCCTTTTCGTTCGGCTCGGCAGCGCCGGTCAGAGCCCTGCCCTGACGGCGTTCAGCGGCATACTTGACCGCGTTCTGGTAAGCCGCTTCGGCCTGGGCCAGCCCCTGGATGCCCACCCCAAGACGGGCGGCGTTCATCATGATGAACATCGCGGCCAGGCCCTTGTTTTCCTCACCCACCAGAAAGCCGGTGGCTCCATCGTAATTCATCACGCAGGTGGCGTTGCCGTGAATGCCCATCTTGTGCTCAATCGACCCGCACGACACCGCATTACGTGCGCCGAGTGAGCCATCCTCATTCACCAGGAACTTGGGGACGATGAACAGCGAGATGCCCTTGGTCGAATCCGGCGCGTCCGGCAGCTTGGCCAGCACCAGGTGAATGATGTTCTCCGTCAGGTCATGCTCGCCCGACGAAATGAAGATCTTGGTCCCGGTTACCGCATAGCTGCCATCAGCCTGCGGCACGGCGCGGGTGCGGATCAGGCCCAGATCGGTGCCGCACTGCGGCTCGGTCAGGTTCATCGTGCCGAGCCATTCGCACGTGACCATCTTGGGCACGTACTTGGCCTTCTGCTCGGGCGAGCCCTTGGCCAAAATCGCCGAAATCGCCCCGGCAGTAAGACCGGGATACATCGAAAACGCCTGATTGGCGGAAGACATGAACTCTTCCATCAGCATGCCCAACACGTGCGGCAGTCCCTGCCCGCCAAACTCTTCTGGGGCGGACAGCGTTGACCAGCCTGCCTCCTGCAGCTGAGCAAAAGCCGGCTTGTAGACCGCCGGCACGGTGACCGAACCATCAGCGTGGCGGGTGCAGCCTTCCTGGTCTCCAGCAAGGTTGATCGGGGCAAGGACTTCCGAACAGAACTTGCCGGCCTGCTCAACCACAGCCTCAACCATGTCTGGCGTGGCGCCCTCAAAACCGGGCAGCGCAGCATGGTCCTGTATCCGCAAAACCTCGTTGATCAGAAAGCGGGCGTCACGGGTTGGTGCCTTGTAGACCGGCATAAAATCCTCGCTGCAATTGCAAATTTAACCGCGCGGCGCGCGGTCAATGTTTTCGACAAGCGTGATGAAGTCCGTCAGTTCCTTGATCGCCGCATCGATATCGGCGCGCTGTTCCTGCATTCGTTCAACCTGCTGCTTGCAGCGCGCGACAGTAACGCGGCGCTGCTCCACCCGGCCATCGCCCAGATCGTAAAGATCGATCATTTCCTTGATTTCAGTCAGGCTGAAACCAACGTTCTTGGCGCGCATGATCCAGGCCAGCCGGGCGCGATCCCGCTTGGAATAGACCCGGCTCAATCCCTGACGGGCCGGGGCGATCAGGCCCTCGTCCTCATAGAACCGCAAGGCCCGAGCGGTCAGCCCGAACTCGCTGGTCAGATCAGAGATCGTGAAGTGCTCACGCGCCAAAGCGTCGGGCCGCTCAAGGTGGGCGCCATCGTGAGCAGGAGGGGCAGGAACCGGCGAGTCCATCGCCGCTTCCTCTAGGTTCCCTTTACGTAAGCGTCAATTGCTGATCCGGACCAGACTGTCGCCGTCGAGCGCGCGATAGAAGCAACTGTTAGCCCCGGTGTGGCAAGCCGGGCCGGCCGGGCTGACCATAAGCACAAGCGCATCCTGATCGCAGTCGACCCGGATTTCCAAGACCTTGAGCACGTGCCCGGACGTCTCACCCTTCAGCCACAAACGGCCACGCGAGCGAGAGTGGAAGTGCGCCAGACCAGTCTCGCGGGTCTTGGCCAGCGCCTCAGCATCCATATGGGCCAGCATCACAATCTCGCGGCTTGCAGCATCAACTGCCACGGCGGTTAAAAGCCCATTGGCATCGAAGCGTGGCTGGAACGTGGTGCCCTGCTCGCGGTCATCAGTCTCGGTCATCATCCGTCCTTGTTGCACGATAACCACATGTGTCGACCAAAATCTGCAGCGCCACTGCTTGATGCTTCCCAGCACCCCCGACTTCAGAGAAACAGGCATTGCGGAAAAGACAAGCGGCCAAGGTTCAGGGACCAGGCCGGCTCCCGAAAACGGAGCCACCGCATGAGGGAATCGGCGAGGCAGTCAAAGGGGGGCTGCCTAATCGCGCAAGCGGCGCCAGACAGTTTCGTCACGAGGACGCCCGGTGCCAAGCGCCGGGCGTTTTCGTTATCAGGCCTCTGCCCTTTTCAGACCAGGTCCAAAGCCTCATCAAGCACCCGCGCAAAGCAGGCGATCTGCACTTTATCCGCACCGGCCCGCTTCAGCGCCCTGACGCAGGTTTCACTGGTTGCGCCACTGGTCAGAACATCGTCAATCAGCAGGATCGACTTACCCTTGATCGCGCTGAATCGGGTCTGATTAACCGCAATGGCGCCGCTCAAAGCGCGCATTCGTGCTGCCCGTCCCAGCCCGCCGAGCATCGGCGTAGCCTTGCGCCGCACCAGTCCATCGACCAGCAAGGCAGCGCCAGTAGCCCGCGCAATCTCACGCCCCAGCAAGGCCGACTGGTTGAATCCGCGCCGCCACAACCGCCAGCGATGCAGCGGAACGGGAACGATCACCCAGTCCGGCCCGACCATCGGCAGCTTTGCCGCGATCAACCGCGCCAGCAGCGGCGCGAGGGCAATCCGGCGGCCGTGTTTGAAGGCCAGCACCAGACGCCGCGAACCATCAGTATACAGCGTGGCCGCCGCGATGCCGTCATGCAGCGGCGGACTTGCCAGACACGGCGCGCAGATCATGCCATCGGGCGATCCCTCGTCAAACGGGCGCTGACAGTGCGCGCAGCTTGGATCGCCCGGGATCACCAGTTCGGCCCAGCATCCAGCGCACAAGCCGCCCTGGCTCGCCAAAGCCTCTCCACACAAGGGGCAGCGCGGCGGGAAGACCAGGTCCACGATCGGAGCAAGAGCGGCACGAACCTGCATAACTGCGACTATCGCTTGCACCTGCCCAGCGTGCAAGGCAGTGCGACGCCGTGACCAGCCAAACTCCGCCCCTGATCTTCTCCCCTGCTCGCCGCCTTGCCGTCCGGCGGCGTGCGCTGGCCTTGCAATTAGCCCCGAATGCGGCGGATTACCTGATCGCAGACATGGCCGAAGACCTGATCGAGCGGTTGGCCTTCCTGCGGCACGAGCCACAGCGCGTGCTGCTGATCGGGATGGTTCCGGACGCCTTAGTTGCCGAGTTCAAGGTGCGCGGCGCTGCGGTGACCTGCGCCGAACCGGCGGAAGGCTTCGTGGAGGAGCAGCCCTATCCGACGACAGGCTTTGATCTGATCGCCAGCTTTGGCACGTTGGATACGGTCAACGACTTGCCTGGCGCACTGATCCATATCCGCAGCGCGCTTGCTCCGGGTGGCCTGGCGATCGCCAGCTTTGTCGGCGCGGGCAGCCTGCCGGCCCTGCGTGGGGCCATGCTTGCCGCCGATGGCGATCGCCCCGCCCCACGCCTGCACCCCACGGTGGACGTGCGCGCCGGTGGGCAACTGCTGCAACGCGCCGGGTGGACCGATCCTGTAGTCGACAGCCGGCCGCTCGACGTCCGCTTCACCAATCTCGACAGCTTGCTTGCGGACCTGCGGGCGCAGGCCCTGACCAATGTCTTGCTGCAGTCCGGCCCCGCGCTGAATCGAAAGCAATATGAAGCGGCAAAACAGGCGTTTGGATCGTCTACCTTAGAACGATTCGAAATTCTGACGCTCAGCGGCTGGCGGCGTTAAGCGCGGCCTGGGCTGCTGCAAGCCGGGCAATCGGAACGCGATAGGGCGAAGCGCTGACGTAATCCAACCCGACCGCCTCGCAGAACGCGATTGAGGCCGGATCGCCGCCGTGCTCACCGCAAATGCCCAGCTTCAGGTCGCCGCGGGTCTTGCGGCCGCGCTCCACTGCCAGTTCTACCAGCTGGCCCACGCCCTCGATATCCAGGCTGACGAACGGATCGCGCGGATAGATTCCCTGCTCGACATAAGGCGTCAGGAAGCGCGCCGCATCGTCCCTCGAAACGCCAAGAGTAGTTTGGGTCAGATCGTTCGTTCCAAACGAAAAGAACTTTGCCTCCTCCGCGATCTCACCAGCCATCAAGGCCGCGCGGGGTAGTTCGATCATGGTGCCAACCAGGTATTCGATCCGGCGCCCTTGTTCAGCGAACACCGCCTCAGCAGTGCGCTCGATCAGCACCTTGAGAATCGCCAGTTCCTTGCGGGTCGCGACCAGCGGGATCATCACCTCTGGTACCGGCGCCTCGCCACTCTCGGCGGCGACCGCGCAGGCCGCTTCAAAGATCGCGCGAGCCTGCATCTCATAGATTTCTGGGAAAGTGATGCCCAGGCGGCACCCACGGTGCCCGAGCATCGGATTGAATTCGTGGAGTTCACCCGCGCGGCGCTTCAGCGTGGCGATCCCGATCCCGATTGTATCCGAAAGCTCGGTAAAGTCGGCCTCACTATGCGGCAAAAACTCGTGCAGCGGCGGATCAAGCAGACGGATCGTGACCGGCAGGCCAGCCATTACCGCGAAGATCGCCTGAAAATCGGCGCGCTGTTCGGGCAGCAGCTTGGCCAGTGCGGCGCGGCGCCCAGCCTCGTCCTCGGCCAGGATCATCTG
>CAZNFV010000141.1:0-5724 GCA_964572445.1 uncultured Novosphingobium sp. | reverse complement strand
AACATTACGTCCGGACGGCCCGCATCATATTCGTCAAACACCAGCGCGACCGGGCGCTGCAAGGCCCAGGGGAGCAGGCCTTCGCGGAATTCCGTAACCTGCAGACCATCGCGCAGGACGATCGCATCGCGGCCAATCAGGTCGATCCGGCTGATATGGGCATCCAGGTTGATGCGGATGCAGGGCCACTTCAGGCGCGCCGCAATCTGCTCAATATGGGTCGACTTGCCCGTGCCGTGATAGCCCTGAACCATCACGCGGCGGTTAAAGGCAAAGCCAGCCAGGATCGCCAGCGTGGTATCCGGATCGAACACATAGGTCAGATCGATATCAGGGACGCGTTCATCGGCCACCGAGAAGGCCGGAACCTTCATATCGATATCGATCCCGAACGTCTCGCGAACGTCGAGTTCAAGGTCGGGCGCGGACAGGATGGTGTTGCCGCTGGTGTCGAGCTGGTTGGGAATATCGGTCATGACAAGCCATCGCCTATACGGGCCAGCGAAGCGCTGCAATAAGGAATGCGTTGCAATCAGCGACTCAATGCCCGGGAGCGTTCGTCCGATGAAAGTCTATGGTTTTCCGATCTCGCCGTTTGTCCGCAAGGTTCACCTGGTCGCTGCCGAAAAGGGCATCGCGGTGGAACTGGCGATGAGCAATCCGGCCGATCCCGCGCCAGAGTTCCTGGCGGCCAGCCCGTTCCGCAAAATCCCGGCGCTGATCGATGGCGATTTCACCCTGTGTGATTCGACCGCGATCGTGACCTATCTCGATGCGGTGCAGCCCGAACCCCCGATCACTCCCGGCGATGCGAAGGCCAAGGCCCGGGCGATCTGGTTTGAGGAATTTGCTGACACGATCCTGATCGCCGCTGGCGGCAAGGTGATGTTCAACCGCTTTGTCGCCCCCAAACTGATGGGTAAGCCTGGCGATGAAGCGCTGGCGGAACAGGGGCTGAAAGAACTTGGCCCGATCATGGACTATCTTGAAAGCCAGTGCGGCGATGGCTGGCTGGCCGGGGATGAATTCTCGATCGGCGATATTGCCGTAGCCGCGACATTGCGCTCGCTCGGCTATGTTGGTCTGGATCCGGATCCGGCAACCCATCCCCGCACCGCCGCTTGGTATGGCCGGGTGAAAGCGCGGCCAAGCTGGGCCCAATTTGCTGCGCTGGAAGACAAGATCGTGGGGCGGGTCCTGGCTGGCTGATAGAGGGCTGACCTGCCCGACATTCAATGGGGCTGCACCGGCGGACCGGCTCTCTTCGCTACCGCTTGAGTCTCAACCGCGTGCAGCCACCGTTTGTCGCTTTGCTCTTGTGCAACAACAGCAAAATGCGCCTCTTCCTCTCCGGCGTGGGAGCGGAGTGGTGTGATGGACCGAATGATCTTCATCAATCTGCCGGTGGCGGACCTGCCGCGCGCCATGCGGTTCTACACCGCCTTGGGCTTTGCCAGCGAGCCGCGCTTCACGGACGAGACAGCGGCCTGCATGGTCTGGTCGGATGCCATTTATGTCATGCTGCTGACGCGCCCGAAATGGGAAGGCTTCACCAGCCGCCCGATCTGCCCGCCAGGATCAAGCGAGGTCTCATTGGCTTTGGCCCTGAATGACCGGGCCGATGTCGATCGGCTGGTCGAGGCGGGTGCAGCCCACGGCGGGACCGCTGATCTTAACCCGCCAGAAGACCATGGCTTCATGTATCAGCGCACCGTGCTTGATCCGGATGGCCACGTCTGGGAGCCGTTCTGGATGGACCAGATCGACGGCGAGGATCGGGCATGACCGAAGCGACGCTTTGCCTGTGGTATGACGGCACCGCGCAAGCGGCCGCGCAGTTCTATGCCGAAGTGTTCCCGGACAGTTCAGTCGGCCCCATCCACTATGCCCCGGCAGACTTTCCCGGTGGTAAGGCCGGTGATCCACTGACGGTGGAGTTCACCGTGCTGGGACTGAAATGCATGGGCCTGAATGGCGGACCGATCTTCCCGCATACGGAAGCCTTCTCATTCCAGGTCGCGACTGACAGCCAGGCCGAGACGGATCATTACTGGAATGCGATAATCGGCAATGGCGGCGCGGAAAGCGCCTGCGGTTGGTGCAAGGACAAGTGGGGCCTCAATTGGCAGATCACGCCGCGGGTGCTGACCGATGGCATGGCCGATCCTGATCCCGTCGTGCGTCAGCGGGTGTTCGCAGCGATGATGACCATGCACAAGATTGACCACGCCGCGATCGCGGCGGCGCGGGCCGGTTGAAGCGGTGCTGTCGCTCTATGGGCATCCGTTTTCGTCCTACACCTGGAAGGCGCTGATTGCGTTCTATGCAAACGCGACGCCGTTTGAATTCAGGCTTTTGGATCCGGAGAACCCGGAGAACGGCGCCGTTGTGGCCGCTGCAGGCCCGCTCGGTCAGTTTCCGGTCCTGGTCGATGGTGAGCGAACGGTGTTCGAGGCCAGCTGCATAATCGAATATCTGCACTTGCACCATCGCGGACCAGCCCAGCTGCTGCCGCCTGATCCGGTGGACGCGCTGAACTTGCGGATGCTTGACCGGGTGTTCGATCTGGCGGTCATGGCACCGATGCAGGACATTGTTAGCGAACACATTCGTTCGCCCGGCATGCCTGATCCAGCGGTTGAAGGCCGCGCGCGCGATAGGCTGGACCGCAGTTATCGCTGGCTCAACAACTGGCTGAAGCAATCGCCGCGCCTGGGTGACGAGATCACTTTGGTCGAATGTGCTGCCGCGCCCAGCCTGTTCTATGCCGACTGGGTCTACCCTATCCCGATGCAATTTGACGCGCTCCGCCAATGGCGCGCCCACTTGTTGATTCTGCCAGCAGCTGCTCGCTGCGTCGATGAAGCGAGACCCTATCGCCCGCTGTTCCCGCTGGGCGCCCCTGACCGCGATTGAGGGAGTTGCCATGCACGAACTGTCCGTCACCCGCCTGATCGCCGCCCCGCCGTCCGTGGTCTGGAACGCATTGGTTAGCCGCACCAACGAATGGTGGTGTCCCCTGCCCTGGCGCGCAGAAGTTGATTGGGGCGGCCGCCGCGCCGGCGCTGCAATCCACACCACGATGTACGGTCCTGGGGGTGAGCTGCATCAGCATCCCGGCCTGTTGCTCGCCTGGGACGAAGGCCGGCGCGTTGCCAGCACCGATGCGATTGTCGGCGATCTTGTGCCCAGCACGCCATTCATGATCGGCGTCTGGGAGATCGCGCCAGAGGGGGATGGCACCCGCTATACCGCCCGCGCCCGTCACTGGACCGAGGAAGCGATGACCCAGCACCGCGACATGGGCTTTGACGAAGGGTGGAGCGCCTGCGCTGATCAGCTGAAAGCGCTGTGCGAAGCCTGATCAGGCGAAGGCGGCAGCCCGGCGCAGCAATTGATAGGCTTCGACCACTTCCTGCAGCCGGGTTTCATAGCTGCGATCACCGCCATTGCGATCAGGGTGATACTTGCGGACCAGTTGCGAATAGCGGCCTCGCAGGTCGGTGCGGGTGGCGTCAAGTGCCAGCCCCAGCACGTCCAGAGCGCGCCGTTCGTCCGGAGACACCGCCCGGCCATCGCTGCGCTGCGCCGGTTTGCGCGCGCGGGCGCGAGCGTTGATGGCTTCGAGCGGATCCTTGAAATCAGCCCACCGCGGTGCCGAATCGACCCCTGCTGTGGGCGAGAATGCGCGGGTTTCCCGTTCCCAGCCATGGATCGGGTTCTGCGCGCGCATAATCTCTTCGGCGGTCATCCCGGCGAACCAGTCATAACCGGAATTGAAGTCACGCACGTGGTCCAGGCAGAACCAGCGATAGTCGCCCGGCCCGTCAAAACCCGGGCGGCGTTCGCCCGGCGCGCGGAATTCACCGGCCTCGCGGCATCCAGAGACCATGCATTCCCGCTGTGCGTCCCTGACGCGTCCATGAAAACGATCGTGCTTCACCGCTTCCACATGGCGATTGTTCGGGTAGAAGGGAAGACATGACCACCCCCCTTGCGACCGAAATCGAGGCACTGCTCACCGCTGCCTTTGCCCCCACCAGCCTTGTCGTGATGAACGATTCGGCCAGGCATCGCGGCCATTCCGGCGATGACGGGTCGGGCGAATCGCACTTCTCGGTCGAGATCGAAAGCGCTGCCTTTACCGGTGTCTCCCGGCTCCAGCGGCAGCGCATGGTCAATGCCGCGCTGGGCGATATTCCCGGCCAGCGCGTCCACGCTCTGGCGGTGAAAGCAAGCGCGCCAGATGAAAGGTCCTTGGGCGGATGACCATCCTGACCACGATCCAGCCGGTAACGCATGACCTTGGCGCCTTTCAGGTGCGCCGCGTCTTGCCTTCTCCGCGCCGGATCATGGTTGGGCCGTTCATCTTCGTTGACCAGTTTGGCCCGGCGATCCTGCCGCCCGGCGTAGCGATGGACGTGCGACCGCACCCGCATATCGGCCTTGCCACGGTCACCTGGCTGTTCGAGGGCGCAATCGATCACCGTGACAGCCTGGGCACTTTCGCCACGATCCGCCCCGGGCAAGTCAATCTGATGACTGCCGGGCGCGGGATCGTCCATTCCGAGCGCGGCCCCGCAGCGGAGCGCGACACGGCCAAGCCGATATATGGCATGCAGACCTGGCTGGCCCTGCCCGATGGTCAGGAAGAGATCGAACCCGCTTTCGAGGCCGTGACCGAACTGCCGCTGGTTGAGGACACCTGCGTTTCCGCTCGCGTCATCATGGGCAGCCTGTGGGGCCAGACGGCCCGCACCACCCAGCATTCGCCGACGATCTATGCCGAGATCGTGCTGGCACCTGGCGGCGCCATCCCGCTTGACAGCGAGGCCGAAGAACGCGCTGTCATGCTGGTGGGCGGCGAAGCCAGCGTCGCTGGCGCTGCGTTGACTCTTTACGAGCTGGCCGTGCTCGCGCCCGATCAGATCATACGCTTAACCAGTGAACGCGGCGGGCGGGTCATGCTGCTGGGCGGTGCGGCCATTGGAAGCCCGCGCCACGTCTGGTGGAACTTCGTTTCTTCCAGCCGGGAACGGATTAATCAGGCCAAAGACGATTGGCGGCAAGGCCGCTTTCCAAAGGTGCCGGGCGACGAGGATGAATTCATCCCGATCCCGCAGGTGCCGCTGACCAACAGCGATTAGACAAGAACAATCAGGGAGAGAGACATGAGCTTCAAGGGACAGACCGCCTGGATCACCGGCGCTTCATCAGGCATCGGCGCGGCGCTGGCCAAGGCGCTGGCGGCGCAGGGCGCGCGACTGGTGCTGTCAGGCCGCAAGGTTGAGGCACTGGAAGCCGTTGCGGCCGACTGCGGCGGAGATTGCCTGATCCTGCCGTTTGAGACGACCGACATTGCCGCCCTCGCTCCGGCAGTGGAGCAGGCATGGGCCTGGGCATCGTCGATTTCTGGTGGCATCGATCTGCTGGTCAACAATGCCGGCATCTCGCAGCGCAGTCTGGCGGTGGACACGGGCTATGCGGTCTATCAGCAAATCATCGGTGTCGATCTACTGGCACCGATTGCGCTGACCCAGGCGATCCTGCCGCGCATGGTGGCACGCGGTTCCGGCCGTCTGGCCTATATCTCCTCGATCGCCGGCAAGGTCGGCGTACCGATGCGCACCGCCTATTGCGCAGCCAAGTTCGGGATCGCTGGCTATGCCGATGCCCTGCGCGCCGAAGTGGCCCACCTCGGCCTGCAAGTGCACAACATCTACC
>CAZNFV010000140.1:0-5731 GCA_964572445.1 uncultured Novosphingobium sp. | reverse complement strand
ACGAACCCGGCATAGCAGGCCATTTCCCAGACCTTGCGAAACACCCGGTCGGTCGTCTCGGTCAGCGGGAACTGCACGTTGGCGCCCACGTTGAACACCACCAGATCAAGCGGCGCGCGGGCCTCAGCCTCAGTCAGGAAAGCGGTCACGTCTTCGCTTTCGCGCGCATCCAAACTGCGGCCGGTGATATTGCCGCCCAGCAGCGGGGCCAGCTTATCGCCATTGCGGCGCCCGGCGTGGACCAGCAAGCCCTCGGCGGCGAACCGGCGGGCAATCGCCGCGCCGATATGGTCGCCCGCACCGATGATAGCGACCGAGCCGCTCACTTGCGGTCGATCGAAATCACCGCGACGGTGAAGCGGGAGATGCAGATCAGCTTATCCGCTTCGTCCTCAATCCGGATGGTCCAGACCTGGGTCGTGCGGCCCAAGGCTTCGGGCCGGGCGGTGGCATAGACCCAGCCGGCATAGGCTGGGCGGATGTGGTTGGCGTTGATCTCCATCCCCACGGCGACGAACTTTTCGCGGTCCACGCAATAGCTGGCCGCCACCGAACCTATCGTTTCTGCCAGCGCGACCGAGGCTCCGCCGTGGAGCCGCTTGAACGGCTGCTGGGTCCGTTCATCGACCGGCATCCGCGCCCTGATCCAGTCATCGCCGCAATCGACGAATTCGATGCCGAGGTGGCCGGGCAAGGAATTTTCGCCCAGCGCGGTCATGGGTTGCAGGGGCGGGCGATCGCCGCCCCACCAGATCGATACGTTGCTCATGGCAACGGGTCTGGCGGAAAGCGGCGCACCTGTAAACGGGGCTCAGGCGGCTTCTGTTGCCTTCACGCCAGCGCGAACGCCGTCATAGACAAATTCGCTGCCATCCAGATCGATAGCCGGGATCTCGTCCTTTTCGTGCCAGTAATCCTGATTGTGGCGCCATTCGGGTTTGTCGCCGCGCTTGGGCATCAGCTTCAGGCCGCGCATCAGGTAGCCGGGATTGAAGTTCTCTCCCTCAATCCAGTCACCCAGCGCCATATTGCGATCCTCATCGCGCAGCGTGACCTCGACCCGCTTCACGCCCTTTGCGTCCATATGGTTCAGCAGCCGGCAGACGAAATCGCCCAGCATATCGACCCGCAAGGTCCAGCTGGCGCGGAAATAGCCCATGACCCAGACCATGTTCGGCACCCCGGTGAACATCATCCCGCGGTAATTGACCGTCTCGTGCCAATCGACCAGCTGGCCATCAACAGAGAATGGGATGCCGCCCATCATCAGCAGGTTGAAGCCGGTGGCCGCAACGATAATGTCCGTCTCGATCTCGTCACCGCCCTTGGTGCGCACGCCCGTTTCGGTGAAGGTCTCGATCTCGTCGGTATAGACCGTCAGCTTGCCGCCCACCGCGGCGCGGAAGATGTCACCATCCGGGCAGAAGGCCAGCCGCTGCTGCCACGGGCGGTACTTCGGCGTGAAGTGCGGCTCGAATTCGAAGTCCTCCTTGCCGGTGAAGGCCCGGACCAGCATTTTCAGTTCCTCGAACACGGCGTCGGGTTCTTCGATGCAGCGCTGGGTCATGGCGTTCTGGTCATGCATGATCTGGGCGCGGACCACGCGGTGGATCGTCGGCTCATCAATCCCGCCGGCGCGCAGCTTGTCAGCCAGCTCGTTCTTGTTTTCCGAACAGAAGAAATAGGTCGGCGAACGCTGGAGCATGGAAACGTGGGCGGCCTTTTCAGCGAAGGCCGGGATCACCGTCGCGGCGGTCGCGCCAGAGCCGATCACCAGCACTTTCTTGCCAGTATAGTCGATCTTCGGGTCCCACAGCTGGGCATGAACCAGCTGCCCCTTGAAGCGGTCCTTGCCCGGCCAATCGGGCATGTAGGGCTTTTCATGATCGTAATAGCCCTGGCACATCCACAGGAAGTTGGCGGTGAAGCTGACTGCGGCCCCGTCGCTGGCGCGGACGGCATCAACCGTCCACAGGTTGGCGGCGCTGTCCCAGGCGGCGCGGGTGATGCGGTGGCCATAGCGGATATGCGGCGCGATGCCGTTTTCCTCGATCACCTCGCCCATGTACTTCAGGATTTCTGCCGCACTGGCAATCGGTGCGCCGACCCATGGCTTGAAGCGATAGCCGAAGGTATAAAGATCGCTGTCCGATCGGACGCCCGGATACTTGTGCGTTTCCCAGGTGCCGCCGAAGCTCTCCTTCATCTCCAGGATCGCGTAGGACTTGCCGGGGCTCTGCTCTTGCAGGTGATAGGCTGAACCGATCCCGGATATTCCGGCGCCGACAATCAACACGTCGACATGGGTGGCATCCTGGCTGGCGGGCTTGGTCGCAGCTTGTCCGGTCACGGGCGACTCTCCTCTCATCGGTTTTCTTAATCGTTCGATTAAGCTCCGATTAGCCCGACTTGCCAAGCCCCGAATTGATCATCGTCAACTCGGCTCAAATCCGGGTGGTTCACTGCTGCCCGGGCCGAGTGCGCGCTGCATGTACAGCGTATCGAGCCAGCGGCCCTGCTTGCGCCCGATGCCAGACAATCGGCCAGCCTGTGCAAAGCCCAACCGCGCGTGCAGTGCTTCCGAAGCGGGCTCAGCCCCGCCGATCACGGCAACCATCTGGCGAAAGCCCAGGGCGGTGCAGGCCTCGATCAGGGCGGCCAGCAAGGCGCTGCCCGCGCCCCGGCCCCGCGCATCGTCGCGGATGTAGATGCTGTCTTCGCAGACAAAGCGATAGGCGGCGCGATCCCGGAACTGGCTGGCATAGGCATAGCCCAGCAGGTCGCCCCCCGGGCCTTCAGCCACCAGCCAGGGCCAGCCGCAGCCGAGCACCCGCTCCATCCGGCGGGCGATTTCAGCAGTGTCGGGCGGCGTGGTCTCGTAACTCGCCGTGCCGTGCAGGACATGGTGCGCATAAATTGCCGCGATTTCGGAGCAATCTTCAAGGCGAGCCGGGCGGATTTGCATCGTCGCAGAAAGACCAGTCCGCAGTGCGCCGGTCAATCCCCGGCGATGGTCAGGCCATCGATGCGGATTGTCGGGACATTGACCCCGCGGTGCCATTCCAGATCGTTGGCGGGAGTCAGCGCGGCGAACATTGCGATCAGGTTCCCCGCCACAGTGAATTCGGCCACCGGCCCGGCAATCTGGCCATTTACAATCCGGAAGCCCGAGGCACCCCGGCTGTAATCGCCGGTCACGCCATTCACGCCGTGGCCGATCAGTTCGGTAACGTAAACGCCATCAGCGATGTCAGCCATCAGCTCTGCGGGAGAGGCGCTGCCAGCGGCAAGGTGCAGGTTGCTGGTGCCAACGCCCGGTGAGCCGCCCGCGCCGCGCACGGCGTGGCCGGTCGGCGTACCGCCTAGCTGGCGGGCGGCGGCGCTATCCATCAGCCAGCCTGTCAACCGGCCGTCGGTCACCAGTTCGTGCCGCCCCACCGGCAGCCCCTCGCCATCGAAGGGACGTGAGGACAGACCGCGCTGGCGCAGTGGATCGTCAATGATGGCGATGCCCGGCTGGAACAGCTGCGCCCCGCCATGGTCGAGCAGGAAGCTGGCGCGGCGGGCGATAGCATTGCCAGACATCGCGCCGGTCAGATGGCCGATCAGTGAGCCACCGACGCGGGGATCGAACACCACCGGCATCGACCCGCTCTTCAGCCGGCCGGGATTCATCCGGGCAATCGCCCGGTCGCCAGCCATCTGGCCGATTTCTTCGGGCGGGGGCAGATCGGCCAGGTGCCGCGCGGTCCGGTATCCATAGTCGCGCTGCATCGAATCGCCTTCACCGGCGATCACGACGGCGCTGATACCATGGCTGGTGCCACCATAGGCCCCGGCAAAGCCGTGGCTGGTGACCAGCGCCATGACCCGGCGGGCCATGCTGGCCGAACCGCCTTCGCTGTTGGTTACGCCCGCAACCGCTCGGGCGGCATCTTCGGCAGTAAGCGCCCGTGCCAGCAGGTCTTGCGGGCCAGGTTCGGCGGTGTCTTCCAGATCCAGATTGGCCAGCGGCGCGCGGTGGAGCAATTCATCAGGGGCAAGTCCGGCGTAGGGATCTTCGGGCGCCAGGCGGGCCATATCGACTGCACGCGCGGCCAGTTCCTGCAAGGCTGCATCGGACAAGTCACTTGATCCGATCGACGCTGAACGGCGGCCGACAAACACCCGTAGATCAAGGTGTTCGCTTTCGCTGCGCTCGATATCTTCCAGCTTGCCCAGCCGGACCTGGACCCCTTCGGATGAACTGCCCGAATAGATCGCGTCGGCGGCATCGGCCCCGGCCTTGCGGGCAAGGTCGATCAGCGCGGCGGCGCGTTCCTGTGCGGCAGAAGAGGTCAGCATGAAAGAGGCACTCCGGAAGAGGAGTGCCCGATCTAGGTACTCAGGCGGCGAAGGGCAATCAGGTGAAGGCGATCGCCAGCAGCTTGAACGTCCCTGTCACCACAAATGGCAGGCCAATCGCCATGGTCCAGACCCAGTTGCGGTCCCGGCGATAATAGGGGGCCAGTTCGGGATCGCGCGCCTGAACATCGGACAGACGGTTCCAGCGGCGTTCAAATCGGCGGCAGGCCGGGATGATTGCCACGACCAGCACGATCAGCGCGAAATAGGGCAATAGCGAACCGCTCTTGGCATTCAACGCGCCCATCGTGACGAAGATCTGGAGCCCGGTATAGGCCAGCAGCGCGTAAGCGATATGGTCGCTCATCCGTTTGCGCCAGTCGAGCGGCTTGGCGGCTGAATGAGCCGTAACGTCGGTGCGTTGCCATGCCTTGGCCATCAGCATTCCCCTAATCATTCCCAAAATGTCCGCCAGTGATCTGCGCCGCCGATCGGAAGAACTGAGTAAATCACCGAAGGGCGCTGGGATCAAGCATCGTTTACCAATAGCGGCTATGCCGTTCGTCGATCCCCATGCACGAAACCTGCCAAATGGATCTTCCCCGGCTTGCCGAGTCCCCTTCGGCCCCCTAAACGAGCATACGCAATGACCGATACAACCGTCACCGAAGCCGTCCGGGCCAATTCCAGCCAGTCGCTGCCGCAGGGCGGGCTGGAAGTGATCTCGATCGCCAAGTCCTATGACAAGCGGGCGGTGCTGACCGATATCTCGCTGTCCGTGGCCAAGGGCGAAGTGCTGGGCCTGCTCGGCCCGAACGGTGCGGGGAAGACCACCTGCTTCTATTCGATCATGGGCCTGGTTAAGCCGGATTCCGGCCGGATCCTGATGGACGAACTGTTCAACATGGCGAACTTCTTCACGCTGCTGGTGGCGGCCAAGCGCTTCCTGTTCGGCCGTGGCGAGTCGAAGTTCGTCGTGACCAGCAAGCGCGGCGGCGACCAGGACGACCGGGTGGTGCTGCCGCAGTACGTGCTCATCGGCATCACCCTCATGTCTCTCGTGTGGAGCCTGCTCGGGCTCGGATTCGGCGTCAGCGAAGACGTCTTTGGCGCGAGCATCGCGGCCTTCTGGTCGTTCTACAACCTGGCCCTCATGCTGGCGGTGGTCGGTCTGGCGCTGCGGCCGACGCAGAAGCGGCAGGCCGTCCGGTTCCGCGCGGCCGTGCCGGTCGAGGTCCTCGCTGGCGGCGACGGAGGTCTCGGCGTCACGCTGGATATCTCGGAGGGCGGCTGCACGCTGCTCCTGCCACAGCCCCTCCCGGTTGGCACCGCACTGCGGCTCCGCCTGTCGTTCGGTGCGCAAACGCTGGAGTGCGGAGGCACGGTA
>CAZNFV010000139.1:0-5804 GCA_964572445.1 uncultured Novosphingobium sp. | reverse complement strand
GTCAGCAGGATCTTCCCGCGCTCAAACAGGTCCATCAAACGGCCGGGCGTGGCGATCAGCACGTCAACGCCTTCGTTCAGCGCCTTGACCTGATCGCCCATCTGTACGCCGCCAATCAGCAACGCCATCTTGAGATCGTGGTTGACCCCGTAAGCCTCAAAATTCTCGGCCACCTGGGCGGCGAGTTCGCGGGTCGGCTCCAGGATCAGGCTGCGCGGCATCATTGCGCGGCGGCGGCCGTGCGACAGGATGTCGATCATCGGCAGCACGAAGCTGGCCGTCTTGCCGGTGCCGGTTTGGGCGATAGCGATAAGATCGCGCATCATCAGGACCGAAGGGATCGCCTGGGCCTGGATCGGCGTTGGCGTGTCATAGCCCTTGGCGGTTACCGCCTGGACCAGTTCGGGAGAGAGGCCGAGATCGGCAAAGGACATATACTGGGGATTTCCGGATGAGAATGAGCGCCCTACCGGTCCCTGTCAGACCGATGCCGCCACTGACCCGCGCCCTAGGCGCAAACGCTGCCGAAAGTCAAGAAATCGGCCCGGTCAGTCCTCAGTCAGCATCATTTCGCGATAGCCCTGCACCTTGCACTTCATCCCGCTGCGGGCCAGCAACTCATCGCGATTGACGCAGAGTTGGCCATCGCTGTGCTGCGACACGAGGAAGCCGGAGTAATAATCGCGGCCTTGGCAGGCCTTTTCCAGCGTCGCGCTGACCAGCCGCTGGCCGCGCATGAACAGCACCAGTTTGTTGCCGCCGCCTGACTGGACCCCCAGCAGCGCGTTGAGCGGCACACACTTGCCCATCTTGCGCTCAATCACCCGCGGAGCCCGCAGATCGCGCGGCTCGTCGCCCGCCATCGCTGCCAGCGGCATCGGGGCAGGACGGGGGCTGATCCGGATGGTGACGCGCTGCTCAATCCGCACTTGCTGGGCGTTGGGCAGCCGGAACTGGTCGCGGAACACCGGCAGGATCGCTTCGCCGCCGTCGCTGATGCGTGATCGCGGATTGGCCGGGACCGAGACCAGCGGCGCCTTTTCCCGATTGGGCACGGCTCCCTGCATCGGCGCTTCGTCCGCCGCCACAGCCGCAGCCAGGCCGACGACCCCAGACGTCAACGCCAGCGCTGCTTGCGCAAGGAAAAGGGTGAAACGCTGCATTGCCCCGCTGAAATAGCCCCGCTGCTTGAACACGCGCTTAACCCGCATCACCTGCCGGCTGCAAGGGGCTGGAAAGCCCCTCTGCCCCATGCGATAACACGGGCATGGTTGCCGATACCGAAACCTTCCTGGCCGAAGCCGCCACCCTGCTTGGCCCACGTGGCCTTACTCGCGATGCCGATCTGGTCACGCCCTGGCTGACCGATTGGCGTGGACGCTACACCGGCGCGGCGCTTGCCCTTGCCTCACCCGCCAGCACGGCCGAGGTGGCGGGGCTGGTGAAGCTTTGCGCGCATTACAATGTGCCCATCGTGCCGCAGGGCGGAAACTCCGGTATGTCAGGCGGCGCCACGCCGGATGACAGCGGCCGCGCGATCCTGCTCTCACTACGACGGATGAGCGCAATCTCTCCTGTTGATCGCGCCGCTCAACAGGTGACCTGCGAAGCCGGGGTCGTGCTGCAAAACCTCCACGCCGCCGCCGATGCCGAAGGCTTGCGCTTTCCGCTGACCTTGGGCGGAAAGGGTTCAGCCACGATCGGCGGACTGATCTCGACCAACGCGGGCGGCACCCAAGTGCTGCGCCACGGCGTGATGCGCGCGCTGGTGCTGGGGATCGAGGCGGTGCTGCCTGATGGTTCGGTCTATTCGGCGCTGACCCCGCTGAAAAAGGACAATCGCGGGTTTGACCTGAAGCAGCTGTTCATTGGCGCCGAAGGCACGCTGGGGATCGTCACGGGGGCTACGCTCAAACTGGTCCCAGCGTTGACCGACCGGGTGGTGGCTTGGGTTGGCTTACCCTCAATCCATGCTGCGCGCGCACTGTTGCTGCACTGTGAGGCCAGTGCAGGAAGCCTGCTCGAAGGCTTTGAGGTAATGCCGCGCGCCTGCCTTGAGGCCGTCCTGGATTACCTGCCCAATGCCCGCAATCCGCTGGCCCAACCCCATGCCTGGCACGCGCTGATCGAATTGGCTGCAGCTGCCGATAATGCCGCCGTCCTGCGGGACCGGGCAGAAACATTGCTGGCGGGCGCTTTTGAACGCGGCCTGGCCGAAGATGCCGTGCTTAGCGCCAACGAGGCCCAAGCCGAAGCGTTCTGGACGCTGCGCGACTCCGTCTCTCCAGCCGAACGCGCCAAGGGCCCGGCGATGCAGCATGACATCTCGGTCCCCGTCGCGGCAATGCCCGATTTCGTAGCCACGGCCGCGCCAGCGATCGAAAGCGAATTTCCCGGCACCCAGGCGCTCGGCTTCGGTCACCTGGGCGATGGCAACATCCACTTCCACGTTCTGGCGCCCGAGGATGCCGTGCCTGGCAAATGGGAAGTGGGCCAAGGCAAGGCAATCAGCGCGCGGGTCCACGATCTGGTTACAGCCGCCAATGGCTCGATCAGCGCCGAGCACGGGATCGGCCAGATGAAGCGCGATGAACTGGCCCGGCTGGGCGATCCGGTGGCACTTGCCCTGCTGCGTCAGGTCAAGGCAGCGCTAGATCCACAGGGGTTGATGAACCCGGGTAAGCTGCTTGCACTGGACCCGCACTCCGCTTAAAGGCGCGCCTTTGCTCCGGGAAACATTCCGTCCCCGGGTCGCCAGTCGGAGAGAATTCATGGCCAGCGCGCCGAACGCCACTAACCTGCCGCTGTTCTATAAGGACCTGATGCCGCTCAACAGCCGCGATCACGTGAACTACAAGACCCGCAGCACCGATCAGGCACCCTGGCTGGTCGGCGCCCACGCTGTGCCACTGACTGCCGAGGAATTCATTCACGCCGGTCGCAATTACCCGATCGTTTTTGCCGCAGCAGAGCAGCCGGTGCCGCTCGCACTGATGGGCTTGAACGAAGGCGTAAATTTGTTCGTCGATGAAGACGGCAAGCTGATCGACCAGAACGTCTACATTCCGGCCTACGCGCGCCGCTATCCCTTCATGCTCGCCAAGCTGCAGGCTGATTCGGACGAACTGTCGCTCTGCTTTGACCCGACCAGCGATCTGATCGGTGAATTTGAAGATGGCAACGCTCTGTTCGACGGCGAAGAAGCCAGCGAAGTCACCAAGGGCATGCTTGAGTTCAGCAAGAGCTTCGAAGAAGCCGGCATGCGGACCCAGCAGTTTGTTGACGAGCTGAACAAGCACGACCTGTTGATGGACGGTGAAGTATCGATCCAGCAGGCCGGGATCGAGCAGCCCTTCATCTACCGCGGTTTCCGCATGGTTGATCAGGAAAAGCTGCGCGACCTGCGCGGTGACGTGCTGCGCACAATGAACCAGAACGGGATGCTGGCGCTGATCTTCGCCCACCTGTTCTCGCTGGACCTGATCAGCGGTCTGTTCGCCCGCCAGGTTCAGGCCGGCAAGGGCCCGATCGCGGCCGCTGACCTCCAGCCCGCCCAAGGCTAATTACACTTCAGATTGCCTAACAGACCGGGGCTTGCATAAGCCCCGGTCGAGGCATATCTTGACTACTGTCTTGTTGGGCTGCCCTCATGGCCTGGCAGGGCGTGGTGCACACTGTGCACCTCCTCCCTGAACCTAGGCCACCTCGTGCATGTCACGAGGTGGCTTTTTTCTTGGGTGCTATTCGGCGGCCTGGGCCCAGCTGCGGTCTGCCACCTGGCCCAGCTCTGCCACTTCCACCGCCAGTCGTCGCACGAGACCCGCCAGCAGCTCTACCATGCCTGCAAAGCCCGGCCCCGGTTCGGCCAGCCGCGCATCAAGGTAGCATGACCGGTCAATCTCAAGCTGCACGGCGTGAATGCCCTTGGCCGGCGCCGCGTGGCGTTCCAGCACATAGCCGCCGGCATAGGGCCGGTTGTGCGCCGTGGCGCGGCGCTGTTCCGCGAAATAGCCAAAGCTGCTGGCCAGTAGCGCCCCATGACAGGTGCTGCCGAACCGGTCACCCAGCACGAATTCAGGTGACGGCAAACCATCGCGCAGTGTCAGCGGCGGCATTGAATGGAGGTCAATCAACAAAGCAGTCCCCCAGCGCGCGTGCAGCGCCGCCAGCGAATCGGCCAGGCATTGATGATATGGCGCGTGAATCCCCTCGATCAGCGCCGCAAGCTCAGCTTCCTCATGGCGATGCTTCCACAGCTCGCCCAGACCCGGCACGCGGCGGGGAATCAAGCCCAGCCCGCTGCCAGCCCGCAAACCGCCCCTTGGGCTGCTGACGCCCTCTGGCTTGCCGTGCACAAACATGTCCCAATCGACATCATCCGTAGCCCGGTTCAGGTCAATCATAGCGCGTGGTGCCTGGGCGACCAGCAAAGCCGCTCCGGTTGCGCGGGCCACGGCATTCCCCAGCAGGTCGACATAGCGATCCTCAAGCCGCAGCACGGCCTGTCCGGGATTGCGCAACCGTTCGATCAGGCTGGCCGGGTAAGCGCGCCCGGCGTGCGGCACCGCGATCAGCACGGGCACCTGCGACGGTTCGCTCTGGCGCAGCGAATAGGCCGATTGGCCGCCACTGCCGGGGATCTGCCCGCCGGTTATTGCCGGCGAATCAAACAGGGCGGGCGCGGCGGAGTCCATCATTCAACGCTGGCTGTCTAAGTGGTTTCTGTCAAAGCCCGCAGGGCTGGATGAGGAAGATTCTTAACCGGTTTGGCGCTAACGGATGAAAGCTCTAAACTGCCGCAACACGTCCAGGACCAAGCATGATCCGCATTCTCCTTGCTGAAGATGAAGAAGCCATGCGCACCTATCTGGCACGCGCGCTGGAAAATGCTGGTTATGAGGTTGTCGCAGTCGATCGCGGAACCGCAGCCGTGCCACTGCTCGAAACCGAGCATTTCGATCTGCTCCTGTCCGATATCGTCATGCCTGAGATGGATGGGATCGAACTGGCCCAGCGTTGTGCTGAAATAAGCCCGGCAACCAAAGTGATGTTCATCACCGGTTTCGCCGCCGTAACGTTGAAAGCCAATCGCGAAGCCCCGCAGGCCAAGGTCCTGTCCAAGCCCTTCCACCTGCGCGATCTGGTGTTGGAAGTAGAGCGAATTTTCGGCAATCAGTCGCAAGCGCTGATCTGATCGGACATTTGCGCCATTAAGCTGCTTGCATCCCGCGTGCAGCCTCGCTAATGGCGCATCCCTGCCCAGGGCGACGGCTCTGGGCAGAACCGAATGGTGCCGGGCGTATAGCTCAGTGGTAGAGCACTATGTTGACATCGTAGGGGTCGCAAGTTCAATCCTTGCTACGCCCACCATTCGTTGAAAAGGCCCCGAGTAACCGGGGCCTTTTCATTTCAGCAAGTGGCTGAGTTTTACTTGCCCTGCCAGTTCGGCTTGCGCTTTTCGGCAAAGGCGGCCGCGCCTTCGCGGGCATCGGAACTGGTGAAGACCGGCGCAATGTAGCTGGCCTGCTTCTGCCACATCTCTTCGTTGCTCCAGGTGTGCGAATCGCGAATGATCGCCTTGGAAGCGATCAGCGCCAGCGGGCCGTTTTCGGCAACGCGGGCAGCGAGTTCAAGCGCCGCGGGGAGCGACGGTCCTTCGACCACGCGGTTAACGAAGCCCAGTTCATAAGCGCGGGCAGCGTCGATGAAATCACCGGTCAGGGCCAGTTCCATTGCAATGCGCGGCGGGATCTGGCGCGGCAGCTTGATCAGGCCGCCAGCGGCAGCAGCCAGGCCGCGCTTGG
>CAZNFV010000138.1:0-5848 GCA_964572445.1 uncultured Novosphingobium sp. | reverse complement strand
ACATCACGATCGGTCGGGATGACGTTGTAATCGCCCAGCACCACGGCCGGCACTTCCTCGGCCATGATCGACCGCATCCGAGTGCGTAGCCGTTCCATCCAGGCGAGTTTGTAATCAAATTTCGGCCCAGGCTGCGGATTGCCGTTGGGCAGGTAGATATTGACGATCCGCGTATCGAACACCTCCACCTCAAGGTAGCGGGCATGTTCGTCCGCCGGGTCGCCGGGCAATCCTTGCTGGATTACTTGCGGGGTCGTGCCATCGGCCAGCACTGCTACGCCGTTGAAGCCCTTCTGGCCGTGCCAGACCGCGTGATAGCCGATCTTCTCGAACTCGGCGGCCGGGAAGCCCTCATCCTGGGTCTTGATTTCCTGCAGGCAGGCAACCGCCGGACGGGTTTCCTCCAGCCATTCGAGCAGGCGCGGCAAACGGGCCTTGATCCCGTTGATGTTGAAACTGGCGATGCGCATCTGGGATCAAACAGCGAAGCTGGAGCCGCAGCCGCAGCCGGCGGCTGCGAGCGGGTTCTCGACCTTGAATGCAGAGCCGCCGAGCGAGTCAACGAAATCGACCACGCTGCCTGCCACGAGATCAAGGCTAATCGGATCGACCACCAGCTTAACGCCGTCAGTTTCGACCACCAGGTCATCGCTGTCGATGGTTTCTGCCAAGCCAAAGCGATATTGGAAGCCAGAGCAACCGCCGCCTTCCACCGCCAGGCGCAGCGCCGCAGGTTTGCCCTGCTTCTGGGCAATCAGCGCAATCCGCGCGGCAGCCGAAGGGCTAAGGGTCATCGTCTGAGCGTCCATGGATCCGATGTAGGCTGCGCGGGCACCACCCGCAAGGCCAGCGGGCCTTCAGGCGCTCTGGATATAACTGCGCATCGCCTGGGCTTCGGATTCGATCCGGTCGATCCGGTACTTCACCAGATCGCCGATTGAGACAAAGCCGATCATCGCGCCGCCCTGCACCACCGGCAAGTGCCTAATCCGGCGCCGGGTCATCAGGCTGAGCGCCTCTAGCACTTCGGTCTGCGGATTGATCGAGATGACCGGGGCAGTCATGACTGCGCCCACCGGGCCATCGAGCATGGCCGGGCCAGCTTGCGCCAAGCCATAGACCACATCGCGTTCAGAGAAGATTCCGGCAATCGTGCCGTCCTGCAATACCGGCAGAGCACCGATCCGCTGCTCGGCCAGCAGGGCAACCGCTTCGCGCACCAGCGCACTGCTTTCGATCGAAACGATAGGGCCGCTACGCCCCGCAATCAGGCGGGCAATAGTCATCATGATACTCCCCTCTAGAATCGGGAGGATGACACGAAGCTTTGCGATTGGCGAGTCCGGGACCAACGTCCACTTGCACTTGCGTTTTGGGAGGCGCAAAGGCGCGGCGATGACCTCTCCGCTCGACAATCCTGAGATCGCTGCACTGGCCTGGGCCCGCTACAAGCGCTTGCTTAAGCGCTGGAGCTTGGTGACGCTGGCGGTTTGCGTAGTGCTGATTGCCTATTTGGCATGGGAATTTGGCCTGCCTTCGATCCACCTCTACATCGCCAGTGTCCTGGGCATAGCTGGTGTGATCATGCTGACGGTGGCCTTGATGGCCTTGCTGTTCCTGTCCAGCGGCACCGGCCACGACGAATCGATCGACGACCGGAACTAGAGCCGGTTTCAATCCGGTGGGTTGAGCCGGAATTCTGCCACCGGCTCACCGCCTATCAGATGCTCCTGGATGATCCGCTCAAGGACTTCCGGGGTGCAGGAGTGATACCAGGTCGGCCCCGGCCAGACCACGGCGACCGGCCCCAGGGCGCAGACCCGCAGGCAGCCAACCTTGTTGCGCAGCACCCCGGTGTGACCACCCAGCCCCAGCTCGCCCAGCCGCCGTTTGAGGAACAGCCAGGCATCTTGGCCCTTAGCGCGATCGCAGCACTTGGGCTCATCGGGATCAGCGCAGAGGAAGATCTGCCAGCGCGTGTCGAAACCGCCCAGCTTGGCGAGCTTCTGCTCGGCCAAAGCGAGTTCAGCGGATTCAACTGAATGTGGCATTGGATCGCCCAGGGCCTTCAGCCCTTCTTGCCGACAATCCGCGAAATCTCCGCCGCCACCATCCGCTCAACCAGCGGCGGCAGGTTAGTGTCGAGCCATTCGGCCAGCGCCGGGCGCAGCAGTTCGCGGGTCAGTCCTTCCAGCGATGTCTCGCCCGAGCGGACAATCTGTGGAGGCACGCCCGGCTCTGCCATCATGGCCAGCGCTGCAAGCGATTCGCGCATCGAGTTGGCCCGTTCTTCGGGCAACAAGGGCGTTTCAATTTCGTCTTCGACCAGTTCAGCCGAGGCATCGAGTTCGAAGACGTCATCTGCCTCTGCGTCGAATTCGTCGCTGGCGGCAGTCTTGATCCCGCGCTCTTCGCGCTGTTTGCGTTCAACAGCGGCGCCAGCGCGGTTGTCGCGCGCGATCACCTTTTTGATCGAATCGAGGATTTCCTCGACCGACGGTTCACTGACCTGACGCATGATTGAGCCCTTACTTCGTCCCGCTTGGGGACAGAATCACTTAGGGCTTACTGACCCGTCCTGCGGCTTGGTGTCAACGGTGCGCGTCGATTGGGGTTTGGGGGCGGGATCGCTGGCCCAGTCCCAGATATTGCCGGCAACGCGATCGTAATTCGCTTCGGGATCGTAAAGCGCCCCGCCATCGAGCCCGAGGTCACGCGCTTCGGCTTTGCCCATGGCGGCCAGCAGATTGAAGCCGGCGACATAGCCGTTGCGCTCTGCCGTTGCGAGCTGGACTTGTGCGCTAAGCAGTTCCTGCTCAGCATTTAGGATATCCAGGATCGTGCGGTTGCCCACGGTGTTCTCGGCCCGCACGCCCTCAAGGCTCAGCGTGGCGGCGGCCACGGCGGCCTTGTTTGCGGCGATGATTTCATTGGCGGCCTGCGACTGGGCATAGGCGGCGCGGACATTTGCGATGACTGCGCGTTCAGTGGCGATTTCCTGCTCCAGCTGCGCACCTTCGCGGGCCTGAGCCTGCCGCTTCTGAGCCGCGGGCAAGCCGCCCTGGAAGATCGGCAGAGTGGCCCGCACGCCAACCTGCGCGGTCGTATCGGTCTGCGGCAGAGTGGCCGAGATGGGGCCGCCCAGCGTGCCGTAATAATTGGTGTAGTTGCCGCTGGCGAACAGGCTGACCGAAGGTAGGCGGTTGGAGCCAGCCGCCCTTGAATCGAAGCCGGCAGCCTTCGATCGTTCCCGTGCTGCGCCCAGATCCGGGTTGTGATCGAGCGCATAGCCGACGGCATCCTCGGGACCGGCCGGCAGTCCTGCCAGTGCGGGCGGACTTTCCAGTTTGCCCGGGGCCTTGCCGACAATCTGGATATACCGTTCGCGCGCTGACAGCAGATTGGCTTCGGCTGCGCGGGTCTGGCCGCGGGCTACTGCGAGCCGTGATTCGGATTGCGCAACGTCGGTGCGGGTCAGGTCGCCGATTTCAAACCGGTCGCGTGAGGCCTGCAGGTTGACTTGCAAGCGCTCGACGTTCTGGCGGTTCAGGCCGACCACAGCCTCATTCAGGATCACGTCCATATAAGTGGCGACCACCTGGCTGAACAGGCCGCTTTCGGCTCCGCGCAGGTCTTGCTGACCAGCTTCGACGCGGGTCTTCGCGGCGCGGATCGAATTCTTGATTGCCCCCCCGGAATAGACTGGCACGCCCAGGTTAGCCTGGCCCTGCAGCGCCCGTTCGGGTGCGGTAAAGCTCGATTGGCTCTGCTTGACGAATTCAATGTACGTCGCGGTCCCGCTCAGCGAGGGCAGGCCGGGGGCGCGGGCAATCGGCACGCCAGCATCGACCGCGCGTTGCTGGGCACGGGCCGCCTGAAGCGTTGGGTTGGTGTTGTAAGCCTCGACCAGCGCTTCGCGCAGATCATCGGCCAAGGCCGGAGCCGCTGCCAGTCCAATTCCCGCCAGCAGGATTGCCCGCCCAAGCCGTTTGGCCATGCTTAGAAGCTCCACCGTTTCGGTGCGGCAAATTCAGCCAGCACCGGAATTCCCATCTCAGCCAATGGCAGCAGCGCCACAGCCCCGGCGGCCTTGCGGCCGGTTGCGAGGCGGGTCACGCCCCGTTCGACCAGGCCCGTTACCAGTCGACCAGCGTCTTCAATGCGGGCGGCCAGGGCATCGGGCAGGACTTCGATTGCGCCATCGATCAGGACCAGGCTGTAATTGCCCTTTGCCTTACCTGCGGCGGCATCGGCGGCGCTGACCGTGGTGACCTTGGCGACCAGCCCCTCGAGCAGCGCGGCGAGGTAGCCGCTGCCGCAAGAGACCAGCAGCACTTTGTCATCTGCTTGCAGACCGGCTTCGATCAGCATCCGTCCGTGGAACAGCGGGGCCGACAGGGCGTGGCCGTCGCCCAGCGGAATCGCACGATCAATATACGCATGGGCGCGCGCAGCGGCTGGCACATGATCCTCCCGCGCGACGCGAGCGAAGGCTTCAAGCACGGCGGGATCGTTGACGCCGCTGGTGCGCAGCTGGCTGTCAATCATTGCGCGACGGGCGGCGGCAAGGTCGGTGCCCGGACGCTCGGCAGTGATAGTCATGATTCAACCCTTCTCGACGGGCTGTATTGCACAAATAACACAGCGCCGCAATCGCTTGCTTCTAGGCGATGCGCCGCCTCGCGCCAAGCGCTTTGACGGCAGGCCCCTTCCATGACTAAAGCACCGCAAACAACCGTTCGAGGAACCTACGTCCATGACCGAGATGGTGACGATCCGCGAGGAAGACCTGATCGAAAGCGTCGCCGACGCGCTCCAGTTTATCAGCTATTTCCATCCGATGGATTATATCCGGGCGCTGGGCGATGCCTATCAGGCGGAACAGGGCCCGGCAGCCAAGGACGCAATCGCCCAGATCCTGACCAACAGCCGGATGTGCGCTGAAGGCCACCGCCCGATTTGCCAGGACACCGGCATCGTCAACGTCTTCGTCGAATGGGGCCAGGACTGCCGGCTCGATTCCCGCCGCTCGCTGCAGGAAGTGGTCGATGAGGGCGTGCGCCGCGCTTATAACCACCCCGAAAACAAGCTCCGTGCCTCGGTCCTGGCCGATCCGGCTTTCACCCGCCGCAACACCCGCGACAATACGCCTTCGGTGCTCCACGTGACGATGGTGCCCGGCAGCAAGGTTTCCATCGATGTCGCGGCCAAGGGCGGCGGCAGCGAGAACAAGTCCAAGTTCAAGATGATGAACCCCAGCGACAACATCGTCGATTGGGTGGTGGAAATGCTGCCGCAGATGGGCGCCGGCTGGTGTCCGCCGGGCATGCTCGGTATCGGCATCGGCGGAACGGCGGAACACTGCATGCTGCTGGCCAAGCAGGCGCTGATGGAGCCAATCGACATGGCCCAGCTCAAGCAGCGCGGGGCCCAGACCGACATCGAAGCGATGCGGATCGAAATTTTCGACAAGGTCAACGCGCTGGGTATCGGCGCACAGGGGCTTGGCGGGCTTTCGACTATCCTTGACGTCAAGATCATGGATGCGCCCTGCCACGCCGCTTCCAAGCCGGTGGCGATGATACCCAACTGCGCCGCCACGCGCCACGCGCACTTTACGCTTGATGGTTCGGGGCCGACTTTCCTCGAAAAGCCCAACCTTAACGAATGGCCGGAAGTCCATTGGACCCCGGACAAGGCAGCCAAGCGCGTCAATCTCGACACGCTAACCGCTGAAGAAGTTCGCAGCTGGAAGCAGGGCGATCGGCTGCTGCTCAACGGCAAGATGCTGACCGGCCGTGATGCCGCGCACAAGCGGATCAAGGATATGCTGGCCAAGGGTGAGACC
>CAZNFV010000137.1:0-5881 GCA_964572445.1 uncultured Novosphingobium sp. | reverse complement strand
AGCTTGATGATGTCCATCGTCGCCATGGCCAGGCCCGCGCCGTTGACCATGCAGCCGATGTTCCCATCCAGCTTGATGTAGGCCAGATCGTATTCGCTGGCTTCGAGCTCGGCCGGGTCTTCCTCGGTCGTGTCGCGCAGTCCCAGCAGGTCCTTGTGGCGGAACATGGCATTGCCATCGAAGGCCACCTTGGCGTCGAGCACGTAGAGCTTGTCACCATCGGCAGTCGGGCAGACGGCGAGCGGGTTGATTTCAATCTGCTCGGCATCGGTGCCCAGGAACGCGGCATAGAGGCCGGCCAGGATCGTCTGCGCCTGCTTGGCCAGATCGCCCGACAGGCCCAGCGCCTTGGCAACAGCGCGGCCGTGGTGCGGCATCAGGCCGGTGGCGGGATCGATCGTGACGGTGTGGATCTTTTCCGGGCTGTCATGCGCCACGGTTTCGATGTCCATGCCGCCTTCGGTCGAAGCGACCACGGCGATCCGGCTGGAACCGCGATCGACCAGCAGTGCGAGATAGAATTCCTGGCCGATGTCGACACCGTCGGTGATGTAAAGGCGGTTGACCTGCTTGCCAGCGTCGCCGGTCTGGATGGTCACCAGGGTGTTACCCAGCATGTCCTTGGCGTGGGCTTCCACTTCCTCAAGGCTCTTGGCCAGGCGCACGCCGCCTTTGGCATCGGGGCCGAGTTCCTTGAACTTGCCCTTGCCGCGCCCGCCGGCGTGGATCTGGGCCTTCACGACATAGAGCGGCCCGGGCAGCTGCTTGGCGGCGGCAACGGCTTCTTCAACCGACAATGCTGCGATGCCCTTGGGCACGGCGACGCCAAACTTTGCGAGCAGTTCCTTGGCCTGGTATTCGTGAATGTTCATCTGGGGTTTCCTGGGCTGGGGATTGGCCGTTAGGCGACCGGAAAGTGTGATGGCCCTAAGCACAGTGCAGGGCGCTTGAAAAGGCCCTTAGTCGGGCGGTTAACTGCGGATTTTGCTGCGGCGCGGCTTGCCAAGCCCGTCCCAAGCCCACAAATCGGGGCCAATGATCGATCGCGCCCGCCTGGAAGACATTGTTCGCGAAGCGGGCCGGATCGCACTTGCCCGCTGGCCGGGGCACGGTCACGCGCTCGAAAGCTGGGAGAAAGACCCCGGCAGCCCGGTCAGCGAAGCCGATCTGGCCGTTGATGTTTTCCTGAAGCGCGAACTGGCGGCGCTGCTGCCGTCAGCGGGCTGGCTGTCCGAAGAAACGATTGATGCGCCTGAGCGGCTTGATGGCGGACTGTTGTGGCTGGTCGATCCGATCGACGGGACCCGCGATTTCATCTCCGGCCGGCCGGGCTGGGCGGTATCGGTGGCGCTGGTCAGTTCCGGCAGGCCGCTGCTGGGCCTGCTCTGCGCGCCGGCGCGCGAAGAATTGTGGTCCGCCGAAGCCGGGCAGGGCAGCTGGCGCAACGGGATCAAACTTGCGGCGAGCCGGCGAGCCGAGTTTTCCGGATCACGCGTTCCGGCGGATACCCTGCCCAAGAGTGACCTCGATCTGGTCCCGGTTGAGCGGCCCAATTCCATCGCACTGCGAATCGCCATGGTCGCCGCAGATGAGGCTGATCTGGTCGCGACACTGCGCTGGGGCTTTGAATGGGACATCGGCGCCGCTGCGCTGATTGCGCGTGAGGCCGGGGCGGCAGTGAGCGATGCCTTTGGCCAGCCGCTTAACTACAACAAGCGCGATCCGCGCGATTTCGGCGTGGTGGTCTCGTCGCCAGAAATTCACGCCGCCGCGGTCGAGCGCCTGGCCGATCGGGCCAGGGCGCTCGCCGGGTAGCGTTAGCGGCTGGTCCGCGCCGCCTGAACGTCTTCCTGGGTTACCGGCACGATCTTGATTTCAACCCGGCGGTTCTTGGTGCGGCCAGCTTCGGTGGCATTATCGGCCACCGGCATGGTTTCGCCAAAGCCCTGGCTGCGGATCCGCGCCGCCGGAACGCCGCGCGATTGCAGGTAACCGGCCACGGTGCGGGCGCGGTTTTCGGACAGGGTCTGGTTATAGGCATCCGACCCCGTCGAATCGGTGTGGCCGTAAACGTCGATCAGGCTGTTGGGGTACTTGATCAGGCTGTCTGCCACCTGATCCAGCGTGGTGCGGAAGGTGGGCTTCAGCGAATAGCTGGCGACATCGAAGGTCACGCCATCGGGCAGGTTGACCAGGATTGCGGCACCGTTGTCAGTCTCGGTCACGTCAACGCCGGAGCCAGCGGTTTGCTCCTTCAGCTCCTTGATCTGCTTGTCCATGGTGTAGCCAACCGCAGCACCAGCGACACCGCCAATGCCCGCGCCGATGATCCGGCCGGTCTTGCCGCCAATCAGGCCGCCGAGCAGAATACCGGCGACCGTGCCGCCCACCCCGCCGATGGCCGTGCGTGAGACTTTCTTTTCGCCGGTGTTCGGATCGGTAACGCAGCCCGAAACGGTGACCAGCGAAAATGCGGCGAAGGCGGAAACCAGCAGGCGGGACTTCATCATGGTCTTATCCCCTTAATGGACACGGGCAGTTGCAATAACCCTGTGTGATATAACCTGAATGGAAGGTGGATGGTTGCATTGTCAATGATTTGAGGCTTGCCCCTTCGCGGCTCGTCCGGTTTCTGCTAGCGCTGACCGCGTGACACCCTTTCCCTGGTCCGACGTTGCCATCATTGCAGGGCTGATCCTGCTGAATGGCCTGTTCTCAATGTCCGAGCTGGCGATCGTTTCGGCGCGCCCGGCCCGGTTGAAGGTTCAGGCCGAACGCGGCCATGCCGGCGCGAAGATGGCGCTGTTGCTGGCGTCCGATCCGGGCAAGTTCCTCTCCACCGTGCAAATCGGCATCACCCTGGTTGGCATCATTGCCGGTGCCTATTCGGGCGCCAGCCTGGGCGGCCCGACGGGCGAGCGGCTTGAGGCCCTTGGCGTTCCGCACGAATATGCCGATGTCACCGGCTTCGCGCTGGTCATCATCCTGACGACCTATTTCAGCCTGGTGGTGGGCGAACTGGTGCCCAAGCAGGTCGCACTGCGGGCGGCTGAGCCGATTGCCATGCTGGCAGCGCTGCCGATGGCCGTGGTCGCGCGGGTCACGGCGCCGTTTGTCTGGCTGCTCGATCGCTCTTCGTCGCTGCTGCTGCGCGTGATGGGTGTGCGCCATGGCGGAGAGGCCGGGGTGACCGCGGAAGAGCTGCACATGATCTTCGCCGAGGCGACCCGTTCGGGGGCGATCGAAGAGGATGAGCGCCAGATCATGACCGGGATCATGAAGCTGGCGGACCGGCCGGTGCGGGAACTGATGACGCCGCGGACCGAACTCGACACGATCGAGCGCCGCGCGACCGAGACCGAAATCCGGGCCGCAATCAAGGATAGCCCGCACTCGTTGCTGCCGGTGGCTGATGGTTCGCCCGATAACATCGTCGGCGTGGTCAAGGTCCGCGATGTCCAGGCGCTGTTGCTGGGCGGCAAGCGGGTCCAGATCGCACGGGTGATGAAAAAGGCCGAGATTATCCCGGATCAGCTCGATGCAATGGATGCGCTGCGGATTCTGCAGCAGTCAGGCGTGTCGATGGCGCTGGTTCACGATGAATATGGCCACCTCGAAGGGGTGGTCACCCCGGCTGACCTGCTGGCGGCGATCGTCGGCAACTTTGCCAGCCATGTCGATGCAGGCGATGCCCCGATGGTGGTGGAGCGTGAGGATGGCTCGCTGCTGGTCGCCGGTGCATTGCCGGCCGATGCCATGGCCCAGCGGTTGGGGATCGATCTGCCCGATGACCGCGATTTTGCCACGGCTGCCGGGTTTGCGCTGTCGGTGATGAAGAAGCTGCCGAATGAGGGTGAGCACTTCCACGAGCAGGGCTGGCGCTTTGAAGTGGTCGACATGGATGGCCGCAAGATCGACAAGCTGCTGGTCAGCGAAATTGATCGGGGCCACTAACCCGACCCGGCAAAAGGAAAGGGCCCGTCCCTGCGGACGAGCCCTTTTGAACCCTTCAATAGCTGGCAGTTCAGCCGCCGATAACGGCCTGCGCTTCGCGCCCGTCGCCCTGCGGGGCGGCGATGATGTCGCGGGTCACATCGCCTTTGGCGACGGTGTTGGTCTTGGGATCGCCAACGGTTGAGCGGATTGAGGCGGCGGCAGTGCCGGCCCGGGTGTTGGCGCTGCGTTCCACTTCGCTGCGCGCGGCGGGCGGACCGAACAGGGCATCCTGCGTCTGCTGCGCCGCACTGCTGTCCGTCGGGCGCGGCGCGCCGGCAGCTGGCGGGGTCAGCGCGAAATCGGGCGGGACCACCAACGGAGCCTGACGCTGCACGGCGAATTCATCAGGCCGGGCCCGGTTTAACAGGCCCGTGCTGCCGCAACCCGACAGGAGCGTGGCAGTGCCGATCGCGGCGATCGCCAGGAACTTGCGCATTATATCAAATCTCCGTTTCAGGCCGGGTCAGGCGGCTTCGCCTGCTTGTGCCTTCGCCTCGGGCTTTTCGCGCGAAAGGAAGGAACGGGCAAGGATTATCAGGACACCGATGGTGATCGCTGCATCGGCCAGGTTGAAGACCAGGAAGGGCCGGAAGGTGCCAATGTGGAAATCGGCATAATCGACCACGAAACCATGCATCATCCGGTCATCGATGTTGCCGAGCGCCCCGCCCAGCACCAAGGCCAGGCCAAGAATATCGCCGAACAGCTTTTCACGCATGATCCAGATGAAGACCACCAGAGCAATCACGCTGGTCAGCGCGACCAGGCCCCAGCGCATCTCCATCGATTGCGCGGTCAACATGCCCAGCGAAACGCCGTAATTCTCAACCCAGGTCAGGTCGAAGAACGGCAACAGATCGATCTTGCCCTTTTCCGGCAGCCTGAGCGTCCAGGTGACATAGCCCTTGATCCACTGGTCAACGGCATAGATCACCGCGGCCAGCGCCAGCCCGATCAGGCGATTGCGAGCGACGCGGCCCATCAGGCGCCAACCACGGTTTCACAGCGGCCGCACAGGTCGCCGTCTTCCGCCACGTCGGGCAGGTGGCGCCAGCAGCGGCCGCACTTGTGGGCAGAGGTTCGCGTTACAGTCACGCTTTCGCCCTGCCCGCGCACGACTTTCGCGGTGATGAACAGCTCGGCCAGATCGGCCTCCGGCGCATCGGCGGGGACGGTGACTTCGGCTTCCAGACCTGAACCCAGCACCTTTTCGCGCCGCAGTGGTTCAATCGCTTCCAGCACCTGGCCGCGCAGTGCGCGCAAGGCGGCAAACCGCTCGGCCAGCGCCGGATCAAACCAGGCATCGGGCAGGTCGTGCAGTTCCTGCAAATGGACGCTGCCGCGATCGGGGAAGCGGGTGGTCCAGACTTCCTCGGCAGTGAAGACCAGTACCGGCGCGGCATAGCGGATCAGCGCTTGGAACATCAGGTCAAGCGCGGTGCGATAGGCGCGGCG
This sequence comes from uncultured Novosphingobium sp., assembly GCA_964572445.1. Lineage (GTDB taxonomy): Bacteria > Pseudomonadota > Alphaproteobacteria > Sphingomonadales > Sphingomonadaceae > Novosphingobium. Next base: position 430 of record CAZNFV010000137.1, on the reverse strand, counting down.
TTCAAGGCCCGCCGGATCGTCGCAATAGAGCCGGTCCTTGCGGATATCGAAGAAGAAGGCCGAAAGGTCTTCGTTGCAGAAGTCGGTCAGCGCGCGGGTATATTCGTTGAAATCAAAGTCCGCGATCGCCTGGCGCAGTGTGGTATCAAGCTGCTTGAGCTGGCCCAGCATATACTGTTCCAGTTCGGGCATCTGCGCCACATCGACACCTTCCACGCCGTGGTCATAACCATCCAGCGCGCCCAGCAGATAGCGGAAGGTATTGCGCAGCTTGCGGTACTGATCCGCCACGCCCTTCAGGATTTCATCGCCGATGCGGTGGTCTTCGGTGAAATCGACTGACAGCGCCCACAGCCGGATGATGTCCGCGCCATAGGTTTCCATCACCTTCAGCGGATCGACCGTGTTGCCGACCGACTTGGACATTTTC
>CAZNFV010000136.1:1679-5955 GCA_964572445.1 uncultured Novosphingobium sp. | reverse complement strand
AAGGCTACTGAAGCCTGACGACCTTAAACCCTCGTGCCTCCAGCCCGGCCACCAACCCATCGTTGCCAACAAGGTGCAAGGTGCCGACCGCGACCAGCGGCTTGTCCCCGCGCGCCAGCATCGGCACCAGCTGATCCAGCCAGGCCCGGTTGCGGCGGACCAGCAAGGCTTCACGCAGTTCGGGATCGGCGAGCAGGCCCTGGTGATCGAGCGCAGCGAGTGCGGCAACATCGCCCTTCAGCCAGGCTTGCTGCAGCCGGCGACTATCCTCGCGCGCGGCCGGGGCCGAGCGGATTACGGCCGAAAGGAGATCGCGCTGCTCGGCTTCGGGCAGGCTATCGAAAATGGCGAGCTGGCGTTCGGCCCCTTCGAATTCGGTCAGCGGCTTATGCTTCATCGTGCGCAGGACCAGGCGGTCTGCTCCATTGCCGCTGTCATCGCCGCCGCGGGCGGAAATAGCCTGCTCCAGCGCCAGGGCGGCGGCCCAGGTGTCCATCTGATTAAAGCGATCGGCCGCTATCTTGGCGTCAGTCATGACCCGTGCCAGCACGGCCTGATCGGCCGCTGCGGCGCGGGCAGCGATTGGCGGAGCCGCAGCAACCGCCGATAGCCTGTGAAACGCCAGCGCTGTGCGTTTGTCATCATCCAGCGCCGCCACTTCGACAATCAGCGATGTCGCTTCGCCCGTTGCCTGTTTGAAGGCCGGACTATCGAGACTGATGGGGTTCGGCAAAGCGTGGATGGTGCCGAGCAGCCAGGCTTGCTCACCATGTGGGCCCTCAACCTGCCACAGCGCGGGGCGGGCATCCTCTTTCTGCTGGCAGGCCGCCAGCAGCAGCGCCAGCAGCGCCGCAACGATCTTATTGCACACGGGCCGACTTGACCCCCAGAACTTCAAGCTGGTCCTGAACTGAACCCTTGCCGCCAAAGTGCCCGGCGCCAACGGCAACAAAGGCGGTGCCGGGTTGATCAAGCCGTGCCTTGATCCAGCTGGCCCAGGCCTTGTTGCGGTTCGTCAGCAAGGTGGCGACCATGGCTGGATCGTCCTGATCGGCATTCATCAGGCTTGCCAGCTTGGCCGCGTCCCCGGTCCGCCAGGCTTCGACCATCGCGCCGACATCCTGTTCGATATCGGGGAGGGCCGCGATCACTTCAAACAGGTAGCGACGCTGGATCTTGGGCGAGAAACCATCGAACAGCGAGAGTTGATAATCGAGCGTCTCCAGCCCGATCCGCGGCCGACCCTTTGCTTCATTCCGGGCGGCCAGGTCAGCTTCGACTCCGCTGGCCAGCGAATAGCCCTTGCGCTGCAGCGGCAGAGTGGCGAGCACGACTGCAGCATACCACGGTTTGAACCGGTCAAAAGCGGCGGCGGGCAAGCCGAAGCTCTGGAGTGTCTGCTCAAATTTGGCGCGCTCCTTCGCTGACATCTGGTCACGCAGGCTTTGCCCCGCGGGAAGTATGCCGCGCCGAAGCAGGACATCCTGGCTGTTTTGCGGCTCAATCTCGGGAATTTCAGTAATCAGCTCGCCGGAAACCGCAAAGGCCTCTGCCAAAGCGCCGTGGAACCAGTTCAGCCCCTGGGGAAGCAGGTGGATCGTCCCGAACAGATAGATCGTGGTGTCAGCATCGCTTACCTTCCACAGCGCGGGATGACCCTCAACCGGCACGGGCTCGGCCTGCACCGGTTGCGGTGTCGGCAGGGATTGCTGGGCCGTGGCGGTGGTTGCCAGCAGCAGGGCGAGGGGCGTGAGCAAGCGCGCGATCATGCGCTAGCTATAGCGCAGGTTTCGTGCGCGTCGATGAACGATCACGGTTGCTGGAACCTTGCTGCTCGCCGGTTGACCGCAAACGGCCGCTGCGCCAAAGGCCTCGACTATGTCGGATAAAGCATCCCCGCTTTCGTTTCAGGAGATGATCCTGCGGCTCCACGCGTTCTGGAGCGCGCAGGGATGCCTGATTCTGCAGCCCTATGACATGCGCATGGGGGCAGGCACCTTTCACCCCGCGACCACGCTGCGCGCCTTGGGGCCGGAGCCTTGGAAAGCCGCCTATGTCCAGCCCAGCCGTCGGCCGACCGATGGCCGTTATGGTGAGAACCCGAACCGGCTGCAGCACTATTACCAGTATCAGGTGATCCTGAAGCCGAACCCGGAGAACCTGCAGGAGCTTTACCTGCAATCCCTGGCCGAAATCGGCGTTGATCCGCTGGCGCACGACATTCGCTTTGTCGAAGATGACTGGGAAAGCCCGACGCTGGGCGCCTGGGGGCTGGGCTGGGAAGTCTGGTGCGATGGAATGGAAGTGACCCAGTTCACCTATTTCCAGCAGATGGGCGGCTTTGATTGCAAGCCTGTTGCGGGCGAGCTGACCTATGGACTTGAGCGTCTGGCTATGTACATCCAGGGCGTCGACAACGTCTATGATCTGGCCTTCAACAATGAAGGCGTGACCTATGGCCAGGTCTTCCTGAAGAATGAGCAGGAACACTCGAAATACAATTTCGAAGTGGCAGACACCGAACAGCTGTTCAAAGGGTTCCAGCACGCCGAGGCCGAGTGCCAGCGCTGCATCGCCGCCGAGGTGCCGCTCGCAGCCTATGACCAGGCGATTGAGGCCAGCCACCTGTTTAACCTGCTGCAGGCCCGCGGTGTGATCTCCGTACAGGAACGCGCCAGCTACATCGGCCGGGTGCGCGATCTCGCCAAGGGATCGTGCCAGGCGTGGATCGAGAAGAACAAGGCTCAATGGGAGAAGGACTTCCCGGGGTGGACAGTATGAGCGACCGGCTTGCCTCCGGCGCGACCAATGAGGCGCGCGATTTCCTTCTCGAACTGCGCTCTGAGGAAATCCCCGCGCGGATGCAGGCCGGCGCGCGCGCTGATCTGGAAAAGCTGTTTCGTAAGGAAATGGACGCCGCCGGCGTGGCCGTGGGCGAGATCACCGTCTGGTCCACGCCGCGCCGCCTCGCGCTGATTGCCCGCGGCTTGCCCGCTGCAACGGCCGCGGTATCGGAGGAAGTGAAGGGGCCGCGCGTTGGCGCTCCGCCGCAAGCGCTGGAAGGCTTCCTGCGCAAGACCGGGCTGAGCGAAGACCAATTGGTTGAGCGCGATGGCGTGCTGTTTGCGATCACCGATAAGCCGGGCCGGGCGACGGCCGAAGTGCTTGCCGAAGCAGTCCCGGCGATCATCCGCGCGTTCCCCTGGCCCAAGTCGCAGCGCTGGGGCAGTGGCTCCAGCAGCACGGAAAGCCTGCGCTGGGTGCGTCCGCTCTCCGCGATCATCGCCCTGTTCGATGGGCAGGTGGTGGATTGCGAAGTGGGCGGTATTCGCGCCGACCGCCTGACCAAGGGCCACCGCTTCCATTCGGCTGGCGAGATCAGCATCGCTGGCGTTGATGATTACGCCGCCAAGCTGCGCGCCGCGCATGTCATTGTTGACCATGCCGAGCGGCAGGACCTGATCCGCGCCAAGGCCAGCGAAGCCGCTGCCGCTGCTGGTCTGACGCTGGTTGAAGACGAAGGCCTGGTAATCGAGAACGCCGGGCTGACCGAATGGCCGGTGCCGCTGCTGGGCCGCTTTGACGATCAATTCCTCGAAGTGACGCCCGAAGTGATCCAGCTGACGGCGCGCACCAACCAGAAGTATTTTGTTTGCACGCGAGCCCCCGCGCAGGCGGGGGCCTCAGGCCGCAGCGCACAGTCGCCTGAGATCCCCGCCTCCGCGGGGAAGCAGGAACTTGCCAATGCCTTCGTCTGCACTGCCAATATCGCTGCCGTTGATGGCGGCGAAGCGATTGTCGCGGGTAACCGCAAAGTCCTCGCCGCGCGCCTGTCCGATGCGCGCTTCTTCTGGCAGCAGGATCGCAAGACGGCGCTGTCCGACCATGCGAAAAAGCTGGAGCGGATTACCTTCCACGAAAAGCTCGGCTCGGTGGCTGACAAGGTTGAGCGGGTTGCCAAGCTGGCGCGCTGGCTGGTCGAAGCAGGGATTGTGAATCCCCGCGAAGGCGGGGACCTCAGGCCATCAAGCCTGGCCTCGCCTGAGACCCCCGCCTCCGCGGGGGCTCGCGCTGCACTGGCCGATGAGGCTGAACGCGCTGCGCGGCTGTGCAAGGCAGACCTCGTCACCGAAATGGTTGGCGAATTTCCCGAGCTTCAGGGCCTGATGGGCGGCTATTACGCTCGTGCCGAAGGGCTGGGCGATGCCGTCGCCGACGCCATTCGCGACCACTACAAGCCAGTGGGGCAGGGCGACGACGTCCCGACCGCGCCGGT
>CAZNFV010000136.1:0-1579 GCA_964572445.1 uncultured Novosphingobium sp. | reverse complement strand
GATCTCGTTCGCCTGCTGGCTCGGGTCCATGCACTCCAGGCCTTCGTCGGCACCGAAGACGGCACCAACCTGCTGGCCGGCTACAAGCGTGCCGCCAATATCCTGAAGAAGGAAAACTGGGGCGATACCGGCAATGGCACCCGCATTCCCCGGGATGGCGAGGAAGATCCCTTTGCCATGGTCGATGATCCTGACGTTGCCCATGCCATGCGCGAACGGATCGCCATGCAAAACTCGCTTTCCTACACCCCCGAACCCGCTGAAAAGGCGCTGATCGATGCGCTGGATCAGGCTGGTCCGGCGGCGGCCAGGGCGGTGGCAGCCGAAGACTTCGCTGCAGCAATGGCTGCGCTGGCCTCGTTGCGCGCACCAATCGATGCCTTCTTCGAAGCGGTTACGGTGAATGACGCTGATCCGGCGAAGCGCACGGCTCGTCTGAACTTGCTGTCCGCATTTCGTGCTGCAGTGCACAAAGTGGCTGACTTCGGAAAGATCGAAGGTTAGGAACGCACCACATCGGCACCCGAATCGCCGGTTCCAACAGTGGCGGATTTCCATGACTGCATACGTATTCGCTTTCGGCGGCGGGGTAAGCGACACTGATCCCAGGGCGAAGGACAAGACCATCGTCGGTGGCAAGGGTGCCAACCTGGCTGAAATGGCCGGCATCGGCCTGCCAGTTCCCCCGGGCTTCACGATCACCACCGAAGAATGCGTCCGCTATCTGGCTGAAGGCTCAGACTTCTCAGCTGCTCTGAAGTCTGATGTGCAAGTGGCTCTCCGTCATATTGAAAGTGCTGTTGGCAAAAAGTTTGGTGATCCCGCCGATCCGCTGCTCGTCTCGGTCCGTTCCGGCGCGCGGGTCTCCATGCCGGGAATGATGGACACGGTCCTCAACCTTGGGCTCAATGACGCCACGGTCGAAGGGCTGGCAGCGTCATCGGGCGATGAACGCTTTGCCTGGGACAGCTACCGCCGCTTCATCCAGATGTATTCGGACGTAGTGCTAGGGCTCGATCATCACCAGTTCGAAGATGCTCTGGAGATCGCCAAGGAAGACAACGGCTTCTACGCCGATGTTGAGATGGAGGCGCAGCACTGGCAGGCGCTGGTCGAAGAGTACAAAGGCATCGTTGAAAGCGAGCTGGGCCGTTCGTTTCCGCAGGATCCGCAAGAACAGCTGTGGGGTGCGATCCGCGCAGTGTTCGATAGCTGGGATTCAGACCGGGCCAAGGTCTATCGCCGGTTGAACGACATCCCCGGCGATTGGGGCACTGCAGTCAACGTCCAGGCGATGGTCTTTGGCAATATGGGCGATACTTCGGCCACCGGCGTGGCCTTTACCCGCGATCCGGCAACGGGCGAGAAGGCCTATTACGGCGAATGGCTGGTCAACGCGCAGGGCGAAGACGTGGTGGCGGGTATCCGCACCCCGCAATACCTGACCAAGGCCGCGCGGACCCGCGCCGGGGCCAAGGCGCTGAGCATGGAAGAAGCCATGCCAGACGCTTATGCTGAGCTCGCCGGGGTGTTTGAGCTGCTCGAACAGCATTACCGCGACATGCAGGACATCGAATTC
>CAZNFV010000135.1:0-5984 GCA_964572445.1 uncultured Novosphingobium sp. | reverse complement strand
CGATCACCTCGTGCGCTTCCAGCTGCTGGTAACGCGGCATCACCGCGCGGGCCGAGGCATCCTTGATGACCGCCAGCACCGCCGCGTCGAGCGCCGCGCTCATGAACGGTAATCCGCGTTGATCGAAATGTAGCCGTGAGTCAGGTCGCAGGTCCAGACCGTGGCGCGCCCTGCGCCCAGGCCCAGGTCAACCTCGATTGAGATGTCCTGTCCTTTCAGGTGAGCGGCCACCGGCGCCTCATCATAATCGGCCAGCGGTTGCCCATCGCGCGCCGCCCAGGTGCCGCCGAAGCCGATGGACAAGCGGTCACGGTCGGCCGGTTCGCCAGCCTTGCCCACGGCCATGACAACGCGGCCCCAGTTGGCATCTTCCCCGGCGATGGCGGTTTTGACCAGCGGCGAGTTGGCGATGGCGAGCCCGACCGTGCGGGCGCTATCGTCGCTGACGGCGCCGCTCACGGTGACGGCGATGAACTTCTGCGCGCCTTCGCCATCGCGCACGACCAGGTGCGCCATTTGCCGGCAGACATCGTCCAGTGCAGCGGCAAAGGCATCGGCGCCGGGGCTGTCGAATGACGCCAGCGGGGAATTGCCGGCTGCGCCCGTGGCAAAGGCCAGCACGGTGTCGCTGGTCGAGGTATCGCTATCGACCGTGATGCAGGAAAAAGTCCGCTGGTTGGCGGCGGTGAGCAGGGTTTGCAGGAACGCCGGTTCAACCGCCGCGTCGGTGAAGACATAGCCGAGCATGGTCGCCATATCGGGCGCGATCATGCCGCTGCCCTTGATGATCGCCCCCAGCGTCACCGTCCGGCCATCAACCACCGCCTGGGCCATCGCGCCCTTGGCAAAGGTATCGGTGGTGCCGATCGTGTTGGCGGCGGCTTCCCAGTCGCAAGGTTCGGCCAGCAGGGCAGCTTCGATCCCGACCTTGGCCTTGTCCTTGGGCAGGGGGACGCCGATCACCCCGGTGGAGGAGACGAAGACCTGTTCCTGCGGGCAGCCAAGGTGCGCGCTGACCTGGGCCATGATCGCTTCCACGGCTTCGCGCCCGCGATAGCCGGTAAAGGCGTTCGAATTGCCAGCATTGACCACCAGCGCCCGAGCCCGTCCCTGCGCTACATTCTGACGGCCCAGCTCAACTTCGGAAGAGCAGCAGACGTTGCGGGTGAAGACTCCGGCGACAACCGTGCCGGGCGCAAACTCGACATATGTCAGATCGCAGCGGCCCCAGTCCTTGTACCCGGCGCGGGCAATGCGCGGCGTAGCGCCGGCAATCGCTGGAATCGCGGGGAAGGGGCGGGCGAGCGGCGAAACTGGATGGGCCATGGCGGTCAGTCCTGCGGGCGGCTCGCAAGCGCGTAGAGCGAGATCGCGGCGGCGTTGGAGACGTTGAGGCTTTCCACCGCGCCGGTCATCGGCAGGCGGGCAATCGCGTCGCAATGCTGGGTGATATTGTGGCGCATGCCTTCACCTTCCGCGCCGAGCACCAGCGCGACCGGGCCGGCCGGCAGGGCCTCCGCCAGGGTGGACTTGCCTGCGCCATCAAGCCCGATGCGCCAGTAGCCAGCTTCAGCCATTTCCTCCATCGCGCGGGCCAGGTTGACCACGCGGACCCAGGGCACCAGCTCCAGTGCGCCTGACGCACTCTTGGCCAGGGTTCCGGATTCGGGCGGCGAGTGGCGGTCCTGCGTAACAATCGCAGCGGCATTGAACGCCGCAGCCGAACGCATGATCGCGCCGACATTGTGCGGATCGGTCACCTGATCAAGAACGACCAGCGGACGGGCCGGATCACCCTGCATCACTTCATCCAGAAAGCGATCTTCCAGCGCGTCGCATTCCAGCACCAGACCCTGGTGCGGTGCATCGCGGGCGACGAGTCGGGCCAAATCGGCCGCCTGGGCATATTCGACAATGAAGTCTGCCGGCAGTTCACCATCGAGCGAAGCGACGCCTTCACGCGTGGCCCACAGTTTGCGGTGGTTCCGATCCGGGTTTTTCAGCGCAGCTTCAACCGCGTGGCGGCCCCACAGGCGCACAGCGCCGGCGCTGGCGCGGCCAGAACCGCGGCCGCCTTGCATGCGGCCGGCGCGGCCACGAAGGGCACGGCTGGGCTTGGTGTCACGGTTGGTGCTCATTCGGCGAATCCCCTGTTGATGCGGTCTCACTAGGGGATGGTGGTGGACAGGGCTAGATTCGAACTAGCGTACGCTTGCGCGGGCAGATTTACAGTCTGCTGCCTTTAACCACTCGGCCACCTGTCCACACCACTTGCCGGTGCCGGGTTTCCCCGGAATGCGGCCCCCAAGGGGACCTTCCGGCCGAGAGAGCGGGCCTTTGGACAAGGTAAGGCGTGCTGTCAATGGGCCAATCGACTTGTCGTGTGCCTTCGTGCCCGATAGGAAGCCGCGCCATGACCCAAATTACCCCTGTGATCTCGGCAACGGGCCTCTACACCCCGGCCGAGACAATCTCCAACGACGAGCTCGTCGCCAGCTTCAACGCCTATGTGGAACTTCACAATTCCCGCAATGCAGCAGCCATTGCGGCCGGAGAAGTCGAGGAACTGCAACCCAGTTCCGCCGAGTTCATCGAAAAGGCCAGCGGGATCAAATCGCGCCATGTGATGAGCAAGGCTTCGACGCTGGACCCGGAATGCATGGGGCCACGCTGGCCGGAACGGTCGAATGACGAAATATCGGTGATGGCCGAGATTGGCGTGAAAGCGGCGCTTGATGCGTTGCAGTCAATCGGGCGCGATCCCAAGGATGTTGATGCCGTGCTCTGCGCCGCGTCCAATATGCAGCGGGCCTATCCGGCAATGGCGATCGAGATCCAGCAGGCGCTGGGGATTGAAGGCTTTGCATTCGATATGAACGTTGCCTGTTCGTCGGCCACCTTTGGCATCCAGACGGCGGCTGATTTCATCCGTTCGGGCAATGCCCGCTCGGTCCTGGTGGTCAGCCCGGAAATCTGCACCGGCCACAACAACATGAAGAACCGCGACAGCCACTTCATCTTTGGTGACGTGGCCACCGCCGTGCTGGTCGAGGCGCGCGATGTGGCTCCGGCCCAGCACTGGGAAATCGTCGGCACGCGGCTGAAGACCGTGTTCTCCAACAATATCCGCAACAACTTTGGCTTCCTTAACAGCGCGACGCCGGAAACCATCGGCACGCCGGACAAGTTGTTCGTCCAGGAAGGGCGCAAAGTGTTCAAGGAAGTGGTGCCGATGGTCGCAACAATGATCGTCGATCATGCGGGCGAGCTGGGCATCGATCCCACCGCGCTGCGCCGGCTGTGGCTGCATCAGGCCAATTCGGGCATGAACCGGCTTATCTCACAGCGCGTGCTGGGGCATGAGGCGGATGAGGACGAAAGCCCGACTGTGCTCGATACCTATGGCAACACTTCAAGCGCGGGATCGATTATCGCGTTTCATCTTCACAATAGCGATCTGGTCGGCGGCGATACCGCGCTGATCTGCTCGTTCGGCGCAGGCTATTCTGCTGGCACCGTTTTCCTGCGCAAGGTAGCCTGATTCATGGCCAACGAGATTCTCGACAACCGCGGACGCGGTGAAGCCACCTGGCAGTGGCCGCGCATCCATCCCGAAGCACACAAGTTCGCCGCCATCGCTGCGGTGGCGAGCTTTGCGGCGGCCTTTTTTGCGTGGGAAACGCTGGCCTGGCCGCTGGGCTTCCTGGTGCTGGGGATCTGCGCCTTCTTCCGCGATCCGGTGCGGGTGGTTCCGCAGGAAGACCGCTTTATCGTCGCGCCGGCCGATGGCCTGGTCACGCTGATCCAGCAGGTTGAGCCCCCGCGTGAGCTGGTTACCGATGATGGCAGTGGCACACAGGGCCTGGCCCCGGGACTGGTCACGCGCATTTCGATCTTCATGTCGGTGTTCGATGTGCACATCAACCGCGCCCCGATCGGCGGCACGGTGCGCCGGGTGGTCTATATGCCCGGCAAGTTCATGAACGCCGATCTCGACAAGGCGAGTGAAGAAAACGAACGCCAGCACATCCTGATCGAACGCGGCGATGGCGTGGCGATCGGCTTTACGCAGATTGCCGGGTTGATCGCGCGGCGGATCGTTCCATTCGTCAAGCCGGGTGACATGCTGGCCGTGGGCCAGAGAGTCGGGCTGATTCGCTTTGGTAGCCGGGTCGATGTCTACCTGCCGGCCGGAACGGAGCCGCGCGTGCTGCTCGGCCAGAAGATTATCGCGGGCGAGACTGTGCTGGCGGAACTTGGCCAGGCCTTGCTGCTTGAGGGTATCAGCCAGTGACCGATCCAACACTGCGCGGGGGTCTGACGCTGCGGGCGATGGTGCCCAATGCGATTACGGCCGCCGCGCTGTGCATGGGGCTGACCAGCATTCGGTTCGCAATTACCGGTGAATGGGAAAAGGCGATCTTCGCCGTGGTTCTCGCCGGGGTGCTTGACGGGATCGACGGGCGAATCGCCCGGCTGCTGAACGCTCAATCACGCTTTGGGGCAGAGCTGGACAGCCTGGCCGACAACGTTTCGTTCGGCGTGGCTCCGGCGTTGATCCTGTTTCTGTGGTCGCTGCAAGACTTGCCTCGGCTTGGCTGGTTCGCGGCGCTGGCCTTTGCGATTGGCTGCGCGCTGCGTCTGGCCCGCTTCAACGCCCGGCTTGATATGGCCGATGAGCCGCGCAAGGCCGCTGGGTTCCTGACCGGAGTTCCGGCCCCCTTGGGTGCTGGCTTGGCATTCCTGCCGATGTACCTGTGGATCGCAACCGGCCGTGAGGAAGTGCGCGAGCCGCTGGTGGTTGGTGCCTGGCTGGTCTTCGTGGGCTTCCTGCTGATCTCGGCCGTGCCGACGCTAACCTGGGGGCGGCTGCGGCCGCGCCGGTCGGTCCGGCTGGAACTGCTGGCTTTCGTCGGCCTGATCGGTGCGGCGTTATTGACCGAGCCGTGGTGGACGCTGGTGGCGTTCTGCGTGGTGTACCTGGCGTCGCTGCCCGTAGGGGTGGCGCTGTACGGCCGGGTTACGCGGCAGCGCGCAGCGGCTGAGGAAACCGGGCAGGGGCCAGCTTCTTCCTGATTGGCAGGGCGATGACCCGGCCACCGGGCTTCGCGCCATATTCAACAATCTGGAACCGCACTTCGCGCATCTGCGGGCAATCGCGCTGTTCCTGGCGCGCGGAAAGTGCTGCCTGTCCGTAATGCTGCCAGCTGGCGGCAATAGCACCGGCCGAAAGCGAGAGGACGGTGAGGGCAAGGATCAGAAGCGCGACCATCGTGTCATTCCTTAGCTTCAGGACTGGACCCAAACTGGGCATTGTCCTGTGGACTTCCTGTTGATAACCATGTGGAGGAACAGCGGCTGTTCCCCGATGAGACGCAATGTTCTCTTTTTGTTCTATCCTGTCAAGCGGGTTTTTGCGCGGGCGCTGTGCATCTTGCCGGGGCGTTGCGCTTTAGGGCTGGATTCTGCGGCCTTGAGCCGTTAAGGGCGGCTCCGCTTGATCCGGGCATTCCCTCTGGTGAAGGCAAATCCACATGGGAAGCACACATCCCGGTTCCGCAGCGGAAGACCTAGGTTCGCCTTGGCCGCACGGTCCCAGCTTTCCAGAGGCAGTAAACCGGAAAGGAATTATTTATGGCGGCACCAGTCGTCACCATGCAGCAATTGATCGAGGCCGGCGCTCACTTCGGCCACCAGACCCACCGCTGGAACCCGCGGATGAAGCCGTACATCTTCGGCGCCCGCAACGGCATCCACATCCTTGACCTGTCGCAGACCGTGCCGCTGATGGCCCGTGCGCTCGACTTCATCTCTGCCACGGTCCAGGCCGGCGGTAAGGTGCTGTTCGTTGGCACCAAGCGTCAGGCGCAGGAGCCGATTGCTCAGGCCGCTCGCGCTTCGGGCCAGCACTATGTCAACCACCGCTGGTTGGGCGGCATGCTCACCAACTGGAAGACCATCTCGGGCTCGATCAAGCGCTTCAA
>CAZNFV010000134.1:0-5986 GCA_964572445.1 uncultured Novosphingobium sp. | reverse complement strand
CTCAACCTTTTCGTCTTCGGTATAGCCTTCAAGCCGGATGATCTCCATGCGGTCGAGCAGCGGCTGCGGCAGATTAAGACTGTTGGCCGTGCAGACGAACATCACGTCCGACAGGTCATAGTCCAGCTCAAGATAATGGTCCTGGAACTTGCCGTTCTGTTCGGGATCGAGCACCTCAAGCAGGGCCGAGGCCGGATCGCCGCGGAAATCCTGACCCAGCTTGTCAATCTCATCCAGCAGGAACAGCGGATTGCTGGTTCCAGCCTTGCGCAGGTTGCTGACGATCTTGCCCGGCAGCGAACCGATATAGGTGCGGCGATGGCCGCGGATTTCCGCTTCATCGCGCACACCGCCCAGCGACTGGCGAATGAACTGACGTCCGGTAGCCTTGGCGATCGACTTACCCAGCGATGTCTTGCCGACGCCCGGAGGACCGACGAGACACAGGATCGGTCCCTTCAGCTTGTTGGTGCGAGCCTGAACCGCCAGATATTCGACAATCCGGTCCTTGACCTTTTCCAGTGCGAAGTGATCGGCATCAAGCACCGCCTGCGCCGCTGGAATATCGCGCTTCAGCTTCGAACGCTTGCCCCAGGGCAGCCCCAGCAATACGTCGAGGTAATTGCGGATGACAGTCGCCTCGGCGCTCATCGGCTGCATCGTGCGCAGCTTCTTCAGCTCGGCATTGGCCTTGGCGCGGGCTTCCTTTGACAGCTTCAGGCGATCGATCTTTTCCTGCAGCTCCTGCAGTTCGTTGCCTTCACCGGCATCTTCACCGCCCAGCTCCTGCTGGATCGCCTTGAGCTGTTCATTGAGATAATATTCGCGCTGGGTCTTCTCCATCTGGCGCTTGACCCGCCCGCGAATGCGCCGCTCCACCTGGAGCACGCCCAGTTCACCTTCCATGAAGGAATGCGCCATCTCCAGCCGCTTGAGCGGATCGTTCTCGCTCAGCATGGCCTGCTTGTCGGCCACCTTGGTCTGGATGTGCGCAGCTACGGCGTCCGCCAGCTGCGATGCTTCGGTAATCTCTCCCAGGTTCTCGCCGGCTTCCTGCGGGAGCTTCTTGTTGAGCTTGGCATATTCGGCGAAGGCATCGACGACCGAGCGCATCATCGCCTCAACTTCGTTGCCGCTGGCTTCAGGCTGATCAATTGCCTCAACCCCGGCAACGACGAGTTCACCCGCGCCACTGCTCTCAAGCCGCAAGTCTTCAAGCCGCCCGCGCTGGCGCGCTTCAACCAGCACACGGACGGTGCCATCCGGCAGTTTAAGCAACTGCAGAACCGTGGCGATCACGCCAATGTCATAAAGATCATCGGAATCCGGATCGTCGCAACCGGGGTCCAGCTGGGCGAGCAGGAAAATATCCTTGTCTCCCGCCATCGCCGCCTCAAGCGCCGCAACCGATTTCTCACGGCCAACGAACAACGGCACCACCATGCCGGGGAACACAACGATGTCACGCAGGGGCAGCAGGGGAAGCAGTTGCATGTGGGTATCCGTCATTGATCCAGCGCCTGATAGCGCCGTCCGGGTGAATCTAAGCCTTGAGCCGCGATATGGGGTTGCCCCATGGACGGTGCAATGGGTGGCGCTTTCAGGCCTGTGGACGGCGCGGGATTGCTATTCGCGTACGAACCAAGCATCACAGCCGGGCTATCCGTGGAGATTATTACCGATGAAGCGCCTTGCCCTTTCGCTTTCGATTGCCGCCGCCGCTTTAGCTGCCCCGGCGTTCGCCAAATCGGTAGTGATCACTGCTGATCGCTATCTCGATGTAGCCAAGGGAACCTATGTTGAGCATCCGGCGATCTTCGTTGACGATGCAGGCCGGATCACCAGCATCGCCGATGCGCGGACGGTCAAATTCTCTGCAGAAGTTGATCATGTGGACCTGCCCGGTAAGACCTTGGTTCCTGGCTTGATCGACATGCACGTTCACCTTGATGGACCAGCCGACATCGGCGGTTATCGCGGGCTTGAATTCACCGACAGCTTTTTTGCCATGACTGCCGTGGGCAATGCCCGGGCCATGCTGGACGCCGGCTTCACCACGGTCCGCAATGTCGGTTCCGGCAATCGCAATGATATCGGCTTGAAGCAGGCCATCGCCAACGGCTATGCCATCGGTCCACGGATCGTGCCGGCCGGCTATGCCCTGGGGGCAACCGGCGGGCACTGCGATTCCACCTTCCTGCCGCCCTCGCTGGAAAAGGCTAAAAAGGAAGAAGGCGTCGGCGATGGCGAGGAGGAACTGCGCTATCAGGTCCGCCGCCAGCGCAAGTTTGGCGCCGAGGTGATCAAGGTCTGCGCCACCGGCGGCGTCTTCAGCCGCAATACCGAGCCGGGGCAACAGCAACTGAGCGAAAGCGAACTTCGTGCCATTGTCGATGAAGCGCAGATGTGGGGCCTGAAGGTTGCCGCACACGCGCACGGCGCAGCGGGGATCAAGGCCGCGATCAAGGCCGGCATCGATACGATCGAACATGTCAGCCTGGTCGACGATGAAGGCATCAAACTGGCCGCTGCTCGCACCAAGCCGGTCTATTTCAGCATGGATATCAAGAACACCGACTATACCCAGGCGGAAGGCAAGAAGAACGGCGTGCTGGAAGACAACCTGCGCAAAGACCGCGAAGTCGCCCAGATCCAGCGCGATAACTTCCGCAAGTCCTTCAAAGCTGGCGTCAGGATGGTCTTCGGCTCAGACGCTGGGGTGATGCCGCATGGCCAGGTCGGCCAGCAATTCGCAGTCATGGTGCAATACGGGATGGCCCCGCTCGACGCGATCCGCGCGGCGACAATCACTGCGTCGCAGGCGCTGGGCCAGGAAGCCGATGTCGGGCAGATCGCCCCGGGGCGCTATGCTGATATGGTGGCCGTAGCAGGCGATCCACTGGCGAACGTCCGTTTGCTGGAACACCCAGCAGCGGTGATCAAGGGCGGCGCAAAGATCGAACCGGCGCGTTGACACCTAATCCGATGAACACGCCGCACGACCAGGCCGAGATTGCCGCGAAGGTCCCGGCCGTGACGCTCGGCTTCTGGATTATCAAGGTGCTGGCGACCACCTTGGGCGAAACCGGCGGTGACGCCTTATCGATGACCTATGACTTTGGTTACCTGGCCAGCAGTGTAATCTTCATCATTCCGCTGCTGGCGCTGGTCGCCATCCAAGTCGGCACCCGGCAGTTTCACCCGGTAATCTATTGGGCGACGATCATCGCCTCCACCACAGCGGGCACGACCATGGCAGATTTTGCCACGCGGTCGCTTGGCATTGGATATCCCGGCGGCTCGCTGCTGTTGTCCGGCCTTGTAATCGGCACTCTGTTTTCCTGGCACCGTGCCTGCGGGACCGTCAACGTCAACACAGTGGCTTCTCCAAAGACGGAGTGCTTCTACTGGGGGACCATCACATTTTCGCAAACGCTGGGGACTGCGCTCGGCGATTGGGTGGCAGATTCCGGGCCGGGCTATCTGGGCGGAGCAGTGATCTTTGGCGCGGCGCTGGCGGCGATTGCCGTCCTGTACCTGCGCAACAAGGCAAGCCCGATCGTTCTGTTTTGGGCGGCCTTCATTCTAACCCGCCCGCTTGGCGCAACGATCGGCGATTTTCTCGACAAGCCTCTGGCAAGTGGCGGCCTGGACATCGGCCGCCCCATGATCTCGCTCATCCTTGCTGGTATCATCCTCGCCTTGGTCCTGTTCCTGCCACAGCGAGCTGCGCAGAAACAAGACACCGGGCGGTGAGGAGCTACATCCCTGGCAGTTTGAAACCAGGCGGCAGGCCCATGCCGGACTGCATCCGGGCCATTTCCTGACCGGCCACGTCGTCGGCCTTGGCGCGGGCATCGTTGAATGCTGCGGCGATCAGGTCTTCGAGGATACCCTTCTCTTCAGTCTTGAGCAGGCTGTCATCGATATTGACGCCGATGATCCGGCCCTTGGCTGAGGCGCGGATCGTGACGAGACCACCGCCAGCGCGGCCCTCAACTTCGATCCCGTCCAGCTTGGTCTGGCTTTCGGTCATCTGCTTCTGGATGGTCTCGGCGGCCTGCTGAGCGGCTTTGAGCATCTCTTCCATCGACTTCACGTCAGTTTCTCCACTTGCTGCCACCCGCGCTTGCAACGCGCGCTTCGGGCTGTTCTTCGACAATCTCGGCCTGCGGGAAGGCTGCAAAGGCAGCCTCGACCAGCGGATGGCGGCGCAATTCTTCAGCTTCGGCCGCCTTAAGCGCTTCGGCCTGTTCGCGCAGAGTTGGCGCGCCATCGCCCTCGCCACGTTGTACCGTCCAGCGTTCGCCTGTCGCGCGCAGGATCGCATCGCGCAGCTCTGGCCCGATATCGCCCGGGTAACCCGGCGCAACCGCATAGGTCAGTTCGCCTGGAGCCAGCGCGATCAGCCGCACCCAGTCACGCATCACCTGCGCCACGCGAAGCTGACCTGACCGATCAACCGTCTCAATCAGCTGCTCCCACCCCATCGCCGCCGAAGGGGCGGTGGACTGGGCTGCCGATGCCGGACCTTCAACGCGCGGTGCATTGGCAAAGGCGCTTTCCAGATGCTTCGCCAGCGTGCCGGGATCGGGCAGGTCAGATGCATGCAGCACCCGCAGCAGCGCCATGCGCGCTGCGATCAGCGGGTCCGGTGCAGTCTTGACCTCGTCATGCCCCTTCAGCAGCAATTGCCACAGGCGATGCAGTTGGCCGGCCGACATCCGCTGGGCCCATTCGCTGACAGCGGCACGCTCTTCTTCAGAGTAGGAAGATTCATCCCGACCCAGTTGGGCCAGCGTTACCCGGTGCGTTAGCTCAAGCGCGCCGCGCAGCAATGCCGGTGGCTCAACCCCCAGCGCGAATTGTTGATCGATCAGATCGAGCAGACCAGCCGAATCGCCGCCAATCAAAGCCGCGAACAACCGGCGCTGCACGGTCTTGTCAGCCAGCCCCAGCATATCCTGGACCTGAGCGGCACTAACCTTGCCGTCCCCGCCCAGATCGGCATGGGCAATCGCCTGATCGAGGATCGACAGACCATCGCGAACCGAACCATCGGCCGCAGCGGCAATCATCGCCAGGGCCTCAGCCTCAGCCTCAACGTTTTCCTTGGCGCAGATCATCGCAAAGTGGCTGGCCAGCAGTTCCGCCGAAATGCGCTTCAGATCGAACCGCTGGCAGCGCGACAGCACGGTGACCGGCAGCTTGTCCACTTCGGTGGTCGCGAACAGGAACTTCACGTGCGGCGGCGGTTCTTCCAGCGTCTTGAGCAAGGCGTTGAACGCGTTGCGCGACAGCATGTGAACTTCGTCGATAATATAGATCTTGTAGCGCGCCGAGACCGCGGCATAGCGTACCGCCTCAATAATCTCGCGCACGTCGTCAACGCCGGTGTGGCTGGCGGCGTCCATCTCGATCACATCGATATGCCGCCCTTCGGCAATCGCCAGGCATGGCTCGCACTGCCCGCAGGGATCGATAGTCGGGCCGCCCTGCCCATCCGGACCGACACAGTTCAGGGCCTTGGCAATCAGCCGCGCGGTCGAGGTTTTTCCTACCCCGCGAATGCCCGTCATCAGGAAGGCATGGGCCAGCCGGTCACGCTTGATCGCGTTGGCCAGGGTCTGGACCATTGCGTCCTGACCAATCAGTTCAGCAAAGGTCTGCGAACGATACTTGCGGGCCAGCACGCGATAGGGCTGTGCCGCAACGGCCTTCGGCGCGGCTGGCGTGGCAAAAGGAGCGGCCGCAGGTGCGACTATCGGCTGTGGTGCCAGTTCGGGCGCACCGAACATCGATTCCTGCCCCGCAGCCTCAAGATCGGCCGCGCTCGGGGCGTCGTCCTCGGGTTCGTCGGCGAAGATATCGGGTGAATCGTCCATCGCATCCTAGGTAGGCGTTGCCGCACCGATTGTCGAATGGAGGAATAGGAGCCGGCCGACCCGCCGCAACCCGTTGTGGCTGCTTCCTTCCGGACCTGACC
>CAZNFV010000133.1:0-6050 GCA_964572445.1 uncultured Novosphingobium sp. | reverse complement strand
GCTGACGGTCCAGCATGTTCATGAAGTCGGTGTTGCCGCCGGTGTTGAGCTGGTAAGTCCGCTCAACCGTTACGCCGCGAGCGGCGAACAGGCTGGACAGCACGCGGTGGACAATCGTGGCGCCAACCTGGGCCTTGATGTCGTCACCCACGATCGGCAGATTCTTGGCGCGGAACTTGGCTTCCCATTCCGGGTTGCTGGCGATGAACACCGGCATGCAGTTCACCACGGCGACGCCAGCTTCCAGCGCGCAGTTCATGTAGAACTCAGTAGCCTGCTGCGAACCGACCGGCAGGAAATTGACGAGCACTTCGGCGCCCGATTCCTTGATCGCCTGAACGATGCGGGCGTGATCGGCTTCGGCTTCGTCAGAAACGATGAAGCCCTTTTCACCGACCGTGGTCATGTGCGGGGCAACGCCGTCAGAGACCTTGCCCATGATGACCTTGGTGCCAGTTGCGGGCACTTCGGCCTGGAACACGGCGGTGTTGTTGGGCTTGGCGAAGATTGCTTCGGCAATATCCAGACCAACCTTGCGGGCATCGACATCGACGCCGAGCACGAAATCTACGTCACCAGCGCCGAAGCCGCCGATCTTGTCGTGGATCAGGCCCTGCGAAGAGTTGTTCTGGCGATAGTACGTAACACCCTGGACCAACGAGCTGGCGCAGTTGCCAACACCGATAATGGCGACCTTGATCGGCTTCATTAGGTTTAAATCCTTCTCGAACGGCGCAGCGCGGCCTCAATCAAGGCCGCGCCGATGTGATATCGCGCGCCAAAAGCAAGAAGTTTGGCGCAGGTCAAGCCGAATAGGGGAACGGGCGGTGGGCAAAGGCCACCGTCAGCAATCCCTGATCCAGCCCCGAATCCGGCAGTTTCCTAGGGGGATACCGCCACAATCAGTGGGTGTACCTGCGCAATGCAGGCTTACAAGCATAGCACCATTCCTGCCCGTGGCAAATCCGCCGTCTTGCTCTTGTGAGACGGGCCCTTGCACCGCTAAGGGAAATGCGGGCTACAGGCCCGGCAAAGCAAGGCGGGAGCGACAGTGGAACAGGCCATAGCAGGCGTAAAGCGGGGCAAGCCAGCACGGCCGCAGCGCCCGCGCGAGCTGCAAGATCCGCTTAACCATTACCTTTACCATCCGCTCGCCTGGCAACTGGCGCGGGGCCTGGCCCACACGCCGATCACCCCCAATATGGTTTCGGTATTCGGCGCGCTGATGGTTGTCGCCGCCGGCGTCGTCTATGCCAACCTGGCCTGGCCGGTTGGTGCGGCGCTGGGCATGGCACTGCACATGGGCTGGCATGTTGTCGACGGCGCCGATGGCGATCTTGCACGAATGACTGGCCGCTCCAGCCCGATTGGCGAGATGGTTGACGGGCTCTGCGATTATGGCAGCCACATCGTGCTGTACCTGATCCTGGGTTGGCTACTTTCGCACCAGGCTGGCCTGTTCAGCGGCAGCACTGGCTGGATACTCCTGGTAATCGCCGGGGTCAGCCATGCCGTGCAGTCAAACCATGTTGAGGTTCAGCGCCGCCAGTATCAGTGGTGGGTGTTCGGCACGCCATGGCTTCGCCATAGTCACGGCCAGTCCGATTCCGCCACAGCCAAGAGCCCGTTCGGGTTGCTGGTTTCGTTCTACCTCAATGCCGCCAGCGGGATGACGCCGCAAGCGCTGCGGATTGATGCCGCTGTTGACGCCGCCCAGGGCGATCCGGCCCGGCTGGCCGAAATTGCCGCTGCCGTTCGGGCCGATGCGCCGCCGCTGCTGTTTATCTGCAAGGTATTGGGACCGAACCCGCGGGCGATCGTGCTGGGCCTGTCGATGTTTGCCGGCACGCCACTGTATTACATGGCCTATCAGGCCGTAGTGCTGAATCTGCTGCTGGTGGTCTCGGTCCTGATGCACAATGCGGCGGCCCGGCGCATTGCGAAGAAGATCGGGGCCTAGACGGAGCGAGCCGGGCGGCTATCATCGGATCATGTTGCAAAGCCATCTGCTTGAAGCTGCCCATGCGATCTCTGACGACATCGTAGGACTGCGCCGCGCGATCCATGCTGAGCCAGAGCTCGGTCTCCATACGCCTCGCACCCGCGACAAGGTTCGCGCCGCACTGGCTGACTTGCCGCTGACCTGGCGTGAGGGGCCTTCAACGACTGGTCTGGTCGCGACGCTCCATGGCTCTGCGCCGGGCCGGCATGTTCTGCTGCGCGGTGACATGGACGCGCTACCCATGCCGGAAGAGACAGGACTGCCGTTCGCGTCAGAGATTCAGGGGGCGATGCACGCCTGCGGCCACGATGCCCATACCGCCATGCTGGTCGGTGCAGCGCGAGTGCTCGCCGCGCGGCAGGCCGGGCTGCGCGGCACGGTGTCCTTCATGTTCCAGCCGGGCGAGGAAGGGCACCACGGCGCGCGCTTCATGCTGGAGGATGGGCTGCTTGATCCCCTCCCCGATGCCGCCTTTGCGCTTCATGTCATGCCCAACGCCAGGCACGGTCTGGTCGCTGGCCGCGCCGGACCGCTGATGGCCGCGGCCGATCAGTTCGAGATCATGGTGAAGGGCGCAGGCGGCCACGCTTCCATGCCGCACCAGACGCAGGACCCGGTGCCAGTAGCCTGTGCGATCGTACTGGCGATCCAGACCATGGTAACCCGTCAGTTCAACGCTCACGATCCGGTCGTGGTCACTGTCGCCCGGATTGAGGGCGGGACCGCGCACAACGTGATTGCCGATTTTGCCACGCTGAAGGGCACCATGCGGACGCTTTCGCCCGGCCACCGCGCCAAGCTGCATGCTGCGCTGCGCCAGTTGGCCAGCGGCATTGCAGCGGCCCACGGGCTGGCCGCGGATGTGACTATCACTGAAGGCTTCCCGGTCACGATCTGCGATCAACGCGCGGTCGCCTTCGGGGAGCGTGTGACCGCGGGTCTGCTCGGCCAGGACGCCTGGCAGACCCTGCCCGCACCGATCATGGGGGCGGAAGACTTCGCCTATGTGCTGGAGAAAGTCCCTGGCGCGATGTTCTTCCTGGGCGTGGCCGAGGACGGGGCGGACTGGAACTCGTGCTGCGGGATCCATTCACCCCGGATGATGGTCGACGAAGCCGTCCTGCCGCGCGGCGCGGCGCTGCTGGCCGCACTAGCCGAGGAATTTCTGGCAGGCGGGTTCTGATCGGTCTCATCGATTGCGCTGTGCGGCCCCGCCTGCCAAAGCGGCCGCAGACGGGGAGAGACACGATGGCTGGTGACGACGAAGACTATGTCTATGACGAAGACAGCGGCGAATGGCTGCCGGCTTCGGAAATGGCCGCCAAGCGCGCGGCTGAAGCTACGATCGAAGTGCGCGATGCGGTGGGCAATGTCCTGGCCGACGGGGATTCCGTCACGTTGATCAAAGACCTGACCGTCAAGGGCGCCGGGCAAACGCTGAAGCAGGGCACCGTCATCCCCTCGATCCGCCTGACCGGCGATGCGCAGGAGATTGATTGCCGATACCCCGGGATCAAGGGGCTGGTCCTGCGCGCGGAATTCGTCCGCAAGCGGTGATGTGGCAGGCGGCGCGGCGAATTGATACCGTGATTCCGGGCAAAACAGCTTAGGATCGCCCTGGGGCAATCTGCCCCGCTTAAGGAACGTGCCATGGCCAAGGGTCAGATGAAATCGAACAAGGAATCGCGCAAGCCCAAGGCCGAAAAGCCGGCCAAGCAGAACGCGTCCAAGCCCAGCCTCAAGCCAGGCGTCCTTGCCGGGCTGGAGCATATGAAGCGCTAATCGCCTCCCGACTATGATAACGCCACCGCTCCGCATCCTGGTTGATGCCGATGCCTGCCCGGTGAAGGAAGAGATCTACAAGGTCGCCTTCCGCCGGCAGGTGGCGGTCCACGTGGTCAGCAACATGCGGCTGCGCGTGCCCGATCACCCGCTGATTGCGCGGGTCACGGTGTCCGACGCCTTTGATGCCGCGGATGACTGGATTGCCGAGGCGGCCGATGCCAAAGCGGTGGTCATTACCAGCGATATCCTGCTGGCCGATCGCTGCCTGAAGGCCGGGTCGACCGTGCTTTCATCCACCGGCAAACCCTTCACCCACGCCTCGATCGGCGGCGCGATTGCCACCCGCGCGATCATGGCCGACCTGCGCGCCGGCGGAGACGCTATTGGCGGCCCGGCCCCCTTCGCCAAGACTGACCGCTCGCGCTTTCTCCAGGCGCTGGACGAAGCGCTGGTGCGGCTGGCGCGGGCATAACCGGCGCGCTGCGCCAGTTCAGGGTTCACACGAAGCCACAAAGACGCCGCGCCTGCGGCCCTGCTGCGCTGCCAGCCGGCGTGCTGGAAAAAGTTTACATAGTTTACACTCTGTCCGCTTCTTCCAACACGGCGAAAGCCGCAGAACTCCGGGCTACAGCCGGCAAAATTGGGCCGAGCGTTACACTGGCCGAAAAAAGTTCCGACCGGTCGCGCCGGACGTCCTGGATCAACAATTGCAAAGCGCCGCCGCGAACATAGCAGGAGGCTGGAATGTAGGAAAATGGCTAAACTTGGGCGCCACGTTTAGTTTGACGCTAGCGCAGCGACTTCATTTACCGACGATCTGATGGTTCATCTCGTCCGAGCTGAAGGTCAGCTTCCGGCACAAGCCAACCCCACGCTTTCACAGGAAGTCACCGGTGGTGGCGGTGGGACAGGCGGGATTGACCCCACCGTCCATACACGCCAAGCTTCAACCCACCTTATCGGCCATGCATTTGTTTCTTCGGGAAATTCCAAGGGCATGTTTGCTGGAAGCGCCGCCTGATCAATAAACTTTTGTGTTACGAAAGAGTAGCGATAAGGCTATGATTTACCGGTTGGCCCTTTTGTATTTTACTCTCGCTCTTTCGCTTTTTATGAACAACGATATCAAATTTTTTGCCGCGCCTTTGGCCATTTATTATACGTTCGAATATATCCGCGAAAAGTACAAGTCTCGATAGATGAGATAGATATGGCGGTTCCGTGTTTTTAGGCACGGAACCGTTATGCGTTTATCCCGCTGATCAATCGTGCTCGCGCCCGCCAGCGCCGATATACAGTTCGCGCCCGCCTTCGTTGTACTTGGTGGCCATTTCCTGCATGCCCTTCTCGGCCTCATCGGCGGCGACGAAGGTTTCGATCGGCTGGTTCTGCTTGGCGGCAAATTCGCGCACTTCCTGGCTGATCTTCATCGAGCAGAACTTTGGCCCGCACATCGAGCAGAAGTGCGCGGTCTTGGCGCCTTCGGCGGGGAGGGTCTGATCGTGGTACTGTTCGGCCGTGTCGGGATCGAGTGACAGGTTGAACTGATCGCGCCAGCGGAATTCGAAGCGGGCTTTGCTCAGCGCATCGTCGCGGACTTTGGCGGCCGGGTGGCCCTTGGCCAGATCGGCCGCGTGGGCGGCGAGCTTGTAAGTGATCACGCCAACCTTCACGTCATCGCGGTCTGGCAGGCCCAGGTGTTCCTTAGGCGTGACGTAGCAAAGCATCGCCGTGCCGTACCATCCGATCATCGCCGCACCGATGCCGCTGGTGATGTGGTCATAGCCCGGGGCAATATCGGTGACGAGCGGCCCGAGGGTGTAGAACGGCGCTTCGCCGCAGACCTCAAGCTGCTTTTCCATGTTCTCCTTGATCTTGTGCATCGGCACGTGGCCGGGGCCCTCGATCATCACCTGGACATCTTCCTTCCAGGCGCGGTGGGTCAGCTCGCCCAGGGTGTAAAGCTCAGCAAACTGGGCTTCATCATTGGCGTCGGCAATCGATCCGGGGCGCAGGCCATCGCCCAGCGAATAGGCGATGTCATAGGCCTTCATGATCTCGGTGATCTCGTCAAACCGTTCGTACAGGAACGATTCCTTGTGATGCGCCAGGCACCACTTGGCCATGATGCTGCCGCCGCGGCTGACGATCCCGGTCATCCGCTTGGCCGCCAGCGGCACGTAAGGCAGGCGCACCCCGGCGTGGATCGTGAAGTAATCGACGCCCTGTTCGGCCTGTTCGATCAGGGTATCGCGGAACACTT
>CAZNFV010000132.1:0-6116 GCA_964572445.1 uncultured Novosphingobium sp. | reverse complement strand
CCTCTTCCTCGAACACGTCGATGAAGGTCTTGCCGATGAACTTGCGCTTGGCTTCCGGGTCAGTGACGCCGGCCAGCCCGCCGAGGAACAGCGCCGAGACATCCTTGTGGACCAGCGGAATGTTATAATGGCCGCGGAACAGCGAAACCACCTGATCGGCCTCACCCAGCCGCATCAGCCCGTGATCAACGAACACGCAGGTCAGCTGGTCGCCGATCGCCTCGTGGATCAGCACGGCGGCCACGGCGGAATCGACTCCGCCCGACAGGCCGCAGATGACCTTGCCCGTGCCGACCTGAGCGCGGATTTCAGCGATCTTGGTCTTGCGGAATTCGGCCATGGTCCAGTCACCGGCCAGGCCGCAAACGTGGCGCACGAAGTTCTTGAGCAACTTGGCCCCGTCCGGCGTGTGAACCACTTCGGGGTGGAATTGCATCGCGTAGATGCGCTTTTCGTCATTCGCGATCACGGCATAGGGCGCGCCGGAACTGGCCGCGACCGGGCGGAAGCCGGGGGCCAGCGCGGTCACTTTGTCACCGTGGCTCATCCAGACCTGGTGCCGTTCGCCCTCAGCCCACAGGCCATCGAACAGCACGCAGCGATCGGCAATATCGATAAAGGCGCGGCCAAATTCGCCACTATCGCCCAGCTGCACTTCGCCGCCCAGCTGGTGCATCAGCGCCTGCTGGCCATAGCAGATGCCCAGCATCGGCAGACCACTGTTCAGGATCTCATCCGGGATGCGCGGGCCATCTGCATCCAGAACCGAAGCCGGCCCGCCCGAGAGGATAATCCCCTTGGGCTGCATCCGCGCAAAGGCGGCAGCGGCATGACTGAACGGGGCAATTTCGGAATAGACCCCCGCTTCGCGCACGCGGCGCGCGATTAGCTGGGTAACCTGGCTGCCGAAATCGACGATCAGGATCGAATCTGAAGGCTGGATGCTCATGGCTGGCGGATAAGGGGGGCGCGGCGCAGAGGCAAGGTCTCTGCGCGCGCAATCCCCTTTCAGACTGCGCCTACCGCGGCTTCACCGGCACCAGATCCCGCAGATCGGTCTTGAGCAGCTTGCCGATGTGGCTGCGCGGCATTTCATCGATTGGATAGAGTTCGGCGACGCGCTGGGTCTTGCCGAGGCGGCTGTTGGCGGTGCTGCGGATATCTTCCAGCGTATCTTCGCCGACGCCCGGCATCAGCACGACGAAGCCAACCGGGGTTTCGCCCCACTTCTCTGACTGCACGCCCACGACGGCGGCCTCGACCACGCGATCATCCTTGGCGAGTTCGCCTTCGAGGTCGATCGGGAAGATATTGAACCCGCCCGAGATGATCACGTCCTTGGTCCGCCCGACCAGCTCGACAAAGCCATCGGCATCGACCCGCCCGACATCGCCCATCCGCTGCCAGACCGAGCCGTCCTCAGGATCGATCCAATAGCCTTCACGGGTCTTTTCCGGCTGGTTCTTGTAGCCCAGCATCATGGTGGGGCTCTTGCCGACCAGTTCGCCGGGGGTGCCGGGCGGCACTTCGTTCAGGTTTTCGTCCAGCACTTTTAGGAAGTGGCCCGGCGCCGGCTTACCCACAGTATGGAGCTTGTCCGGGTGTTCGTGGACCGGGAAGATGCAGGCCACGCCGCCTTCGGTCATGCCGTAAATCTCGATCAGTCCGCCGGGCATCCGCTGCAGCACTTCGCCCTTCAGGTCAGCGGGGAACGGCGCGCTGGTGCAGTACTTCATCTTCATCGCTGACAGGTCGTAATCGTCAAAGCGTTCAAACTGCATCAGCCGGCGATATTGCACCGGGACCAGCATGGTGTGGGTGATCCGCTCGGCCTGGGCGCGTTCGAGCCACTTCTGGGTATCGAACTTGCCCATCAGCGAGACATAGCCGCCAGAATATATCGTCGGCAGGAACACGGCCATGGTGGTGTTGGAATAGAGCGGGGTCGAGGTCAGCGTGCGGCTGTCCTTCCCGTAATTGAGCGAGGCGCGGTAGGTCATCTGCCGCCAGCGCATCCCGTGGCTGTGGACGATCCCCTTGGGGATGCCCGTGGTGCCGGACGAATAGATGATGTTGAGCGGGTCGCTGTCTTCAGGCTCAAACGCGGCAGCCACGGTCCCGGCCGGCGCCATAAAGGCGTCCAGCTCTTCATCCAGCACAATCTGGCGTTCGGTCGGCAGCTTGAAGTCACCCAGTTCGGTCAGCTTGGCGCGATCGATGAACAGGTGGAGCGCCCCCGAATCCGCCGCCATCCCGGCCAGCTGATCCGGGCTCGCGCTGGTGGTCAGCGGCGCGGCGCAGCCCCCGGCCCGGATCGCGGCAAGATAGATCAGCGCATAATTGACCGTGGTCGTACCCAGAACTGCGACCGCCTGCCCGCGTTGCAGCCCATCTGCCTGAAGCCGGGCGGCAATCCGTTCCACCCGGTCAGCCGTCTCGCGCCAGGAAAGCGTCTCCACGCCATCGAACAACGCCGGGGCATCGCCGCGATAGACGCCCCAGGCGGAAATCAGGCCCGGGAACGAACCAAAGGGCTGGTCAAGCAGCAAGGCGGGATCGGCGGTCATCGGCGGCTTCCTCTCACGGACATTTTTATTTGTCCCTCACAAGCAAGCGCACGGCCGCCATGCAAGCCCGGAGTGGTCCTCTGGCCGGTTACCGGTGCGTAAATTTTGCAGTTGCAAACTTTGCAACAAGTCATTCGCCCTTTGCACTAGTAATCTCTACCAGAATAGTTATGTTGCGACTGCGAACTGAAGAAGCAGCCGCACAACACAAAGAGGAGCACACAATGCGTAGCATCGCCGCCTTTGTGCTGCCGATCATCGCCGCTCTATGCACGAGCGGTCTGATGTTCTCTGCCACCATCGCCTGATTTTTCAGGCGTCCGCGCAGACAGCACATTCCCAAACCAAAGGCCGCCGCGCCCATCCGGCGCGGCGGCCTTTCGTTTGTTCTGCATCCTGATTACTTGCCAGCGTAGGCCGCAACCAGCTCGCCCAGGAAGTCCCGCCCGGTATAAAGCGCGGCCACTTCCAGCCGCTCGTTCAGCCCGTGCACGCCATTGCCATCGGCATCGCCCCACATCCCCGGAACGCCGTAAGTCGGAATGCCGACTGCACCCAGGAAGGTCGCATCGGTATAGCCATTGGCCATCACCGGCACGAGCGGCACGCCGGGGAAGTACTTCGCCACCAGCTTGCGCGCCGGTTCAACCACCTTGGGATCGAGCGGCGGGTTGGGCGGCGAAGGGCGCAGCGGCGCCAGGGCGGTTACCGTAACGCCGGTATCGCCGATCACCTTCGACAGTTCCTGCCCGATCGCCTCAACCGAATGGCCGGGGAAGATCCGGCAGTTGATATTGGCCTGGGCCCGCTGCGGCAGCGCATTGCGGGCGTGACCGGCATCGAGCATCGTCGCCACGCAAGTGGTGCGCAGGTTGGAATGGAGGAACGGGTCCGCATTGACGACCGCCTCGGCCGCCTTGTCGGTCGGATCATTGGCCAGCGCAATCATCGCCTTGCCAACGGCATCGTTCCGGCCCGCACCGGCCACCTTGAAATAGGTCCGCGTGGTATCAGTGAACTCAGTCGGGAAGCTGTAGGCCTCGATCTTTTTCAGCGCCGTAGCGAGCTGATAGATCGCGTTGTCCGGCCGGGGTGCTGAACTGTGGCCCCCAGGATTGCGGGTTTCTAGCTGGTAATTGGCGAAGGTCTTTTCACCGACCTGGATCGCCTGCTCAACCACCTTGCCGCCCTGGGCGACCGGCTTGCCATCCGTACCGCCGCCACCGCCTTCGTTCAGCGCAAACTCGGCGTCGATCAGCGCGCGCTTGTTGGCGGCGAGCCACTGGACGCCGTTGAAGGCGCCATTGGTTTCCTCACCACACGTCAGTGCCACTTTGAGCGTACGCTTGGCGCGGGTGCCAGCCTTGGCGTGCTGGATCAGGATATCGGTCCAGATCGCAGCCAGGCCCTTGGTGTCCGAAGTGCCGCGGCCATAGAAATAGCCGCCTTCCTCGATCAGCTGATAGGGATCGCGCTCCCAGTCCGCCCGCTTGGCGGCCACCACATCGATGTGGGCGATCATCAGCAGCGGTTTCAGCGTCTTGGAACTGCCCGGCAGCACCGCGACCAGCCCGCCTTCTTTCGGGTGAGCCGGATCGGCAAACAAGGTCAGCTGGTCATCCTTGAACCCGGCCGACTTGAGTCGCGCCGCGACCTGTTCGGCCGCCACGGTGCAGCTGCCGGTGGTGATCGAGGTGTCAGTCTCCACCAGTTCCTTGAACAGCGCGCGCAGCTCAGCCTTGGCGGGCGAGAGCGGCGCGGGCTGAGCCAGGGCCGTGGTTGAAGCCAGCGCCCCCATTGAAGCAAGCGCCAGCGTGATCCCGGTTTTCAGCATCGCCATTCCCCTCAACGCCCCTTCGGGCTGGCATAGGCGCGGACCAGTTCGGTCAGCATATCGCGGCCGGTGTAGACCGCCTTGACGATCGCACGTTCGTTCAGCCCGTGCGCGCCATTGCCATCGGGATCGCCATAGAGACCCGGCGGGCCATAAGACGGGATGCCGATTGCGCCGAAATAGATCCCGTCGGTCGCGCCGGTGGACATCATTGGCACCAGCGGCACGCCGGGGTAATACTTCGCCACCAGCTTGTCGGCGGGTTCGAGCATCGCCTTCGTCAGCGGCGGCGGGGTGGCGATCGGGCCGCGATCGTCAACCTTGGTCACGGTCATCCGCGGATCACCGATCACTTCGGCCAGGGTCTTGCGAACATCTTCATAGGCCACGCCCGGGAAGATCCGGCAATTGACCAGCGCCCCGGCGCGCTGCGGCAGCGCGTTGTTGGCATGGCCGCCATCAAGCAGCGTCGCGACGCAGGTGGTGCGCAGCATGGAATGGAAGGTGCGATCCTTGTCGAGCACGGCCACAGCCGCCTTGTCCTGCGGATTGGCGACCACGGCGAGCATCGCCTTGCCGACTTCGTCGTTACGCTTGGCCCCCAGCCGCGAGAAGAAGGCTCGGGTCGTGTCGGTCAGCATGACCGGGAATTCGAACTCGCGCAGCTTCACCAGCGCATCGGACAGCTCGTAAATCGCGTTGTCGCGGACGGGGATCGAGGAATGCCCGCCCGGGTTGGTCGCCTCGATCCGGTAATTGCCGACGGTCTTTTCGCCGACGTGGAAGTTCTGGGCAACTACGGTGCCCTTGCCATCGGTGCGCCCGCCGCCGCCTTCATTCAGGACGAATTCGGCATCAATCAGGTCACGCTTGTTCTCGGTCAGCCAGCGGGCGCCATTGAAGGCCCAGCTGGTTTCCTCACCGCAGGTCAGTGCCAGCTTGATTGTCCGCTTGGGCTTGTAACCCTCTGCCCGGAAGCGTTCGAGCATGTCGACCCAGATCGCCGCCAGCGCCTTCATGTCCGAAGTGCCACGGCCATAGAAATAGCCGTCTTCTTCAAACAGGGTGTAGGGATCGCGGGTCCAATCCTCGCGCTTGGCCACAACCACGTCGATATGGCCGAGCAGCAGCATCGGCTTCAAGGTTTTGGAGGTGCCGGGGAATACGGCGACGATGCCGCCTTCCTTGGGATGTTCTGGCACGGAGAACTGCGTCAGCTCAGCCTTGGTGAAGCCGTTGGCGAGCATGTGGGCTTCGATCTTGCCGGCCAGCGCAGTACAGCTGCCAGTGGTGATCGAAGTGTCGGTCTCCACCATCTCCTTGTAAAGCGAGCGGAACTTTGCCTTGTCCGCCGGCAGGTTATCCTGCGCCTGGGCAGCCGCCCCCACCATGCCCAGCACCAAGGCCGAAGCGATCCCCAACAAGCCTGACTTCATTGTAATTCCCCTTCCACTCCGGCTCCGCCCGCCCCGCTTGCAGCGCTGGCGGTCACCTGCCGTCGGGCCTGTTTGAAGCACCAATAGGCTGTGGATGGAAGGGGGCCTCGCTGCTTTCTTTACAGGGCAGGAATCCCTATATGCTGGCTATGTCCGAAGACTCCCACAGCTCTCCCAACGCCAACGCCTATGGCGCAGACTCGATCAAGGTCCTGAAGGGGCTCGATGCGGTGCGAAAGCGCCCCGGCATGTACATCGGCGATACCGACGATGGATCGG
>CAZNFV010000131.1:0-6221 GCA_964572445.1 uncultured Novosphingobium sp. | reverse complement strand
TCCAGCTGCTCTGCCGCACCGAAGGCATCATCCCCGCGCTGGAACCCGCCCACGCCATCGCCGCCGTGGCCAAGCTTGCCCCGACCATGAGCAAGGACCAGATCGTGCTGGTCAACCTCTGCGGACGCGGCGACAAGGACATATTCTCGGTCGCGGAGCATCTGGGGGTGCGGCTTTAAAGAGCCCTCTCACCTTTAGGGGAGAGGGTTGGGAGAGGGGCATGCGCGACAGTCGTCTCACCAGCTTTGCTCGCGCAAATCGCAAGGATATGTCGGAGCCAGCGACCCGGATGTGGCTGGAATTGCGGGCCGGACGGTTCGGCGGCATCAAGTTTCGCCGGGAAAAGATAATCGGGCGATATATCGCCGACTTTGCGGCTAATGAGCCAAAGCTGGTGATTGAGATTGATGGCGATACGCATGACGCGGATGACGAAAGTGAACGCATCAGGACTGGCATTCTGAACCAGCATGGGTATCGGGTTGTGCGCTATTCGAATGTGGACGTGATGCAGAATTTGGAAGGTGTGTTGATGGACTTGGCGGCAGTGATTGCGGAAATGCAGCCCCCTCTCCCAACCCTCTCCCCTGAAGGGGAGCGGGCCAAATGAGCAATCGCCTCTCCGCCGCATTCGCCAAGGGCCGCCCGGCCCTCGTCACCTTCGTTACCGGGGGCGATCCGACGCCCGCTGCCACGCCTGCGATCCTTGATGCGCTGGTGGCTGGCGGGGCTGACGTGATCGAGCTGGGTATGCCCTTCACCGATCCGATGGCCGATGGCCCGGCGATCCAGCAGGCCAACCTGCGCTCGCTCGGCGCTGGCACTCGCACGGCCGACATTCTGCAAATCGCGACAGATTTTCGCGGACGCCACCCGAACGTGCCGCTGGTCCTGATGGGCTATGCCAACCCGATGACGATCCGCGGAGCTGACTGGTTCGCCGATGCCTGCTCGGCGGCTGGCGTCGATGGCGTGATCTGCGTCGACATTCCACCCGAGGAAGACCCGGAGCTTGGCCCGGCCCTGCGGGCCAAGGGCATTTCGCTGATCCGACTGGCCACTCCTACCACCGATGCGGCACGGCTGCCGGCGGTGCTCGATGGCTCGTCAGGCTTCGTCTATTACGTTTCAGTCGCCGGGATCACTGGGATGCAGCAGGCGGCAGTCGGCGGCGTTGCTGATGCCGTGGCGCGGATCAAGGCCGCTTCGGACATTCCGGTGGCTGTCGGCTTTGGCGTGCGCACTCCTGAACAGGCCGCCGCTTTTGCCCAGGTGGCAGACGGCGTGGTGGTCGGTTCGGCGCTGGTCGATCTGGTCGGCCAGCACGGAGCGAATGCAGCCGGGCCTGTGCAGGAATTGACGGCGGCATTGGCGGCAGCGGTCCATTCGGCTAGGACGCCAGCATGAGCTGGCTCGATCGCGTTCGCAAAGCGCTGCCCTTTCAGGACAAGCGCGACACTCCGGACAACCTCTGGATCAAGTGCCCTTCGTGCAGCGAAATGCTGTTCACGAAGGAGTACGAAGAGAATCTCAACGTCTGCCCGCGCTGTGAACACCACGGCCGGATCGGGGCCGAGGCGCGCTTTGCCCAGTTGCTCGACCCCGCTTTCACGGTCCTGCCGGCGCCGAAGGTCAAGGAAGACCCGCTGAAGTTCAAGGATTCCAAGAAATATCCTGACCGGCTGAAAGCCGCCCGTGCTGCCAATACCTATCCCGATGCGCTGACCAATGCCCTCGGCACGATCGAGGGCCAGAAACTGGTGCTGGGCGTGCAGGACTTTGCCTTCATGGGCGGGTCAATGGGCATGGCTGTCGGCGCGGCTTTTGTTGCGGGCGCCGAACGGGCCTTGAAGGAAAAGTGCGCTTACGTGATCTGCACCGCCGCTGGTGGCGCGCGAATGCAGGAAGGCATTCTCAGCCTGATGCAGATGCCCAAGTGCACCGTGGCGATCCGCCGCCTGCGCGCGGCTGGCCTGCCCTATATCGTCGTGCTGACTGACCCGACCACCGGCGGCGTCACGGCCAGCTATGCCATGCTGGGCGATATCCACATTGCCGAACCGGGCTGCCTGATCGGCTTTGCCGGCCAGCGCGTGATCCAGGATACGATCCGTGAAAAGCTGCCCGAAGGCTTCCAGCGCGCCGAATACCTGCTGGAACACGGCATGGTCGACATGGTGGTCCACCGCCACGACCTGAAGTCCAAGCTGGCACTGCTGCTCGATTTCCTGGGGTCCAGCAAGGCAGCCTGACCCCGGTGCGCGATTTCGCAACCTCGGAACATCCGCGCGTCCAGGCGCAGCTTGACCGGTTGGGCGCGCTGTCCGTGCCAGATGGCCGGTTTGGGCTGGGAACGATCCGTGCGCTGCTGGCCCGGCTGGGCGATCCGCATTTGCGCCTGCCGCCAGTGTTTCATGTCGCCGGGACCAACGGCAAGGGCAGCACCTGTGCGTTTCTGCGCGCCATGCTGGAGGCTGAGGGCTACCGGGTTCACGCGACGATCAGCCCGCATCTGGTCCGATACAACGAACGCATCCGCCTGGCCGGGCACCTGATTGAAGATGACCGGCTGGCCGATCTGCTGGGTGAAGTGCTGGATCTGGGCGCAGACCTGAGCCCCAGTTTCTTTGAAGTCACCATCGCCGCCGCCTTTGCCGAATTTGCCCGCGTGCCGGCGGACGTCTGCGTGGTCGAGGTGGGCCTTGGTGGGCGGTTCGATGCGACCAATGCGCTGGAGCAGCCCGCCGTCTGCGGCATCGCCGCGCTGGGGCTGGATCATGAACGCTTCCTGCTGGCGCCGGAGGACGGCGTGCCGGAACAGCCGCTGGCACGGATCGCGTTTGAGAAGGCCGGAATCGCCAAGCCCGGCGTGACGCTGGTGACGCAGCAGTACGAGCTCGGCATGACCAAGGCCGTGCTGGATCAAGCCATGCGTGCCGGTGCGCGCGCGGCGCTGCGCGGGCTGGATTGGTTTGCGGAAAGCGGCGAGAGCATCGCCTATCGAGACCAGCACGGCGATCTAGACCTGCCGCTACCCACGCTGGCTGGCCCGCATCAGGCGGACAATGCCGCGCTGGCCGTGGCGATGATCCGGCATCAGAGCGCGCTGGCCGTTTCGGAAGCCGCCATCCGCACCGGGCTGGCCACAGCCAAATGGCCCGCCCGCTTGCAGCGCCTTAGCGCCGGACCGCTAGTGGGCAATCGCCAGGTTTGGCTGGATGGTGGTCATAACCCTTCCGCCGGGGCAGCACTCGCGCAGCACTTCACCGGGCAGCACTTTCACCTGATTATCGGGATGCTGGCCAACAAGGACCCGGCCGCGCTGACCGGGCCGCTGGCCGCCAACGCCGCCTCGATCTCGGCCGTGCCCGTGCCGACGCATGACTGGCACCCGGCTGCCGCCTTTGGCCCCACTGCTGTCGCTTATCCCGACGTGTCAGCCGCCCTCGCCGCCTTGCCCAGTGACGACCTGCCCGTGCTGATCGCTGGCTCACTTTACCTCGCGGGGGCGGTCCTGCGGCTGAACGGCGAACTGCCGGACTGACGTCGTTGTCAGGATTGGGACCTGATGGCCCTTCCCCCGTGGGGAAGGGTTGGGTTGGGGGTTCTGCCCTCTGGGAGGCCGCCCCCCACCCCCTGCCCCTCCCCGCCGGGGAGGGGAGAATAATGCTGTTTAACGCATTTCTACACTTTGGCAGCAGCTTCCGGTCCGTCATCCTCGGTGCTGGGCTGTCGGATCGACTGGACCAGGTAGCCCTTGTTCCACAGCAGCCACAGCAGCAGCATCCCCGGAATAGCCGCGACGATGGTGAAGCCCCAGAACCAGGTCCAGCCGAGCTTTTCGGCAATCACCCCGGCGGGAGAGGCCAGCCAGGTCCGTCCAAAGGCCGCAAACGAGGACAGTAGCGCGAACTGTGTCGCGGTATAGGCCAGGCTGGACAGGCCAGAGAGATAGGTCGCGAAGACCGTCAGGCCGATCCCGCTGGTCACATTCTCGGTCCCGATTGCCGCTACCAGCATCCAGTAATTGTTGCCGCTGACCGACAAGATCATGAACATCACATTTGAGAACATCATCAGCAGGCCAGAGATCAACAGCGCTCGGCCCATGCCCAGCCACAGGATAAACGGCGCACCCAGTGCCGAACCCAGGATCAGCGCGCCAAAGCCCCACAGCTTGTTGGCGGAAACATAATCGAGATCTGCAAAGCCCAGATCGACGATCATCGGCGCGAGCATGGTCTGCCCCATCGCATCGCCAACCTTGTAGATCAGCACGAAGCCAAGGATCAGGAACGAACCATGGCGGCCGAGGAACTCGCGGAATGGATTGACCACCGTCTCCAGCAACCACTGGCCCGCCGAAACGCCCTGCGCCTTGGCAAACCGGTCAACATACTTGCCAGGACCAGCCAGCAGAGAGCCGACGATCGCAGGGATAATCGCAAAGGCGGTCAGCCCGTAACCCATCGCCCAGCCCATCCCCAGCCCTTCGGCTGAAGCGATATAGACCGTGCCCGCTCCGGCAATCAGGTTGCCGGTGCGATAGCCAAACTGGTTGGTGGCCGTGCCGTGAGCAAATTCATCTTCTTCCAGAATTTCAATGCGATAGGCGTCGATCACGATATCCTGCGTGGCTGACAGGAAGGCCGTGGCGATTGCCCAGAAGATGAATGACCCGAGCTGACCCGGCTGCGGATTGCTGGCCCCCAGTTGCCAGATCGATACGAACAGCAGCGCTTGCACCAGATAGAGCCAGCTGCGGCGCTGGCCGAACAGCCGGGTCAGCACCGGGATCGGCAGCTTGTCCACCAGCGGCGCCCACAGGAACTTGATCGTATAAGGTGTGCCCAGCGCGACAGCGAAGCCGATGGTTGCAGTATCGATGCCGACCTTGGCGAGCCAGACGGTCATCGTCGCCACCAGCAGCGTCAGCGGAAAGCCGCTGGAAATGCCCAGCAGGAAGGTAATCAGCGGGTTCTTGCGCAGATAGGGCCGGAACGACGGGATCCGGGTCGCCAGCAGGCCAAGGCCCAGCAGCACACCCACAAAGATCACAAACCGGATCAGATCGACCGACATCAACTACTCCCACCCGAATTTCGCTTGCGACACTAGCGCGGTTTGGGTCTATTCCTAGTCTTGATGGCCACCACATCCACACTTCCGGGCACCCGCCCCACCGCCGGACAACTCGCGCTGGCGCAAGCCATTGCGGATGGCTGTACCCGGCCTGCCAGCGGCATCACCCGTGTGCCGGCCAGCGTCTATACCGATCCCGCTCACTGGGCGCGGGAACAGGCTGGTCTGTTCGGGCGGCTGCCGCAGGTGCTTTGTCCATCGGCCTTGATCCCTGATAACAATATGGCCGTGCCGCACGACGCCACGGGTCGTCCGCTACTGATCACCCGCGATGGTGACGGGCTGGTCCATGTTTTCCTGAACGTCTGCAAACACCGCGGCACCCGGCTGGTTGAGGGGGCGGAGGTTCAGTGCGGCAAGCGGCTGACCTGCCCGTACCACGCCTGGACCTATGCCACCGATGGCCGCCTGCTGGCTCTGCCCCGGCCAGAGACTTTCCCGGGGCTCGACAAGGCCGATCACAGCCTGGCCGAATTGCCCAGCTGCGAGGCTGGAGGCTTGATCTGGTACTCCCCCGCGGCCGAGGCTGATTTCAGCCATGCCGAGACGCTCGGCGCCGATTTCGATGCCTTCGCGATGCGCGAGGCGCACCTGTTCGCGCGGCGGACCCATGACGTTGCTTCCAACTGGAAGCTGATCATGGATGCTTTCCTGGAAAGCTATCATGTCGCCCGGCTGCATGCCGCCACGATTGGACCGTTCTTCAAAGACGGCGTGACCAGCGGCGATCAGATTGGCCCGCACCAGCGCAGCCTGGTCGCCCGTGCGGCTGAACTGGGCGGCGTTGACCTGGCCGACATGGCGGCACTGCGCCGCATTGGCACCTTTGCCTATCAGTTGTTCCCGGCCACGGTCCTGGTCATCAGCCCGGACTATATCAACGTGATGACGCTATGGCCGCAGGGGCATGATCGTACGCTGGTTGAGGACTTCATGCTGATCCCCGAAGCGCCGCAGACCGACAAGGCGCGCGATCACTGGGAACGCAGCTGGAAACTGCTGGATGGCGGCGTTTTTGCAGGTGAGGATTTCCGCGCCGCAGCGCTCGGCCAGCAGGGATTGAGCACCGGCGTGGTGCC
>CAZNFV010000130.1:0-6247 GCA_964572445.1 uncultured Novosphingobium sp. | reverse complement strand
GATGCCCTGCGCGCCGAAGTGGCCCACCTCGGCCTGCAAGTGCACAACATCTACCCCGGATCGGTCCGTACTGACGTGTCGCGCAATGCGCTGACCGCAGACGGTTCCAAGCGCGGCGTGTCTGACAAGGCGATCGATAACGGCATCGACCCGGCTGTGGCCGTGGCTCAGATGATCGATGAAATGCTGGCCGGCCAGCGCGAGATCATTGTGGCCGAAGGCGCGGAACAGTCGATGGGCGAAGCGCGCCGCACGCCGGATGCCCTGCTTGACCAGATTGGCGGCTTCATGGCCGCCGGCTATGCGCAGCGGATGAACGACGGAGCCGAATGATGGAGCAGGTGCGCGTCACGCTGGCGAACGGGATTGAGCTTGATGTGGTCGACACCGGGCCGCGCGATGCGCAGATCCTGATCTTCCTCCACGGCTTCCCGGACAGCCACCGCACCTGGCGACACCAGATCGCGCACTTGTCCGGCCACTATCGTTGCATCGCGCCAGACCAGCGCGGTTATCGGGGCTCCTCGAAACCGACCGGGGTGGAGAACTATACGCCGGACAAGCTGATTGGCGATGTGTTCCTGCTGGCCGATGCACTGGAGGTCGGGCAGTTCACGATTATCGGCCATGATTGGGGCGGCGCGATTGCCTGGGGCGTCGCAATCATGGGGCAACTCAACAGTCGGGTCACCCGCGCGGCAATCCTCAACGCACCGCATCCCGTGCTCTTCCCCAAGCTGCTCTACACCAACCGCCAACAGCGGCAGGCGAGCCAGTATTTCCGGGTGTTCCGCGATCCAGCCAGCGATGCGCTGGCCCAGCAATTCGGATTGGCCGGAGTTCTGATCAAGGCGTTTGGCGAGCCGGTTGAGAACCCAAAGATGGAGCCAGCCGAGCGCGCCGCCCTGCTGGAAGACTGGTCGAATCCCGCGGCTGCTATCGCCATGCTTAACTGGTACCGGGCGAGCCCGATGGAAGTGCTCGACATGGATGCGCCTTATGAACTGCCATCTGGCTGGTCTCCTCCCGCCTTGCCCAAGCTGACCATCCCGACACTGGTGGTCTGGGCGATGGAGGACACCGCCCTTCCCGCCGCCAACCTGGATGGGCTGGACGAAGTGATCGAAGACCTGACCCTGGCGAAGGTGCCGGACTGCGGCCACTTCGTGCAGTGGGAGGCCCCGGACGCGGTCAACGCCGCGCTGGATACCTTCCTTGCCCGGACCGACCATGGTTGAGCCGCGGCGCGGCGGCATCGGCGCGGCCATCGCCGCTGCCGAAGCGAACAGCCGCCGCTCACTGCTGCGCAATCACGGCGGCGGCCACGCCCCGGTCAGCTTCCTGGAACTGTTCTTCGACCTGGTCTTCGTTTTCGCAATCACCCAACTGTCGCACTTTCTGAAGGACCACCTGACCTGGCTGGGCTTTGCCCAGTCACTTATCCTGTTCCTGGCCGTGTGGTGGGCCTGGATGTACACCACCTGGGCCACCAACTGGGCCGATCCCGAACGGTTCGAGGTGCGGATCATGCTGCTGGCGCTGATGGGGTTGAGCCTGCTGATGGCGGTGGCCCTGCCCTATGGGTTCAGCACCTTCGCCTGGCTATTCGCAGCTAGCTATGTCGCCTTGCAGGTGGGCCGGTCGGTGTTCATGGCGGTGATCCTCCACCGGGAACAGCGGCACAACACCCGCAACATGGTGCGGATCGCACTATGGTTCTGCTTCGCTGCGCCGTTCTGGCTAATCGGCGTGCTGCGGCCAGAGGAAGAGCGACTGGCCTGGTGGCTCCTGGCAGTAGTGATCGAATATCTTGGCCCGATTACGCTGTTCCCGATCCCGCTGCTGGGCCGCTCGCAGGCGTCTGACTGGGACATTTCGGGCAGCCACATGGCTGAACGCTGCGGTCTGTTCATCATCATCGCGCTGGGCGAAGGGATCATCATCACCGGCGCGACCTTTGCTGATGCGACGATGGAGGCCGGCCGGATCCTGGCCTTCTGCCTCGCCTTCCTCTCGTCAGTTTTGATGTGGTGGCTCTATTTCGACCTCGGCCAAAAGCGCGGGTCGGACCATATCAGCGAAAATGCCGATGTCGGCCGCGTGGCCCGCAACGCCTATACCTACCTCCACATGCCAATCGTGCTGGGGATTGTGATCTTCGCGGTGGCTGATGCCAAGCTGCTCGATATGTGGGACCAGCCCGCTAGCGGCAAATTAGCGCTGGTCATGTGCGGCGGGGCTTCGCTGTTCCTCACCGGTCTGGGCCTGTTCAAACGGTATTCCAACCCGATGAGCAACTTCCCGCTATCGCACGGGATCGGCAACCTGCTGTTCCTGGGCCTTGCCGTTGCGGCGGCGCGCGGCAATCTGACAACGCTGCAAGTCGGTGGTTTGGGTGTAGCGGCCTTTGCCGTGGTCTCAGGCTGGGAATGGGTATCCTACCACGGCGGCTGGAAAGAGCGGATCGACGATACGGTCGCCTGGTTCAAGCTTGCCAATCAATACTAGCGCCATGCGGGTGGGCCCGCGCCAGCATGACCGGCTCCGCCCCGTTCGGCCAATAGCGCACCACCAGCTCATGCAGGTGCAGCACCCGGTTCGCCTCTAGCGAAATCCACGCCAGCGGGCGCTCCGGCGTGGCCCTGGTCCCGGCTGCCACCATCGCCGCAGTAACCCGCGCTTGCTGATCTGCCGGCACATATTGCCAAACGATTGAGTGCATCAGCACGCGGGTGGTTCCAGCCGCCTGTGGTTGGGCCAGCTCTGCCTCGATAAAGTCTGCGGCATTCATCCGGACCAGATCAGGCGGTGCCTGGCCGGCCTCGGCAATCGCGGCGGCCATTCGTTCGAACCGCACGGTATGTTCGGGCCAGATATAGGCCTTCAGCCGCAGCGCCTGCTCCGGATCGGTCAGGTCAACCGGCGCGACATCGCAGCCCTTGGCGGAGGATATCTCGATGGACCGGTCCGGCGGTGGATTGCCCTGCCAGTCCGGCGCAAACTGCATGGCCCCCGGCTCTGGCCCAACCTGCACACCCGCCAGATGATAGTGATAGCGGTCCAGCATCAGGTTGATCCCGGCGCTTGATCCGATCTCCAGACACTGGAAGCGCGGCGGCAGGCCCTCTTCGGCCAGCCACAGCATCGCCGCGATAAAATTGCTTGATCGCCCGGCCTCATTGGTCTGCGGCGGGCCGTCGAGCCAGGGCAGCAGCTCGGCTTCATGGGCATGGACAACCGCAGCGATCAAGGCCGCGTCATCCGTAGTGTCGCG
Organism: uncultured Novosphingobium sp.; assembly: GCA_964572445.1. GTDB lineage: Bacteria > Pseudomonadota > Alphaproteobacteria > Sphingomonadales > Sphingomonadaceae > Novosphingobium. The sequence goes on along the minus strand of CAZNFV010000130.1, from coordinate 2,973 downwards.
ATCCTCATAAATTGCGACAAGATCTGGCGCGATCCCCTTGAGATAGAGCGAATGAATTCCGCCCGCCACGCGCAGTGGCAAGGCGTCGGCCAGTGGTGCCCCGGTCCAGGCGTGCAAGGCATCAAACAAGCAGCCCGGCTCACCCCGCGCCAGCAGATCGCGCATGGCCGCGACAACCCGCGCGGTCACCGTCGCCCCGGCCTGGCTGCAATAGGCCACTTGGTTATCGAAAGCCGCGACGACGATACCTTCGCCCTTCGCGTTGATATCGATGAACTGATAGTCCTCAGCCATTGCCGCTCCTTGCCCTTTCGCCTCGCCCCGCCTAATGCGCGGCCTATGTCGAACCCGCTAACCTTCGCCGTGCCCAAGGGCCGCATTCTGGACGAGGCGCTGCCGTTGATGGCGCGCGCCGGTGTGGTGCCAGAGGCCGGCTTTCACGACAAGGCCAACCGCGCCTTGTCCTTCGCCTGTGACGGCTCTGACACGCGGGTAATCCGCGTCCGCGCCTTCGATGTGGCAACTTTCGTGGCGCATGGCGCGGCACAGGTCGGGATCGTTGGATCAGACGTGGTTGAAGAGTTCGCCTATCCCGATCTCTATGCCCCGGTTGACCTGGCCATCGGCCATTGCCGCCTGTCGGTGGCGGAGCCCGAAGGCCAGATCGGCGCGGCACTGACCAGCCATCTGCGCGTGGCCAGCAAGTATCCCAACCTGACCCGCCGCCACTTTGAGCGGATGGGGGTGCAGGCCGAAGTCGTGAAGCTGAACGGAGCGATGGAACTTGCCCCGGGCCTGGGCCTGGCTAGTCGGATCGTCGATCTTGTCTCCACTGGCCGCACGCTCAAGGACAATGGCCTGGTTGAGACCAGCCGCATCCTGGACGTTTCGGCCCGCCTGATCGTCAACCGGGCCGCACTCAAGACCGACCCCCGGGTCGGCGCCCTGGTTGAGGCGTTTCGCGCGCTCGCCATTCCGGCGCAGGCCGCCTGATGCTGCGGCTGAACACCCGCGACCCTGGCTTTGACGCCGCCTTTCGCAAGCTGGTCGCCGATCGGCGCGAGAGCGACGAGAACGTTGGCCGCGACGTCCAGATCATTCTGGCCGATGTCCGCGCCCGCGGCGATGAAGCGCTGGTTGAGCTGACCCGCAAGTTCGATCAACACGAACTGGCCAGCGATGGCGATTGGCAGATCGATGCCGCCACCTGCCGCGATGCGTTCGATAACCTGACACCCGATCTGCGCGCCGCGCTGGAACTGGCCGCCAAGCGCATCCGCGCCTTCCACGAAGGCCAGCGCCCGACCGACCGCGATGAGACCGACAAACACGGCGTCCGCATGGGCGCGCGCTGGGGCGCAGTCGATGCCGCCGGGCTCTATGTTCCGGGTGGCCGCGCGGCCTATCCCTCATCGCTGCTGATGAATGCCATCCCGGCCAAAGTCGCCGGGGTTGAACGGCTGGTCGTCGTGACCCCCTGCCCCAAGGGCGTGGTCAATCCGCTGGTGCTGGCGGCGGCGCACCTGGCTGGCGTTGATGAAGTCTGGCGGATCGGCGGCGCGCAAGCGGTCGGTGCGCTGGCCTATGGCACCGAACGGATCAAGCCGGTCGACGTTATCGTTGGCCCCGGCAATGCATGGGTGGCTGAGGCCAAGCGCCAGCTTTACGGCGTGGTCGGCATCGACATGGTGGCCGGGCCAAGCGAGATCCTGCTGATCGCCGACGCCAAGAATGATCCCGAGTGGACCGCCGCCGATCTGCTGAGCCAGGCCGAGCATGATCCTTCGGCACAGTCGATCCTGATTACCGACGATCCACTGTTTGCCGATACGGTGGCAGATCGGATCGGGGTGGAGCTGGCCATGCTGCCAACCGCACGGGTCGCCAGCGAGAGCTGGAATACCCACGGCACGATTATCGAAGTGGCGGACCTGAAGGCTGAGGCCCCTGCCCTCGCCAATGCGCTCGCGGCCGAACACGTCCAGATTGCGACCGACAATCCGCAGGCCCTGTTTGACCTGATCCGCCATGCCGGATCGGTCTTCCTAGGCCGCATGACCCCCGAGGCCGTGGGCGACTATGTTGCCGGCCCCAACCACGTGCTCCCCACCGGGCGGCGGGCACGGTTCGCTTCCGGGTTGTCGGTGCTAGATTTCATGAAGCGCACCAGCTTCATCCAGCTTGATGCCAAGGCACTCAAGGCCGTTGGGCCCGCCGCGGTGGAGCTGGCTAATGCCGAAGGGCTGACCGCCCATGCGCGCTCGATCGAAGTGAGACTGGGAATATGAGTAAGTCCAAAGCCCGCCCCGCTGCCCGCCTTGCTGCGGTCCAAGCGCTGTATCAGCACGCGATGGAAGGCACGCCGCAGCCGCAGCTGCTGGATGAATTCCATCGCCACCGGCTGGGTGCGGAGATTGAAGGCGATCAGTATGCTCAGGCCGAAGTGGCCTTCTTTGATGCGATCGTCGACGGGGTCATCGCCCGTTACGAGGAAATCGACGAGCTCATTTCTGCTCGCCTTGCTGAAGGCTGGAAGCTGGAGCGGCTTGACCGGACCATGCTGCAAATCCTGCGCGCCGGCGCCTGGGAACTACTCGCCCGCGCCGACGTTTCAACCGGAACGGCGATCAGCGAATATGTCGATGTGGCTCATGCCTTTTTCGATGCGCGCGAAGCCAAGTTCGTCAACGGCGTACTCGATGCAGTGGCCAAGGACGTGCGCGGCTGAGCACCCTCGTCCTCCCTGCTCAGCCGCTACCCAACGTGAATTGCGCGGCGCGATGGATGCTGAAACAAGTCCAGCATGACGGTTTTATTTGAAGCATGAGCCGGGAATCCTCCTTCATTGTGGCCCTGCGCGGGCTGGCCGGGCATCCCGCCGCGCGCGGGCTGAATGATGATTGCGCCGTGCTCGATCTGGGCGGCGAAACGCTGGTCCTGACGCACGATGCGATGGCGGAAGGTGTCCACTTC
>CAZNFV010000129.1:0-6490 GCA_964572445.1 uncultured Novosphingobium sp. | reverse complement strand
GGCTGGCTGCGCCGCGCGCGCCCGTCCGAACTGGTGCTGTAGGGAGCCAATCCAATGAAACTGCTCAAGCTTGTCCCCGACAACACCAACATCCGCTTCCTGCGCTGGCGCGTGCCGTTCTATGTGATCAGCGTAGTCCTGATTGCGGCGTCCTGGGGCATGGTCCTGACCAAGGGCCTCAACCTGGGGGTCGACTTTGTCGGCGGCCAGATGATCCGCGTGACGTTCCAGAACACTGCGGCAGCACCTGTCGCAGAGCTGCGCGAAACCGTAGGCCGACTTGGCTATGGCGAACCGATCATTCAGCAATTCGGCAAGCCGAACGAAGTCTCGATCCGGATGAAGCTGCCGGAAGGCTCGGCCCAGAACGCCGATCTGGCAGACCAGATGGCCCGCAAGATCACCGCGGCGATCAAGGCCGATCACACCGATGCCCGGATTGACGGCGTGGATTCGGTCTCTGGCAAGGTTTCGGGCGAGCTGTTCAAGACCGGGATGCAGGCGTTGCTGGCGGCAATGGCAGCCATCTCGCTTTACATCTGGGTGCGGTTCGAATGGCAGTTCGGCGTGGGGGCGATGTTCAGCCTGATCCACGACGTTTCGCTGACGCTCGGGATGTTTGCGATCACCCAGATGGAGTTCGATCTTAACATCGTGGCGGCGCTGCTGACACTGATCGGTTATTCGCTGAATGACACCATCGTGGTCTATGACCGGATCCGTGAGAACATGAAGAAGTTCCGCCGGATGCCGATGCCGGAACTGCTCGATCTGTCGGTCAACGAAACACTCAGCCGTACTTTGGTGACCTCGCTGTCGGTGCTCATCACCCTGCTGGCGTTGCTGCTGTTTGGTCCAAACGTGATCTTCGGCTTTACCGCCGCCATCACGCTGGGGATCTTCGTCGGGACTTATAGCTCGGTCTACATGGCCGCGCCGATCCTGATCTGGTTGAAGGTCAACCCGACCAGCTTCGTGCCGACTGAAACAGACGTTGAGCGCCAGGAACGTCTGACGCGCGAAGGCGCCTAAACGCGAGCCAAGCGCCGCCAGTGCTCGACGAGCGCGGCGGCGTTGGCTTGCCAGCTCATGCCGCTGACAGCTTCCTGCACCCGTTCGGGTGATGGTCGCGATGCCAGCATAGCGTCAACGGCGGCGGCGATTGCTGTGCCATCGCGCGGCACCAGTCGGCCCCAATCGGAATCCGTGATCAGCTCCTGCGCCCCTGGAATGGGCGTGGTGACCACGGGGGTCCCGCAGGCGAGCGCCTCAACCCAGGCATTGGCAAGACCTTCACTTGATGACGGCAAGACGAAGACGTCGGCTGCATTGAGCAGAACAGGCAGTTCGCCATGCGGCACGGGCCCCAGGAAGTGAACACGCTCTGCCACTCCGGTGGTCTTGGTCAGTTCTCTTAGCATGGCCTCATCAGGACCGTGCCCGGCGATCAGCAGGATCGCATCGGGTAATTTGACCAGGGCTTCGATCACGAAGCGTTGGCCCTTGCGGGGGATCAGCGCGCCGACGGTGGCCAGGACCGGGCGATCACGCGGCAGGCCAAATTCGTCGCGGCACAGCCGTCGGTCGTAAGGCCGGAACAGGTCTGTATCGAGCCCGGTGCGGTGCAGGCCGATCTTCTCGCGCGGGATGCCCAGCGCGGCCATGTCATCGATCAGGCCCTTCGAAACGGACAGCAGGGCGGTGGCGCGCCGGCCGGCTTTGCGAATCTGGCCTGCGGTTGCCCGCTGGCGGCCCCAATGCTGGATGTCCGCGCCGCGCGCCTTGATTGACACGGGCAAGCCAAGCACCGCAGCGATCCGGACGGCAGCATAGCCATCGGGATGAAAGAACTGGGCATCGATCAGGTCAAACGGTTGTTCCGCATGGAGCCGCCGGACCAGTGGCAAGACCGCGCGGACAATCGCCCCGGCATTGAACCGCGCCCCAACTTTGGGCAGCAGGCTAAAGTGCGGGCGCAGAATTTGGACCCCGCCGCGCAGTTCTTGCTGCGGCAATGCGCGCAGCTGACGATAGCGGGGATGCAGCGATAGCGGGAAGGGCGGCAGGCCGATCGGGTTGATCAGCGTCAGGTCAACATCGCCGCGCTTTATCACCGCCTGCATCTGCCGTTCAACGAAGACGCCGAAATTCGGAGCCTGGTCGTTGGGATAGAGCGTGCTGAGCGAGAGCACGCGCAGCGGCCGGCTCACAGCTTGCGGACCAGCATTTCCGCCACGGCGATCCAGGCCGGACTATCGATCACCACCTGCCGGCTGCCGGGGCCGGGCGGAAGAATGGCGACCCGCTTTTCGTCTCGGTCAATCATCCGGCCAAAAGCAAAGCGCCCGCCGGGACGCGGGGCGAGGACATCGCGGTTAAGCAGGCGGAGGTACGCTTCAGGCCCGTGCTGGCGCAGCCAGACCTGATCGCCCGTGCGATAGTCTCCCGCGCCGTGTTCGATGGCCAATGCCACCAGCGGAGCATCTCCGCCCAGTTCGGTCGGCAGGATTGCATCGCGCGGGGCAGTCAGGGCCTCAGCACCGCTCTCGGTAAAGCGGGCGATGTAGCGTGGCTGTTCTACCGCGTCGCTCCGCACGAGCAGGCCTGGTTCAACTTCGAGCGCTGCTGCGATCTTGTTCATCCAGGTCAGCGAAAGTTGGCGCATGCCCGTTTCAAGCCGGCCAATTGTTTGCGCCGTCGTTGGCGGGGAGCAGCGATCAGCCACATCGGCCAGCGTCAGCCCCTTTTGCTTGCGGATGTCGCGAATGCGATTGATCACGGCGCACCTCATTTAACCAAATTGGTTTTTTAGCTTTCCTACAGGTCAGCAGATTCGGCAAGCCAGAATTCCGCAATTCATAAACGGAGGGCTTATGAAACAGATCCTTGTTGAACGTGAACTGGCCAGCACCGGTCCGCTCACTACTGCGCCGAAAGCTGGTCGGCGCCGGGTGACAGTCAATATCGCGGAAAGTCCGCTGTCCTGGCTGCACGCGCGCGGTCACCTCAACGATACGCAACTTGCGGCAGGCGAATGCCTGCGCCGTGACTTTGAACGGGCACAGTTGGCACCGGGAGTGACAATGCGCTGGGACGTTGTCCGAATTGCCGGAACCGGCGGTGAGCGCGGCCTGAACCCGACCGAACGGCAAATTGCCGCCCGCAAGCGCTTCGACGGCGCATTGGCGGTCGCGGGTAAGGATCTGTCCGATGTGCTCTGGCGGGTGGTTTGTGCGGGAGAGACCTTGCCCGTGGCAGAACGTGCGCTGGCCTGGCCCGTGCGCAGCGGCAAGCTGGTGCTGCGGATCGCGCTGGACCGGGTGGCCCAGTTCTATCGGATTGGTTAGCCCTCGACCTGTTCGGCTAGTTCCAGCCAGCGCTCTTCAGCAGCGTCCTTTTCGGCGCGGGCTGCGTCGATCGCTTTGGTCAGCGCAGCGAACCGCGCCGGATCGCGGGTGTAAAGTGCGGGATCAGCCAAGGCGGCTTCATCGCGGGCAATCTGGGCCAGCAATTCGTCGATCCGGCCCGGCAGCTGATCATAATCGCGCTGATCCTTGTAGGTCAGCTTGCCCTTTTTTGCCGGCTGGGGCGGCGGGGGGGCGGCAGATTGAGGGGCAGGTTTCGATGTCTTCACCGGTGCCACGCGCTTGGTCCGCTGCTTCTCCCAGTCAGCATAACCGCCAGCGACGATATCGACCTTGCCGCTGCCATCGAGACCGAGCGTAATGGTTACCGTCCGGTCCAGGAAGTCGCGATCATGGCTGACGATCAAGACCGTGCCGTCGTAGTCCGCGATTACTTCCTGCAACAGGTCGAGCGTTTCCAGATCGAGGTCGTTGGTCGGCTCGTCAAGCACCAGCAGATTTGAAAACCGTGCGAATTCCCGGGCCAGCAGCAGACGCGAGCGTTCACCGCCAGAAAGTGTGCCGATCCGGGCTTCGACCAGCCCAGGGTCAAACAGGAAGTCCTTCAGGTAGCCTTGGATGTGCTTACGCACGCCCCGCACATCAATCCAATCGCCACCTTCAGCCAGGATGTCGCGAACCCGCTTTTCAGGCGACATCAGGCTGCGTTGCTGATCAATCAGCACGCCTTGCAGCGTCTTGGCGCGGGTGACCGTGCCGGTATCGGGCTCCAGTTCACCGGTTAGCAACTTCAGCAAGGTGGTCTTGCCAGCGCCGTTGGAGCCGACAATCCCGATCCGGTCTCCGCGGGTGATCCGCAGGGTAAAATCCTTGATGATCGGACGATCGCCAAAGTTCTTGCCGACCTTGTCCGAAACAATGACGGCTTTGGACTTGGCATCGTCCACTGCCAGCCCAAGCTTGGCAGTCCCTTGCGGGGTCAGCATGGCGGCGCGCTGGGCGCGCATCTCCCACAGCTTTTCCAGCCTGCCCTGATTGCGCTTGCGCCGCGCGGTCACGCCGCGTTCCAGCCAATGCGCTTCAATCTTCAGCTTGGCATCAAGCTTGTCCGCAGCGCGGGCTTCTTCGGCGTAGACCTGCTCCATCCACACTTCGTATCCGCCAAAGCCGATTTCCCGGCGGCGCAGGCTGCCGCGATCAAGCCACACGGTCGCCTTGGTCAGCCGTTCCAGGAAGGTCCGGTCGTGGCTGATGACGACGAAGGCACCGTTGTAGCGGCTCAGCCAGCTTTCCAGCCAGTCGATCGCGGCAATGTCCAGGTGGTTGGTTGGCTCGTCCAGTAGCAGCAGGTCTGGCTCGCTCGCCAGCGCACGGGCGAGGGCGGCGCGGCGGCGTTCCCCGCCACTGGCGCTGTCGGCCTTGCGGTTCATGTCGATGCCCAGCTGCCCGGCAATCGCTTCCACTTCGTGGCGCGGCGGGGCGTCCTTGCCGTGCATGGCAAAGTCCATCAGCGTGTCATAGCCGGTGAAGAACGGGTCCTGCTCCAGCGTCACGATCTTCGTTCCGGGCTGAACCGAACGGTTGCCCTTGTCCGCCTCAACCTCGCCCGAGATTAGTTTCAACAAAGTGGTCTTGCCGGCGCCATTGCGCCCGATCAGCGCCAGCCGGTCACGCGGGCCGATGTTCAGGTCAAGATCGCGGAACAGCCAGCCAGAGCCCTGTTGCAGGCCAAGGGATTCCCAGGAGAGGATTGGTGCAGCTGCCATCGCCCGCGGGCCCTAGCGGGATAGGCAGAGCGTTGACAAGCACCGATGGGGTGCGAAAGAGGGGCTATGCGTACTGTCTGGCTAAATGGTGAGTTCCTCCCAGAAACCGAAGCAAAGGTGCCGATCTTCGATCGTGGCCTGCTTTTCGCCCAGGGTGTCTATGAAGTGACCCCGGTAATCGATGGCCATTTCTGCAATTGGCCGCTCCACGCCGCGCGTTTAGGCCGGTCGATGGCGCTGGCCCGGATTAACGACGATACTGACTGGCCGCCAATCCTGAACGCGCTGATCGCCCGCAATGGGCTGACCGAAGGGCGGATTTATATCCAGGTAACGGGCGGAGCGCCGGCGGATCGCGATTTCCTCTCACCTGTCGAGCCGGTGCCAGCCACTCGCTTTGCATTTACCCAGATGGCTCCGGTGGTCGATCAGCCCAAGGCGCTGGAAGGACTGCGGGTTATCCTCCATCCCGAAGGTCGCTGGGCCGTGCGGTCAGCCAAGACCACCCAGTTGCTCTATGCGGTCATGGCCAAGGAACTAGCCCGCGACGCCGGCGTTGATGATGCCTGGTTGGTAGACAACGGCATGATTACCGAAGGGACCAGCGCCAACGCCCATATCATCGATAGCCGCGGCGTGCTGATCTCGCACCCTGTTGACCACGGGGTCTTGCCCGGGGTGACCCGGCTTTCGGTGCTACCGCTGGCGCGGGACATGGGACTGGCGTTTGAAGAGCGCGCATTTTCGGTGGAAGAACTGTTCGCAGCGCGCGAAGCCTTTGTCTCCAGCGCCAGCGCACTGGTCATGCCGGTGGTTGAGGTCGATGGCCGCAAGATCGGCGATGGCGTGCCGGGCAAGCTCACAGCAGAACTGCGCCGCCGCTACCTTGCCCAGTTGCGCAGTGCATGAACCATTCACTGGGCGTTCAATCCCGGCAGGTTACGCGCTGAACATGATCCGTACCGTTCTTTCCATTGCGCTCGTCGCTTGCGTGCCAGCCGTTCCAGCCTTTGCCAGCCAGGGTGATGAGGCCGGCATGGCGCGCAAGGATCTGCGGGCCGGCAATGTCCGCCCCTTGCGCGAGATTGAGCGCCGCGTTCTGCCGATCATGGCCGGCGCGCAGTACCTTGGCCCGGAATACGATCCGGCGGCCTATACCTATCGGCTTAAGTTCATTCGCGACGGGCGGGTCATGTTCGTCGATGTCGATGCCCGCTCCGGCGATGTTTTGCGGCAATCTCGCTAACTTGACGGCATCGACTGCGGCAAGCAGAACAACACTACACCACAGGGGAAATTTGCGATGCGCATCCTGATCGTCGAAGACGAACCGACCCTTGGCAAACAGCTCAAGTCAAC
>CAZNFV010000128.1:0-6564 GCA_964572445.1 uncultured Novosphingobium sp. | reverse complement strand
AGCATCAGACTACGAATCTGAGGGTCGGACGTTCGAATCGTTCCGGGCGCACCATTACCTAAAAGGGCTCACCGCAAGGTGGGCCTTTTTGCTGTGGCGGATCGTCAGGTCCGGCAGTGCGGTGAACCAAACCCTTACCCGCACGGTTTTTGCTGCCCAGCACCCCTGCAGCAGCTATGAGGGCCTGTGGCTGACGAACCGACAGTATCAGAGCCCGCGGGTCCATCGCCTTCGGTCTGGCGTTACGCCAGGGCCAGCCGCGTCCATGTGGTGATTGATGCCGCGCCGTACTTCGCGCTGATGCAGCAGGCACTGATGCGGGCGCGTCAGCGGATCATGATGATTGGCTGGGATTTCGATACGCGAATCCTGCTGGGGCAGGGGCGGCGCTGGTGGAACCGGCCTGACAAGCTGTCGCAGCCGGCGCGACTGGGGCCCTTCATCATCTGGCTGTGCCAGCGCACCCGCGGGTTAGAGGTGCGGGTCCTGAAGTGGAATTTCGGCGCTCTCAAGTTCATCTTCCGGGGATCGATGATCCTGGATCTGTTCCGCTGGTGGCGCCACCCGGCGATCGATTTCAAGTTCGATTCCGCCCACCCGCTGGGGTGCAGCCATCACCAGAAGATCGTGGTGATTGACGATCGCTTTGCCGTCTGCGGCGGGATCGACATGACGGCGGGGCGCTGGGATACGCCCGAACACAAGGAAGGCGACCTGCGCCGGCGCCTGCCGTTTTCACCGCGGTTGTTCGGCCCCTGGCACGATCTGACACTGATGGTCGAAGGGGAGGCCGCGCTGGCGCTGGGCGATCTGGGCCGAGAACGCTGGGTTCAGGCTGGGGGCAAACCGCTTACGCCGTGCGATCCGCAGGTCTCCAGCCCGTGGCCATCGGCTCTGAAGGCGGATTTCAACGACGTTGAAGTGGGCATTGCCCGCACCCGATCGCAATGGAACAAGGTCAGCGAGGTGCGTGAGGTTGAGGCGCTGTTCCTTGAACATATCGCCCGAGCCCGCCGCTTTATCTATGCCGAAAGCCAGTACTTTGCTTCGCGCAAGATTGCTGAGGCAGTCGCCATGCGGCTGGCTGAACCCGACCCGCCGGAGATCGTCCTGATCAACCCGCTTACCGCTGACGGCTGGCTGGAAGTGGTGGCGATGGACGGCGCGCGGGTGCAACTGGGACATGCGATTGCCGAAGTAGACCATCGCAAGCGGTTCCGGATCTTCGTGCCCTTTAATGCAGCCGGCACGCCGATCTATGTCCATTCCAAAACCATGATCGTTGATGACGAAATCCTGCGGATCGGTTCGGCCAATATGAACAACCGTTCGCTCGGGCTCGACAGCGAATGTGACATGTTCATCGATGCCACTCGGCCCGGAAACGGCCATGCGCCCGCCGGGATCACCAAGCTGCGCCATGCCTTGCTGGCAGAGCATCTGGGCCTGCCGCGGCGCGAAGTGGCGGCAGCGTTGGAGCAGAACCCGTCGATGCTGGCCCTGATCCAGAACGCACCGCGCCGGGGCAAGTACCTTGAACCTTTTGCCTTGCGTCCGTTGACCGAAACGGAGAGAGCGGTGGCTGATAACGCCCTGCTCGATCCCGAACGGCCCGAAGAATTGTTCGAACCGTTCAGCAAGCGCCAGGGGCTATTTCGTCGCGGCAGCTTCCTGCGCCGCCCGCGACTGGAGGTTTGACCATGGGCTGCGATCACGATTCTGAGCTGGACGAAAACGGCAAGCTGCCAGTGCCTGATGATGTCCAGGAAGCGATCCGGACACTGATCCGCTGGTCAGGTGACGATCCAGAACGCGAGGGCCTGCTCGATACACCTGCCCGCGTCGGTCGGGCCTGGAAGGAATATTGCCAGGGCTACCATGAGGACCCCGCCTATCACCTGTCGCGCCAGTTTGCTGAAGTGGGCGGCTATGATGAACTGGTGTTGCTGAAAGACATTCCGTTTCAGTCACACTGCGAACACCACATGGCGCCAATCACCGGCAAGGCCGCAATTGCCTATATGCCCAAAGCCAGCGTTGTCGGCATTTCCAAGCTGGCGCGCGTGCTTCACGCCTATGCCCGCCGCCTGCAGATCCAGGAACGGCTGACCGCCGAAGTGGCGCAGTGCATCTGGGACAATCTCCAGCCGCATGGCGTGGCCGTGGTGATTGAGGCGCAGCATGGCTGCATGACCGGGCGGGGAGTCCGCACGCCCGGCGTCGGCATGGTCACCAGCCGCCTGATGGGCTGCTTCCTGGATGACAACCGCAGCCGCAAGGAAGTGCTCAGCCTGATGGGCTACTGACGGCCCCCGGCATGAAGCCGGGGACCATCAGCCGGATTACCGCTTTGCTGCCGTGTCGTACCAGGCGGCAAGGTCATCATGCATCTGCGTGAGTGCCTGCGGGTTCAGGTAAACCATGTGCCCGCTCTGGTAATACTTGAACGCGATATTGCGGCGCAGTTCGGGCGTCAGGCCCATGTGTGCCGCATCGTATTCAGTGCTGTAGAACGGCGTCGCCGCATCGTAGTACCCGTTCAGGAACAGCACTTTCATGTGCGGATTGGTCCGCATCGTATAGGCCAGGTCGACCGCCGTGTTCGGCGCGGGCTGGGCCCCGCGCTCACCCGGCGCACGGTGGCGCCAGTCCCAATCGAACGAGCTATCGCGCGCTGATTGCTTGTAAGGCATGTCGGTCTTGTAGCCGAGGGTGCGGGCCGCATAGTCCTGGAAGCTGGCGATGTAGGCCCCGGTGATGTTGGTGCTGGCCGGATCGTCTTCAGGGCTATCGGCATTGGCATCGGCCACGTTAAGCAGATAGCGAGTGTCGAGCCGGCCGGTGGCCACGCCGCGATCACGCATCAGTTCAGTCTGGAAGTGCCCGAGCGAGACACGCAGCCGTGCGCGCAGCAGGTAATCGACCGGCAGACCGGTGAACTTGGCCATCTGCTCAGCCACCTTGCGTGATTCTTCGGGGCTGATTTCGTCACCCTTGGCCAGTGCTGCGGCATAAGGTCCGGCAACGAAAGCGCGGACCTGATCGAGGAGCGCTTCAAGGCTGGCGGGACGGTCAGGCAGACGGTTATGATACCACGCAGTCGCCGCATAGGTCGGCAGCAGGATCATGCTGTTCTGGTCATAGCCCGGCTGGCGCACGCCATAGTTGAGGATAGTCGAGAGCAGGACAATCCCATCCAGGCTCATCCCGCGTTGTTCGAGCAGCGCACCGACCGCGCCCGAGCGCAGAGTGCCATAGCTCTCGCCAAACAGCACCTTGGGGCTGTTCCAGCGGTTGTTCTTGGCAACGTAGCGCGTGATCGCGCGGGCAAAGGCATCGGCATCCTGATCGACACCCCAGAAGTCCTTGCCAGCCTTGTCACCCAGCGGGCGCGACCAGCCCGCGCCAATTGCATCGATGAAGACCAGGTCGGTCTTGTCGATCAGGCTGTCGGGGTTGGGGCGCAGCGCATATTGCGAAGGCGCAACATAGACCGGATCGTTGGTCTGGACCCGCACCGGGGCGAAGCTGCCCATATGCAGCCAGACCGTGGGCGAGCCCGGCCCGCCGTTGTAGAAGAAGCTGACCGGCCGGTTGCCGCCGCCGTCCTTGGTATAGGCGGTGTAGAACAGGCTCGCGGTTGGCTTGCCGTCATCATCGCGGATGGTGAGCGTGCCGGCGGTGGCGGTGTAAGGGATCTTGGCCCCGCGGACCGTGGCGGTGCCCTTGCTGACGGCGCTGGCTTCCTCAACCGGCGGCTTGACCCAGGCCTGTTCAACCTCGGCCACCATGGCCTCCTTGTGGCCCTTGGGACTGTCAGCCCGCTTCTCCTGCGCCAGCATTGGCGCGGACAGGGTTAGGGTGCTGGTGGCGAGCAGCAGCATTTTGGCGGCAAGGCGCATGGATTTTAATCCCCCATTGGTGTGACCCGGATGCACTGATGGCGCGGCGGGGCCTATGTCGCAAGAGGCCGGCTTTGTGCCATCCGCAAACGGGCTACTGGTCCCGACGGGCGGCTTGCCATTGTCGGGCGGGGCCCTGTCACCCTAAGGAGGCGCAGGCAACGAAAGAGGAACCATGACCCCGGTAATGACGATCGCTGAGCTGGCCGACTTCTTCGTGAAGGCATTTCCGGGAAACGACCATGACCGGATGGGCCGGATTGACCGGATTGCATCGGGGATGGTCCGGCTGGCGATGGAGCCGGGGGCAGAGAACCTGCGGCCCGGTGGAATCGTATCTGGCCCAACGCAGATGGCACTGGTGGATCGGGCGGCCTATGCCGTGATCCTGGCGCACATTGGTCCGGTGGCGATGGCGGTGACCAGCAATCTCAACATGAGCTTCCTGCGTGCGGTGCAGCAGAAAACGGTGTGGTGCGATGCGGTGCTGCTCAAACTGGGCAAGCGGCTGGCAACGGTTGATTGCCGGCTGTGGCAGGATGATCCGGCCAATATTGTTGGTCAGGCGGTGGTGACTTACGCGATCCCGTCCTGACTAAACCGGCCAGCCCCAGCGGCGACCGGCCAGCTGCATCAGCCAATAACCCAGCCATCCGGCCAGGACGAAACCAACGAGTGCAGCCGGAAAGGCCATGCCCCGGCGCAACAGCGCGGCGATCAGCACGAAAGCCGGCAGTGAAGCCAGCACATAGAGTGTGGAAGATAGGGCGAAGTCGGCAATCCGCGCGCCGTCACCGGTATCCCGCCACAGCCAGATCATCGCCATGGTCGAAACCAGCGGCAGGCTGACGATGAGCCCGCCCCAGCCAGGGCTGCGGCGGGCCAGTTCGGAGGCAGCCGCGACCAGTGCGCCAGAAAGCGCCGCCTTGATCGCCAGCTGCCCCCAATCCACCGGTTTAGAGGCTTTCGATCAGGTGTTCGGCCGAGCTGACCTTGAATTCGCCCGGAGCTTCAACGTGGAGCTGCTCAACCACGCCATCATTCACCACCATCGAGAAGCGCTGGCCACGCAGGCCCAGGCCAAAGCCCGAACCATCCATGGTCAGGCCAACAGCCTTGGCGAAATCACCGTTGCCGTCAGCCAGCATGGCGATATCGTCAGAGCCAGAGGCCTTGCCCCATGCGCCCATCACGAAGGGATCGTTGACCGCCGTGCAGGCGATCTCGTCGATGCCCTTGGCCTTCAGGTCAGCGGCCTTATCGACATAGCCGGGCAGGTGCTTGGCCGAGCAGGTCGGGGTAAAGGCACCCGGTACGGAGAACAGCGCCACGCGCTTGCCCTTGAAATAGTCGGCGCTTTGCACCGCCTCGGGGCCATTTTCGGTGGCCTTGACCAGCTTCACGTCGGGCAGCTTGTCACCAACAGCAATCGTCATATTCATTCTCCTGTCTGGAAAGGGCAGAATTGTGCTGCCCTGATATAAGCGGCCAAGGCCGCAGGGCAACGGCTGGCTAACGTTAATTCGGGTTTACCGCGCCGTTTTAAGAAACGGTAAACTACCAAATGCAGTCTGAGGATGCGGGAACAGGATCTCGCGGGGGAGACTGTCGATGGGGATTGCCAAGAATCTCGTGGCGGCTGCGGCCGTGTTTGGCGCGCTGGCCAGCGTGCCGGCCAGCGCCGGTTCGTTTGAAGAAGCCGAAAAGCTGCGCCGGCTTGATATCATGCTGATGGTCACGGGACTGCGCTGCCGCAAAACCGCTGATAATTTTCAGGACGATTATGGCCGTTTCACCACCCGGCATATTGCCACGCTGAACGCCGCCAGCCGCCAGTTGCAAAGTCAGCTGGCCGCCCGGGTCGGACCGGACCAGGCTGCCCGCGCGCTCGATAAAATGAGCGTGACCATGGCCAATACCTATGGGCAAGGGCACCCTTGGCTAAGCTGCGCCCAGCTCAAAATCGCGGCGCAGACCTTGGCGCAGGCTGAAGGACCCGAGGTTCTGGCAGAGGCTGCTGACCAGTTGCTGGCTGGCACCGGCTCGACCCGGTTCGCCTGGGCGCGGTAAGTCCGCAGTGGTCATATAAAGCAATCTTTATATTTGCCTCCGAAGAGGGGAGCGGGTAAGGGCGGCGGCATGATGGGCGCCGCTTCTGGCCGTTCTGGCCCGACGCCCCCGACGTTCAGGAGAAGACCCGTGGCCACTGCTGCCCAGACCCGTGACTATGCCATTGCCGACATCAGCCTTGCTGAATTCGGCCGCGCCGAAATCCGTATTGCCGAAACCGAGATGCCGGGCCTGATGGCGCTGCGCTCAGAATTTGGCGCTTCGCAGCCGCTCAAGGGCGCGCGGATCACCGGTTCGCTGCACATGACGATCCAGACCGCCGTGCTGATCGAAACGCTGACTGCGCTGGGCGCGGAAGTGCGCTGGGCGACCTGCAACATCTATTCCACGCAGGATCACGCTGCTGCGGCCATCGCTGCTGCCGGCATTCCGGTCTATGCCATCAAGGGTGAAAGCCTGGCCGATTACTGGGACTATGTCGGTTCGATCTTCGATTGGGACGATGGGACGGGCCGCACCGCCAACATGATTCTGGATGATGGCGGCGATGCCACCATGTTCGCACTGTGGGGCGCCCGCGTTGAAGCGGGTG
>CAZNFV010000127.1:0-6834 GCA_964572445.1 uncultured Novosphingobium sp. | reverse complement strand
GACTATGCCTATGACGCCAAGTACGGGTTTCGCGACTATCGCGGCGGCGGGCGCAGCTCGGCCCGTGAAACGGCGGCGCGGGTCGCCGCCGGGGCCGTGGCGCGGCTGGTGATCCCGGAAGTCACGATCATCGGCTATGTTGCTGAAATCGGCGGCGATGCGATCGATCCAGCCAATTTTGATGTCGCTGAAATCGGCAACAACCCGTTCTTCTGCCCCGATGCCAAGGCCGCCGTCCGCTGGGAACAGATCGTTGATGAAGCTCGGCTCGCCGGATCATCCGTCGGTGCCGTGGTGGAATGCGTTGCCATCGGCGTCCCTGCCGGCTGGGGTGCGCCACTTTACGCCAAGCTCGATTCCGAACTGGCCAGCGCGATGATGGGGATCAACGCGGTCAAGGGGGTGGAAATCGGTGATGGCTTTGCCGCCGCCCGCCTGCGCGGGGAGGACAATGCCGATCCAATGCGTCCAGGCGCTGCTGGCCCCGAATTCCTCGCTAACCATGCCGGCGGGATCGCGGGCGGCATTTCAACCGGCCAGCCAGTCAAGGTCCGGGTGGCATTCAAGCCGACCAGCTCAATCCTGACGGCAGTCGAAACGATTGACCGCGATGGCGCTGCGGCGGAAATCCGCACCAAGGGCCGCCACGATCCCTGCGTCGGCATTCGCGGCGTGCCGGTGGTCGAAGCGATGATGGCGCTGGTCCTGGCGGATCAGAAGCTGCTCCACCGCGGGCAATGCGGCTGAACCAGCGCCTGACTGTCAATCACTCGCCGCTCATGCTGAGCTTGTCGAAGCATTGCACTTTTTGCGGATGACGCATGGAGAACAAGGACGGTGCTTCGACAAGCTCAGCACGGGCGGGTTAAGAGCACGGGTAGGCTGCGGGGATCAAGATCAGCCCCGCAGCACGGCACCCAGCTTGGCTGCGCCCGCAGTGACTGCTTCGGCAATCGCCTTCAGATCAGCTTCGGTATAGCTCTTTTCAGCCGGTTGCAGCGTGACCTCGACTGCCAGTGACTTCTGGCCTTCAGGTACACCGGCCCCGCGGAAATCATCGAACAGGCGCACGGCGACGATGTTCGCCTTGTCCGCGCCCTTGACCGTGCGGACTAGATCGCCAGCCGGTAATTTGGCATCGACCAGGAAGGCAAAGTCGCGGGTAACGGCTTGCAACGCCGGCGGCGCATAGGCCGGACGGGCGAAGCTGGCTGCACCGCGCTTGGCCGGAATGGCATCCAGGAACAGCTCAACCGCCGCCACCGGGCCATCGACATCGAATTGCTTGAGCAGCGCCGGGTGGAGCATGCCGAAGCGCGCCAGCACGGTCTTGGGCCCAAGCCGCAGCGTGGCCGATTGGCCGGGGTGGAACTGCGCCCCGGCATCGCCCATCACCTGCAGGTTATCGACCGGGGCACCGGCTTCGGCCAGCAGCGCGAGGGCTTCCGCCTTGGCATCGAAAGCGTCAAAGGCTTGCGCCTTGCCGCTCGCCCAGCCGCGCGAAGTTTTTTCACCGGCGAGGATCGCTCCAAGGGTCAGGCGTTCATCGCTGTGGCCGGCCTCACCGCGCAGATAGCGCCGGCCCAGCTCGAACAGGCGCAGGCCAGCAGCGCCGCGATCACCATTGCGCTTGGCCGCCGAGAGCAGGCCTGGAAGTAGTGATGGGCGCATGACCTTCAGATCTTCGCTGATCGGGTTGGCGAGCGTCCACAGATCGCCATCGGCAAAGGCCGCAGCCTCGTCGGCCGGCAGGAATGACCAGGTGACCGCTTCGTTGAGGCCGCGCGCCGCAGCAGCACGGCGGAGCTTGCGCTCCAGTTTCTGGGCTGGGGTCGCGGTGGGCCGGGCAACGCCGTCCATGCGGGGCAGGGCGACGCTGGTGACGTTATCCAGCCCATGGATGCGGACGACTTCCTCGACCAGGTCCGGCGCGCCATCAACGTCCGGACGCCAGCTTGGCACAGTCACGTTCCAGTTGGCATCGGCCGCGAAGCCCAACGCTGCGAGGATCTCACGCTGGCGATCGCCGGCGATATCCACACCGCCGAGGCCCAGCGCCAGCGCCGGGTCATAGGATATGACCTTGGTGCCCGACGGTGCAGTGCCAGCCTGGATCGCTTCGCTCGGTTCGCCGCCGCAGATTTCAACGATTAGCTCGGTCAGGATCGCCAGCCCGGCATCGAGGAAAGCGGGGTCGACCCCGCGTTCAAACCTGGTGCGGGCGTCAGAAGTCAGATTCAGGGCGCGGCCGGTTTCGCCAATCCGGACGGGATCGAAATAGGCCACTTCCAGCAGGACATCGCTGGTCGCTTCAGAGCAACCGGAATGCTCCCCGCCCATGATCCCGGCAATGTCATGCACGCCGCTATCATCCGCGATTACGGTCATGGCCGAAGTGAGCGTGTATTCCTTGCCGTTGAGCGCCAGCACGGCTTCACCGTCCTTGGCCCGCCGGGCGAAGATCGCGCCATTGAGCTTGGCCAGATCATAGGCGTGGGCCGGGCGGCCATAGGCCAGCATGACATAGTTGGTGATGTCGACCAGCGCCGAGATCGGACGCTGGCCCGCGCTGAGCAAACGGTCCTGGATCCATTGCGGCGAGGTGCCGTTCTTCACTCCGCGAATGGCGCGGCCGAAGAAGGCCGGGCAGCCTTCGGCGTCATCGGTGCGGATTGGCAGCGGGCAGGGGAAGCTGCCGGGCACGGCCTGGACCGCAATCGGCTTGAGTGTACCAAGCCCCGCAGCGGCCAGATCGCGGGCAATGCCATAGACGCCCATGCAATCGGGGCGGTTGGGGGTGATTGCCACGTCGAACACCGGATCGGTGCCATGGTAATCGGCAAAGGCGCTGCCAATCGGCGCATCGGCGGGCAGTTCGATGATCCCGTCGTGATCGTCGCCCAACTCCAGCTCACGCGTCGAGCACATCATGCCGTTGCTTTCCATGCCGCGGATCGCGCTCTTCTTGAGCTCGAAGCCGCCGGCTGGAACGACTGCACCCGGCAGGCCTAGCACGCCGATCAGGCCAGCGCGGGCGTTGGGTGCGCCGCAGACGACCTGCAATGGCGTGCCATCGCCGATATCGACGTTCAGCACCTGCAGCTTGTCCGCATTGGGATGGCGTTCAGCGGTCAGCACCTTGGCGACCTTGAACCCGGCGAGCTTGGCAGCGGGATCCTCGATCCCTTCTACCTCAAGCCCGATGGCGTTGAGCTTGGCCGAAATTTCCTCAACCGAAGCCGAGGTTTCGAGATGATCCTTGAGCCAGGAAAGCGAGAACTTCATTGTGCCGCCCTCCTTAAGCCGCAGTGCCGACGCCACCCGACAGGGTCGGAACGTCGTTGGGGTTAAAGCCATAGTGCGACAGCCAGCGGGCATCGCCATCGAAGAAGGCGCGCAGATCGTCCATGCCGTATTTCAGCATGGCAAGCCGATCGACCCCGACGCCAAAGGCAAAGCCCTGCCATTCATCGGGATCAAGCCCGCCCGCAGCGATGACCTTGCGGTTGACCATGCCGCTGCCAAGCAGTTCCATCCAGCCGTGGCCCGGCGCATCGCCTGACCCGCCGAGCACTCGGCGACTTTTGCCATCTGGGCCGCTCACCAGCGCGAAGCCAACGTCGACCTCAACCGAAGGCTCGGTGAAGGGGAAATAGCTGGGGCGCAGGCGCAGGACGATATCGTCGCGCCCAAAGAAGGCCTTGAGGAAGGTTTCAAGCGTCCACTTCAGGTGGCCCAGATGGATGCCCTTGTCGATCACCAGGCCTTCGACCTGATGGAACATCGGCGTGTGGGTGGCGTCGCTGTCACTGCGGTAGACCCGGCCCGGCGCAATAATCCTGATCGGTGTGCCGGCCGGATGTTGCTTTACAGAGGCCAGCATCGAACGGATTTGCACCGGGCTGGTATGCGTGCGCAGCAGCATCGCGCGGCCTTCAGCGTCCTTGTCCGGGAAGTAGAAGGTATCATGCATCGCCCGCGCCGGATGGCTCTCGGGAATGTTGAGCGCGGTGAAGTTATGCCAGTCGTCCTCAATCTCTGGGCCGGTGGCGACAGCAAAGCCAAGGTCGGCAAAGATCTCAGCCAATTCGTCCATCACCTGGCTGACCGGATGGACGGACCCCCGCGGGGCTTCGGGCGCGGGCAGCGTCAGGTCAACCGTTTCGGTAGACAGGCGCGCCTCAAGCACAGCAGTTTCCAGCGCGGCCTTGCGGCTGGCAAGGGCATCGGTGACCGTCACGCGAATAGCATGAATGATTGGCCCCTGGGCTTTGCGATCCTCCTCGGTCATAGCGCCTAGTGACTTCAGCATGGCCGTCACCGAGCCGGACTTGCCCAATGTCTGGACGCGCAGCTGCTCCAAAGCCTCAAGGGTCAGGGCGTTCTCGATCTCGGCGAGAGGGGGTAGCATTTCGTTATTAGCCATCATTTCGTCATTCCCGCGAAGGCGGGAACCCAGCTCCTGCCCTACGACTTCACAATTCGTCGCGATGGCAGTGGAGTGAACCCCAGGTCAACCGCAAGATCACGCCAATCGGAATTTGTTTGCGCAATCAGCCTGATTTTCCAGGCCCGGTTCCACTTCTTCAGGCGCTTTTCGCGGGCAATCGCGTGCTCCATGGTTGAATGGGCTTCGAACCAGACGAGCCGCGCCACCCCGTAATTGCTCGCAAAGCCATCGTTCAGGCCTTCGCGGTGCTGGTGGAGCCGTTGCATAAGGTTCGACGTGACGCCGATGTAAAGAGTGCCGTTGCGATGCGATGCCAAAATGTAGACCATCGGGGCAAATTCGCGCTGCATGGCAAGGCCCCCAGCTGGGTTCCCGCCTTCGCGGGAATGACGAGGAAGAGTTTGATGGCGAACCTATCCCCGTGGACCAGCAGCGTCAAAACCGAATCTGCGATCTGGCTCGTGTGCCCAGCCTGCCCGGCAAACGAAAAGGGCGCGGACGGCGTGCCGTCCGCGCCCCTTGCGCTTGGCCAGGCGTCTGTGGCTTAGGCCGGCAGAGCAGCCTTGGCCTGAGCGATGACGGTGGCGAAAACGCCGCCTTCATTCATCGCCAGGTCGGCCATGGTCTTGCGGTCCAGTTCGATCCCGGCCAGCTTGGTGCCGTGGATGAACTGCGAATAGGTCAGGCCTTCGGCGCGAACCGCAGCGTTGATGCGCTGGATCCACAGAGCGCGGAAGGTCCGCTTCTTAACCTTGCGGTCGCGGTAAGCGTACTGGCCGGCCTTTTCGACCGCCTGACGCGCAACGCGAATGGTGTTCTTGCGGCGGCCGCGGTAGCCCGCTGCCTGTTCTAGAAGCCGCTTATGCTTGGCGCGGGTGGTTACACCCCTTTTGACACGTGCCATTGTTCAGTACTCCTAAAATCAACCGAGCCCGTAGGGCGCCCACTTCTTGATCGTCTTCGCATCTGCGTCAGAGATCGTGTCGGTCCGGCGGTGTTGACGGATGTACTTGGCGTTGTGGCTCATCAATCTGTGCCGCTTGCCAACCGCACCGTGCTTGATCTTGCCGGTGGCGGTGAGCTTGAAGCGCTTCTTGACGCCGCTCTTCGTCTTGAGCTTGGGCATTTTGGTCTCCTTGGTCGAGACACGTAAGACCAGCCTTGGCAGCCCTTGTTAGCCAGGCAGGTCATCGAATCCGTGTCAATGAAGGGCGCGCCACTAAGCAGGAATCACCTCGAAGGCAAGCGCTAAGCTCGGTTTCGCATCGCGCTGTTGGCAAAATGAAAGCCATCCGCCAATAGCGTTGCCATGCCTGAACGCCTGATCCTGACCCTGTCCTGCTGCGACCGCCCTGGCATCACCGCGCGCGTCGCGGGCCTGTTGTTCGAACTGGGCGGCAATATCCTTGAAGCCCAGCAGTTCAACGAGATCGAGGACGGCGAATTCTTCATGCGCGTCGCCTTCACCCCCGGTGATACCCCGGTGGCGGATTATCAGGCGGCGCTGGCCGGGCTGGCGGGTGAACTGAGCATGCGCTGGACGCTGCGTTCGGCCAGCAGCAAACGCCGCGTGCTGATCCTGGTCAGCAAGTTCGATCACTGCCTTGGTGACCTGCTGTATCGCCAGCGGCTGGGCGAACTGCCGATGGACGTGGTGGCGATTGCCGGCAACCATCCTCGCGCCGCGCTTTCGGTTACGCTGCCCGATGGGGTGCCCTATCATCACTTGCCCGTCACGCCAGAAACCAAGCCGCAACAGGAAGCCGCCCTGCGCGCACTGATCGCAGAGACGGGGGCGGAACTGGTGGTGCTGGCGCGTTATATGCAGGTGCTGTCAGACGAGCTTTCGAACGATCTGGCCGGACGCTGCATCAACATCCACCACTCATTCCTGCCGGGCTTCAAAGGCGCCAAGCCCTATCATCAGGCTCATGCCCGCGGGGTCAAGATGATTGGCGCGACTGCGCATTACGTCACCGCCAACCTCGATGAGGGGCCGATTATCCACCAGGATGTTGAGCCGATCAGCCATGCCGATGCGCCCGAGGATCTGGTCCGCAAGGGCCGCGATATTGAGCGCCGGGTACTGGCCGAAGCGGTGCATCTGCATCTTGAAGACCGCGTGCTGCTCAACGGCAGCCGCACGGTCGTGTTCCGCAGCTAGGAGACAGAGCAATGCCCGGAGTCTGGTTTGACGAACTGGCCGTGGGCCAGCGTTTCGATCACGCGATCCGCCGGACGGTGACCGAAACGGACAATATCCTGTTCACCACGCTATCGCACAACCCGGCGCAACTGCACCTTGATGCCGAGTACATGAAGGGCAGCGAATATGGCCAGGTGCTGGTCAATTCGTGCTTCACGCTCAGCCTGATGGTCGGGGT
>CAZNFV010000126.1:0-6848 GCA_964572445.1 uncultured Novosphingobium sp. | reverse complement strand
TGAATTCCGGCGAGGCGGATTAGCCCTTGCGGGTGCCGCTCATTGCGAAGGTGCCGAAGGCGCCGGCCTTGACGCCGCCGGTGATGGTATCACCATCGACGGTTGCTTCGCCTTCCAGCGTCATCGGCATCGGGACGGTCATCTTCATCGACCAGGTCAGCTTGTTGCCGTCGATCTTGCCGTTTTCCAGGTCCATCGAACCCATGGCGCCGACATTCTTGCCGGTGAAGGTGTCACCATTCGCTTCGATGGTGAACTCGCTCTTCTGATCGCCCATCGGGGTCTTGGTAATGCATTCGTAAGTGCCTGCAATCGACATCGAATCTCTCCTCAACTTACAGGGGGGTAAGTAAGCCTTCCTTGCCCGCCCGCGCGCCGCTGTCAATTGGGGGCGGCGCGTGGAAGAACAAGCTTAGCAAGCTTCATTTCGCGGCCGGAATCACCTCTACCGGCAGGCCAAGCTGCTTGAGCTGGGGTTCGACCACCTTGGCATCGCCAACAACCACGAAGACCAGGCCTTCGCCCAGCTTCATCTCGCGGGCTCTGTTATCAAGCTCTGCCGCGGTCATGGCCTTGTAGCGATCAGCCAGCGTTTCGTACCAGGTATCCGGACGGTTGAAATTGACGATGCTGACGATCCCGCCGAGGACGTCGCCCGAAGTTTCGAACGATCCCGGCAGTTCGCGCGCGCTGCCGGCCGTCGTCCAGCCCAGCTCATCCGCGCTCACGCCCTGGGTGCTGAGGAAGCCGCTCAGCTCCTTGCGGATCTCTGCGATGGAATCCCCAGTTCGGTCGGCCTGGACCGGGGCCTGCACGCGGAAGGTCACGCGGTCCCGGGTATTACCGACGCCGCTGCTCGCGCCATAGGACCAGCCTTTGGTCTCACGCAGGTTCATGTTGATCCGCGAGAGGAAGTTGCCGCCGAGGATGTCATTGGCAGCCCGCAAGGTCAGCAGGTCATCAACGCCCTTAACCGGCAGGACCTTGCCCGCCAGGATCAGCGACTGCGGCGAAGCGGGCCGGTCGACCAGCACGATCCGTTCGGCCTGGGCCGGGATTGCCACGTTGAAGTTCTTGGTCGGAGCCGGAGCCGCTGGTGCCTTCCAGTCCGCAAAGCTCGCTTCAAGCAGCTTGGTGACTTCGGCCAGCGATGTATTGCCGGTGACGAAGATCTTGGCCGTATCGGGGCGGAACCACTGATCGTGGAAGGCCTTGAGTTCGGCGCGGGTCAGCTTCTCGACCACGGCCGGCTCGCCGGTCCCGGTCGGCGTGATGCCATAGGGATGATCCTTGCCATAGAGCAACGGCTGGAGCACGCGGCTGGCGATCGGTCCGGGGTTCTTCAATTCGGCACGGATTGCGCTGAGCTGTTGCACGCGAACGCGCTCAAGCTCAGCCGGGGCCAGTGCGGGGCGGCGGATGAAGTCTGAAAACAGCTTGAGCGACGGCGCCAGGTTGGGGCTTACGGTATCGAGCTGGAACGAGGTGCTATCGGTATCGGCAAAGCCGCGAATGGTGGCGCCAAGTCGTTCACGGACCCGCGCGAGTTCAGTTGAATCGAGCTTTTCCGTACCTTCGTTCATCAGCCGGAGCAGCAGCGATTGGGTGCCGAGCGCCGATTTGGGATCGGCCGCAAAGCCAGCGTCGAAGGAAACGCGGACGGAGACAACTGGCACGGCTGCGCGGCGGGCGAAGTAGACCTGCATCCCGTTGGACAGCTTGGCGCGCTCAATGGTCGGGAAGTCGAGCGGGGTGAGTTCCCCCACGTCAGGCAGCTTGGACCGATCGGCTTCTGCGGCGGCAGGGGCCGCCGCCGCGCCGGCGCCCGCGATCGGGAACAGCGGATCACGGAAGAAAGCCGGGCGCGACCCGGTGCCATCGGGGGAGACGACAAAGCCGCCACGGCTTTCCCCGCCCTCAGTGCGGGTGCCAGGTTCGACCGTCAGGGCAAAGACCGGGCGTGAGAGCCACTTTTGCATGGCTGTTCGCACGGCTGCCGGGGTTAGCTTGGCCATCCGGGCAAGTTCGGTCCGGTAGTGGTCCGGACTGCCATTGTAGAGGAGCCCTTCGGCCAGGGTCGGGGCTTTTCCGCCGAAACCACCGACTGATTCCATCGCGCGGATCTGGTTGGCGGCATAAGTCGTGGTGGCGCGCTTGAGCTCGTCCTGGGTCGGGCCTTCCTTCAGGAACTTCGCCACCTCAGCATCAAGCGCCGCGGCGACAACGGCCGGGTCCGCACCGGGCTTGACGTCGGCATGGACTATGAACTGCCCACCTTGCGCGAAGACCTGGGCATCAGCAGTTACCCCGACTGCCACCTTCTGCTGGCGCACCAGCGCATCATCAAGCCGCGAACTGGCCAGGCCGCCGAGGATCGAGCCGCCGGCGACTAGCGAGAGGTAATCGGGATTGTCGAGGCCTGGGATCGCCCACATCCGGTACACGCGGGTGTTGGCCACCTGGTCCTTAATGGTCTTGGAGAGCGGGGCTGGAAGGTCAGGCACCGGTACCGCGACCGGCTTGATCTTCGGGCCGCTGGGGATCGCGCCGAACCACTTGGTCACCTTGGCCTGGGCAGTGGCAAAATCGATATCGCCCGCCAGCACCAGGACCGCGTTGTTCGGCGCGTAGTTATCGCGGAACCACTGCTTAACGTCCTCAAGGCTGGCGCCGCTGAGATCAGCCATCGAGCCGATGGTTGAGTGGTGATAGGGGTGGCCGGAAGGATAGAGGTTTTCCAGCTGCTCGTATTCGACCAGGCCATAGGGCTGGTTATCGCCCTGGCGCTTCTCGTTCTGGACCACGCCAATCTGGTTGGTCAGCTTTTCCTGCGTCACGGCGCCGAGCAGATAGCCCATGCGATCGCTTTCCAGCATCAGCGCGCGGTCAAGCGCGGCCGTTGGCACGGTTTCGAAATAGTTGGTTCGGTCAAACCAGGTGGTGCCGTTAAAATCAGTAGCGCCGACTTCCTGCAGGGGCTTGAAGAAATCGCCCGAGGCGTTCTCTGAGCCGTTGAACATCAAGTGTTCGAACAGGTGAGCAAAGCCGGTCTTGCCCTTGGGCTCGTGCTTTGAGCCGACTGCGTACCACATTGAGACTGCGACGACCGGGGCCTTGCGATCGGTATGCACTAGGACGCGCAGGCCATTGGGCAGGGTGAACTGCTGGTAGGGAATGTTGACCGACTTCACGAGCGCAGAAAGCGGCGCCGGCTGCGGTTCGGCAGTCTTGCCCTTGGCGAGTGCCGGGGTGCCTGCAACGGCGAGCGCGATGATGGATGCAGTAAAGAATCGTGGCATGTTCAGCCCCTTTGCAATGCTTTGCGGTGAAGCTAGCACAGCCCAAGCCTCGCGCCAGCGCCTCGCCGTTCTTTTCGACCAACTGTCGATGGCCTTGGACCTGCGAAGTTCAGCAGATCCAAGGCATCATTTTCTTGGCGCTCAGTTGGTCACTACCTTGCGGCTGCGTGCGTGGGCCAGGATGCTGGCGCGGTCGAAATAGACCGGCTTCATCCGCTTCGCAGCGAACAGTGGCGCCTGATCGGCATAGTGCGGGCTGTTCGGCCGGGTTGTCGCGGCGCCATACGGCTGGATTGATTCCGAGCGCACACGGCCGGCCTTGTCCCATTCCATCAGCATGACGAAGCTATCGCCATGTTTCACGGAGAGGCGACCGTCTGATTCGATATCCCAATCCGTGGCGGCGCGCAGGGTATCACCGCCGCCGTCCATCGGCAGGTCAACCTTGCCCTGACGGATACGGAGGACTTCGCCAAGCGGCGGATCGATCCGGTCAAAGTGCTGCTTCAGGTGCGCCACGGTTTCGGTCAGCACGGCCTTCGGATCAGGCGGGCTTTTCAGTCCGTAACTGGCCTTCATCGCGGGCTCGAGGACCATCACCGCCAGAGCGTCGGCCCCGTTGCCGCGGCCATCAGCTGTCATATCCCACCCGGCCAGCAGGCGCTGGGCCTCAGCCAGATCGCCCGACAGCTTCAGCTTCGCGATGCCATCCAGCATCCAGGCAACATAGCCGGTACGCTCATAACCAGTGTCATACTTGATCCGCAGCAGCTCTTCGCGCCCGATCCGGGGCGTTGCCGCCAGCAGCTTGGAGGCACGCATGGCCCGGTTGGTGAGATCGGTCTCGACGCCCCAGATTGCCGGAATCTTGCCCGGATCAAGTTCGCTGCCCGGCCCCGCCGCCAGCAACGGCGTGTTGTTCGAGTTAAAGAGATAACCTGATGCTGGATTAACCAGCTTGGGGACCTGGCTCCAGGCAATCGGCCCCTGCCAGATCAAGTCTGACCGGTTGCCCGGCACCACGCCGCGCCAGTTCGGTCCGGCCTTACGCTCTGGCAATGCGGCGTTGTACCAATAGGCAATCGTCCCGGTCTTGTCGGCGTAGATGAAGTTGGTGGCGGGCACGGCCTGCATCGCCATGCCGGCCTGCCATTCGGCAAAGGTCTTGGCCTTGGTGATGCGGTAGTACTGGGTGACGCTGTCAATCCGGTCCATCCCGGCATAGCGCACGGCATAGGCTCCGCGTTCATTGACCATGGCGGGCCCGTGAACGCTGCGCCAGATCGATTTGGCCACTGGGATCACGAAGGGACCGAACCGGACCGGCAGCCAGACCCGTTCCTTGCGCAGCGGCTGCCACTGGCCATCAAGCCGATAGCGGGTGCCATTCTGGTCCAGTTCCAGCTTGTAAATGTCGATCAGATCCGGCCGGTTGACCGTGTTGGTCCAGCCCAGGTCTGCATTATGGCCCAGGAACGGGAAGGGTGATCCGGGGAAGGTTGCGCCGACAAAGTTCCAGCCCTGTTCGCTGGAGATGCCCAGTTCATACCAAGCGACCCCGCCGCGCCAAGGCTGATGACTGTTCGAGAACAGGCGGGTGACGCCATCGCCCGATCGCTTGGGAGCAATCGCAAAGGCGTTGGAGCCGGAATTTTCGGCCGTCTCGCCAATCGGCAGCGGCATCGGGCGGGCTGTCACCAGCTGATCGCCGCCGCCTTGGCCGAACAGGGGGGCAGGCTTACCATCAAGGCTGGGGCCATGTTCCGGGCGGAACTCGGTCCCCTCGCTGAGTGGCTTGAGCACGCGGTCCAGCCCGAAGAAGAACGGCAGGCGAAGGGCAAAGCCGGTGGCGATGTCCTTGCCGTTTACCGGGAACAGCCGGGCCAGTCGCACTTCGCCGCGATGCTGTTCAGCATAGCGGTTGAGTCCGGCGGCATAGGCCTCCAAAACGGCGCGAACATCGGCGGGCAGCTTGTCATAGCCGCGATCGGCCGCTCCACGCGCATCGACGAAGTGATAGGCGAAATCGACCCCTGCCCCATCGGCGCCAGCAATGGCGCCATAGCGGCCACGGGTCATCGCCACGACTTCCTGCAGTGTGCTGAAATCGTCTTCGGCGTGGGCCACAGCGGTGCCAAAAGCGACATCCGCGTCGGTCTTGCCCAGGATATGCGGCACGCCCCACTCATCGCGAACGACTTCGGCGCGATAGGAATGCGGCGGGGGAGGAGGACCTGGTTGCTCGGCCAAGAAAG
The DNA here is from genome assembly GCA_964572445.1 of uncultured Novosphingobium sp. Classification (GTDB taxonomy): domain Bacteria; phylum Pseudomonadota; class Alphaproteobacteria; order Sphingomonadales; family Sphingomonadaceae; genus Novosphingobium. The sequence continues at coordinate 1,294 of CAZNFV010000126.1, read as the reverse complement.
GCTCCCACGACGCCAGCGTGACCGCTGCAATGCCCGCTACAACTGCCAGGCCGCCCAAGCCCTTACCGATCAACCCCATCTTGCTCCCCCATTCGTTTTATTGCGGTGTCCGCTTGCCTGCTCCTTAGGAAGTCAGCGCGCAGGCGGTCAATTGTCCGAAAGGCTATGCTTTGGCCGGGCGGGGATAACGTGCTTGCTGTTGGTCAGTTGAAAGCGCGACCTGATCTTTTCTCGTAGGACCCTCTTGTGTTGCCGATGAGCAACACTACCTTTGGTGTCACAGGAGGGTGACACACCATGAACCTCGAAAAATTTACCGACCGCGCCAAAGGCTTCCTGCAGTCTGCGCAGACCGTGGCGATCCGGCTGAACCACCAGCGGATCACACCTGAACACATCCTCAAAGCGCTGCTTGAAGACAACGAAGGCATGGCCGCAGGTTTGATCCAGCGGGCAGGTGGCAATCCGGGGCTAGCACAAGCCAGGGTTGATGAAGCGCTGGCAAAGATTCCTGCCGTCTCGGGCAGCGGCGCACAGGCTGCGCCGGGGCTTGAGAACGATGCCGTGCGACTGCTCGATGCTGCGGAACAGCTAGCCACCAAGGCCGGGGACAGCTTTGTTTCGGTCCAGCGTATGCTTCAGGCGATTGCGCTGGGGGCAACCAATCCCGCTGGCCAGGCGCTGAAAGCAGCGGGCGTGGATGCGCAAAAGCTGGAAGCTGCAATCCAGGAAGTCACCGGCGGGCGCACGGCGGACAACGCCAGCGCCGAGAACGCCTATGAAGCGATGAAGAAATACGCCCGCGACCTGACTCAGGCGGCGCGTGACGGCAAGCTTGATCCTGTGATCGGCCGCGATGAGGAAATCCGCCGCACGATCCAGATCCTGGCGCGCCGTACCAAGAATAACCCGGCGCTGATCGGTGAGCCCGGCGTGGGCAAGACCGCGATCGCCGAAGGCCTCGCGCTGCGCATCGCCAATGGCGACGTGCCGGATAGCCTCAAGGATCGGCGCCTGATGTCGCTCGACATGGGCAGCCTGATCGCCGGCGCGAAGTACCGCGGCGAGTTTGAGGAGCGACTTAAGGCGGTACTGGACGAGGTTAAGGGCGCCGAGGGCGAGATCATCCTGTTCATCGATGAAATGCACACCCTGATCGGGGCGGGCAAGGGCGAAGGGGCGATGGATGCCTCCAACCTCTTGAAGCCTGCACTGGCGCGCGGCGAACTGCACTGCATCGGCGCGACCACACTGGATGAATACCAGAAGTACGTTGAGAAGGACCCTGCGCTGC
>CAZNFV010000125.1:0-6893 GCA_964572445.1 uncultured Novosphingobium sp. | reverse complement strand
CTCGAACAATCCCAACGAACGCGCCGGGTCTGAACGGGCCGCGATCAACGCCCCGATCCAGGGGACCAGCGCCGATATCATCAAGCGCGCCATGGTGCGGATGATGCCCGCGCTGGAAGCTGCAGGTCTAGGTCATGTCCGGATGCTGTTGCAGGTGCATGACGAACTGGTGTTCGAACTGCCAGAGGCGGACGTTGCGGCGGCCAGCGCAGTGATCCGGGCGGTCATGGCCGGAGCAGCCGAACCGGCAATGCCGCTATCGGTGCCACTTGGCGTAGAGATCGGCACCGGCCTGAGCTGGGGGGCGGCGCACTAAGCCTGCTCTGTTGTCTCCCCTCCCCGGTGGAAGGGCTTCTCTTGGCATCAGCGCGCCAGGAGCCAGATCGCGAGGATCCCGGCGGCAATTCGGTACCAGGCGAATGGCGCGAAGCCGGAGCGGCTGACGAAGGCGACGAAGGCCTTGATCACCGCCAGTGCAACAATGAACGAAACGCCGAAGCCAACCGCGATCTCGGTCCAGCCGACCGGGCCCATGCCGCCGGCCAGGCTCGCGCGGGCATCCCACAGCTCCAGCGTGGTCGCGCCCATCATCGTCGGGATGGCGAGGAAGAAGCTGAATTCAGCCGCCGTGCGCCGTTCAATCCCCATGGCCAGCGCGCCCATGATCGTCGCGCCAGAGCGGCTGACCCCCGGAACCATCGCCAGGCACTGCATGAAGCCGACGCCCAGCGCCTGCCGGGCAGGCAATTGCGCAACGCCGCTGGCCGGGCCGGGCTTGGCCACCTTTTCGATCCCGAGGATCGCGATGCCGCCCAACAACAGCGCCCAGGCTACTACCATCGGGCTGCCCAGCAGAATGTCGATGTAATCCTTGAGCGCGAAGCCCAGCACCGCCGATGGCAGGAAGCCGAGCAGGACGTTGCGCAGAAAAGCCACGCTTTCGGGACGCCACTTAAGCAGCCCCATGCCAACTGCCCAGAAGGTCCGCCAGTACAGCACCACCACGGCCAGGATCGCGCCGAGCTGGATCACTACGTTGAACACCTTCCAGACCTGGGCATCATAGCCGAAGATCTCGGAAGCGAGGATGAGGTGACCCGTCGACGAGACCGGGATGAATTCGGTCAGGCCTTCGACGATGCCAAGCAGGATAGCGGTGATGATGGTGTCCATAGACGCCCGATCAACGCGGCGGGCGCGGCCAAGTCAAGCCGCGCCCGCCGTTTGTTGACGAATTACCAGATGCGCAGGCGCTTTTCCGGTGGCAGATACAGCTTGTCGCCCGGCTTGATGTCAAACGCCTTGTACCATTCGTCGAAGTTCCGGACGATTCCGTTGACCCGGTACTGCCCCGGCGAGTGCGGATCGGTCTGCAACTGCTGCCGCAGCGCAGCTTCGCGCATCTTGACGCGGAAAGCCTGGGCCCAGGCCATGAAGAACCGCTGGTCGCCGGTATAGCCGTCGATCACTGGGGCTTCCTTGCCGCCCAGTGCCAGCTTGTAAGCGCGGTAGGCCAGGCTCAGCCCGCCCAGATCGCCAATGTTCTCGCCCAGGGTCAGCCGGCCGTTGATGCAGGTCTTGCCCTCATCGAGCGGGCACAGCGCATTGTACTGGTCAACCAGCGCGCCGGTCAGCTTTTCAAAATTGGCCTTGTCATCCGGGGTCCACCAGTCACGCAGGTTACCATCGCCGTCCGACTTGGAGCCCTGATCATCGAAACCGTGGCCCATTTCGTGGCCAATCACCCCACCGATCGCGCCATAGTTGACCGCGTCATCGTTGCTCAGCGCAAAGAACGGCGGCTGCAGGATCGCGGCCGGGAAGACGATCTCATTGCCCGAGGGGTTGTAATAGGCGTTCACCGTCTGCGGGAACATGAACCACTCGTCCTTGTCGACCGGCTTGCCGAGGCGCGAAATATTGTCGGCTTCTTCCCAGGCATCGACCGCCTGAGCATTGGCAAAGGCACTATCGGCGCGCAGGGCCAGACCGTCATAGGTCTTGTACTTGTTCGGGTAGCCAATCTTCGGCCGGAACGCGTCGAGCTTGGCCTGGGCCTGAGTCCGGGTGGCCGGCCCCATCCACTTCAGCTCCTTGAGGTTGGCGGCCATGGCCACCCGCAGGTTGCTGACCAGCTGTTCCATCGCGGCCTTGTTAGCGGCCGGGAAATAGCGTTCGGCATAGACCTGGCCAGCCAGCTCGCCGACCGAATCCTCGACTGCGGAAATTGCCCGCTTCCAGCGTGCGCGCTGCTGCGGCTGGCCCGAAAGGGTCGTGCCGTAGAAGGCGAAGGTTGCATCATCGATCCGCTTGGGCAGGACCGAGGCCTTGCCTGTGACATATCGGGCCACCAGCCAGGCCTGCCAGGTCGCCATCGGCTCGCTGCCGATCAACTTGGCCAGCGCCGGCACCCCGCCCGAAAGCTTGGCCGCTTGTTCGGGGGTGAGCTTGGCGGCGGCGATCTCTTCCTTGGTTGGCGGAACCTGAGCGACGATGATCTCCGTCACGCCGCCAATGCCCTGCTTTTCCAGTGCGGCGCGCAGCGGCACTTCCGGCGCAAAGGCCAGGAATTCGGCAATCGGCATCTTGTTGTAGGTCAGGTCGCGGTTGCGGCCCAGTGCGCGGTCCCAGTTGGCCCGGGCCATCTTGGTTTCCAGCTGGAACACGGCTTCAGCAGCAGCGGCCGGATCAGGATAGCCAACTTCGCCCAGGATGAAGCCCAGGTAAGCCTTGTACTTGGCCACGATCTCGCGGTTCTTGGGGCTGTCGACCAGGTAATAGTCGCGATCGGGCAAGCCGAGCCGGGCCTGACCGGCATAAAGCGCGTTGATCGAGCTGCTCTTGGCATCCGCGCTGACGCCAATGCCAATCGGCGAGGCCATCCCCGGCGTGGCGAACAGGACAACCAGATCTTCGAGCGAACGCGCGGCATAGATCTTTTCGAGCGTCGGATAGAGCGGGACCAGGCCGGCGCGTTCAATCGCGGCAGTATCCATGTAGGCCTGCCACACGGCGGCGACCCGCGTCTGCGGGCTGCCTGCGGGATTGGTCGCGGCGGCGGTCGCTTCAAGGATCGTCTTCATCCGCTCTTCCGACAGGTCGCGCAGCTGGACGAAGCCGCCCGTCGAGGAACGATCAGGCGCAATCTCGGCCTGGTTCAACCACAGGCCGTTGACGTGCTGATTGAAATCATCGCCCGGCTTGGTGGTCTTGTCGACGTAGCGGGTCTGGATGCCAAAGCCCCAGTCCTTCATCGAATCCGTGTGCTCAACCGATGCCGGTTCAGCAGCGGGCGCAGCCGGCTTGGCTTCCTGCGCCAGGGCAGGCGCGGCGAAGCCGATAGCAAGGGTGCTGGCGGCGAGTAGAATCGTTGCACGAAGTGTCATTTCAGGTCCCCAGAATCCAAAAATTCTTGGCTGACCTGTTACGCCCCGTCAGACCGGGGCGGAATGCAGTACAAATGCTATTTGACGGCTTCGCTCGGCACTTCGTCGAATTGCAGGGCGGCCAGCCGCGAATAGAGCCCGCCAGCCCGGCTCAGCGCATCGTGCTTGCCGGTTTCGACAATCCGTCCGCCATCCATCACCACAATCCGGTCTGCCCCGCGCACAGTCGCCAGGCGGTGGGCGATCACCAGGGTCGTGCGGGTTGCCATCAACCGCTCCAGCGCTTGCTGGACCAGCTGTTCGCTTTCGGCATCAAGCGCCGATGTGGCCTCGTCCAGCAGCAGGATCGGAGCATCGCGCAACAACGCGCGGGCAATTGCCATGCGCTGGCGCTGGCCGCCAGACAGACGGGCCCCACGTTCCCCCAGATAGGTATCGAGGCCATCGGGCAGCTCACGCAGGAAATCGGCGGCATTGGCATTTTCCGCTGCCAGCCAGATCGCCTCGTCGCTGGCGTCCCAGTTGCCATAGCGCAGGTTATCACGCGCCGTGGCGGCAAACAGGATGCCCTCTTGCGGAACCAGCGCCATGCTGCGGCGGATTGCCGCCGGATCGACGGCCGTCAGCGGCACGCCATCCAGCTTAACCGCCCCAACCTGGGGATCGTAGAAGCGCTCGGCCAGCTGGAACAGGGTCGATTTGCCCGCCCCTGACGGGCCAACGATCGCCACGGTTTCACCCGGTTCGATGGTGAGCGAGAATTCGGCCAGCGCCGACACTTCGGGCCGGGTCGGATAGCGGAAGGTCACGTTCTCGAACGCCAGCTTGCCGCGCACCGGGCTGGGCAGCTCCAGCGGACGGGCCGGGACGGCGATGGTCGGCTTTTCGTTTAGCAGCTCATTGAGACGGCTGGCCGCCCCTGCACCGCGCAGCAAATCGCCGTACACCTCGGTCAGCGCGCCGAACGCGCCAGCAACCAGACCGCCGGTCAGCACGAAGGCCGCAATGGTGCCACCGCTGATCGTCCCTTCGGCGACGCCGATCGCACCCTGCCACATCAACATGGTGATCGCGCCGAAGACGAGCGAGATGATGATCGCGGTCATCGCCGCGCGCAGCAGGATGCGGCGCTTGGCCGTGGTGAAGGTAGCTTCGACTGCCGAAGCAAAGCGGACCTGTTCGCGGCTTTCCTGATTGAAGGCCTGAACGATCTTCATTGCCCCCAGCACTTCAGCCACCATCGCGCCGACATCGGCGACGCGGTCCTGGCTGCTGCGCGACACATTGCGCAGCCGCCGCCCGAACCAGACGATCGGCAGGACAATCAGCGGAATGGCAATCACCAGCGCCAGGGTCAGTTTGGGCGCCAGCGTAAAGAGGTATGCCACCCCGCCTACGCCCATGATCAGGTTGCGCAGGGCAACCGAAACCGTCGTACCAACCACCTGTTCGATCAGCGAGGTATCGGAAGTCATCCGGCTGGAAATCTCGTTCGGGCTGTTCTCCTCAAAGAACCCGGGTGACATCCGCAGCAGATTGGCCTGCACCTTCAGCCGGATATCCGCGACAACGCGCTCACCCAGCCACGATACAAAATAGAAGCGCAACGCCGTACCGATCGCCAGCACGACCACGATGCCAAGCAGGTATTCGAACCACCGCCCGATATCATCAGGATTGCCGCCAGCAGCGAACCCTTTGTCGATGATCAGCTTGAAGCCGGATGGGATGGCCAGGGTCGCCCCGGCGGTAATCATCAGGGCCAGACCGGCCATGGCCAGCTGGCCTGGATAGGCGAGTGCAGCCTGCCAGATCATCCGCAGCGGCCCGAGCGAGCGCGCGGGCTTGGGTTCGGCAGGCTTGGCGGACAGGTCAGGTTGGGATGCCATTATCTGCGCGCCCTAGCACAGGGCGGGTGGCAAGTAAGTGGCAAATCAGCACCGATCACGGTTGCGGTTTGTGCGGGCGCGAACAAAATGCAGTCAAATATTGCATTGCACAATAATCCGAATGACGGCACGATAACTCCAGTTTCGCCCGGACAACCGGGCCGGAAGGGGGCTCCGCTTGCTTTATACCGCACACGAAATGCAGCGTTCCTGGCTGAATGCCGCCAGCACCATGGCTTCGGTCGGGGCGGAATTGCTGTCGAACCCGGTTCTGCCGTTTGGCTATACCGGGCTCGGTCCGGTCATGGCTTCGGCGCTCGAAGTGTTTGCCCATGCCTCGGCCCCCTATGGCAAGCCGCCGTTTGATATCGAAACTGTGACGGTTGACGGCGCCACTCACCCGGTAACCGAAGCAATCGTGCTGCACCGTCCCTTTGGCAACCTGCTGCGCTTTACCCATGCGGGCCTGCCCGCTGATGCCCCGCGGCTGTTGATCGTGGCCCCGATGAGCGGGCACTTCGCTACCCTGCTGCGCGGCACCGTTGCCCGCATGATAGAGCGGTGCGAAGTCTACATTACCGACTGGGCCGATGCGAAGATGGTCCCGCTGGAGGCCGGCCGCTTCGACCTGGATGACTATATCGATCATGTGATCGGCTATCTGGACCATATCGGCCAGACCAATAACGGGGCGCGCGCGCACATGCTGGCGGTCTGCCAGCCGTCAGTGCCAGCACTGGCCGCAACTGCGCTGATGAACGGGCAAAAGCATCCCTACCGCCCGCTCAGCCTGACCATGATGGGCGGCCCGGTCGACACGCGCGAAGCCCCGACCTCGGTCAACGACATGGCGATGCAGCGGCCGATCGAATGGTTCCGCAACACCGTGGTCGCCACGGTGCCGCTGCAATATCCGGGCGCTGGCCGCCGGGTCTATCCGGGCTTCCTGCAGCTGGCCGGGTTCATGTCGATGAACCTGGGCAACCACATGCTCAGCCATTACCACATGTTCAAGCACCTGGTGGCCGGCGCTGACGAAGACGCCGAGGCGACCAAGGCGTTCTATGACGAATACCGGTCTGTCTGCGACATGGACGCTGACTATTACCTGCAAACGGTCGAAGAGGTGTTCCAGCGCCAATCGCTGGCCAAGGGCGAATTCATGCATCGCGGCACCCGGATCGACCTGGGCGATATTCGCGATACGGCGCTGCTGGCGGTCGAAGGCGAACGCGACGATATTTCAGGCATCGGCCAGACCAAGGCGGCGCTCAAGCTGGCGACCAACCTGCCGGAGAGCCGCAAGCGGTATCTGCTGGCGCCCGAAGTTGGCCACTACGGCATCTTCAACGGCAGCAAGTGGCGCGATCACATTGCGCCGGTGCTGGAAGACTGGATCAAGCTGCACGACAAGCCGAAGCTGAAAAAGGTCGCCTGACCGCAAAGCGGTCGGACCCCAAAACAAGCCGGGCGGCAACAGCCGGTGCTGTCACCGCCCGGTTGGTGGACGCCGCCCGCGAACGGGCGGCGATCCTGATCCGGCTTAGAAGACTTCGAACAGACCGGCATCACCCTGGCCGCCACCGATGCACATCGTGACGACGGCATACTTGGCGCC
>CAZNFV010000124.1:0-6993 GCA_964572445.1 uncultured Novosphingobium sp. | reverse complement strand
CCAATCTCCCGCAGCGCATCGGCACTTTCGCGGCGCAGATTCTCATGCAAAGCGCCCTGCTGAATCCCGAACAGCGCCGAGCGCCCGGCATGTTCCTCACCGCTATCAAATCCGGCGCGGCTGCGTGCCGCCCAGCGCATCGACATCTGCATCGATTTGGCGATGGTGTCATAAGGCGCATCGGCGCGGGGGCATTCATCAAAGGCCATGACGATATCGCTGCCCAGCAGGCGCTGGATTTCCATCGAGCGTTCCGGCGTCAGCAAATGCCGACTGCCATCGAGGTGGCTCTTGAAGGTCACCCCGTCCTCGGTGATCTTGCGCAGGTCAGACAGGCTCATCACCTGATAACCTCCGCTGTCGGTCAGGATCGGGCGATCCCAGTTCATGAACTTGTGCAACCCGCCCAGCCGCGCCACGCGTTCTGCCCCCGGGCGCAGCATCAGGTGATAGGTATTGCCCAGCAGGATATCGGCACCGGTCGCGCGGACGGTCTCAGGCTTCATCGCCTTGACCGTGGCAGCAGTGCCAACCGGCATGAACGCTGGAGTACGAATCTCGCCCCGGCGCATCCGGATCGCGCCAGTGCGGGCCTTGCCATCGGTGGCGTGGATATCGAACTGGAAGCGCGGCGCGGTCATGCCCGCCGCGCTAGACGAAACGGTTGCGCTCGACGAGCCCGACCAGTGCGCCGCGCATTTCATCCCAGGCCTGCTGCTCTGCGGCATCGATGGCTGGCACTGCCGCCTCAATCACGTCAATCAGGCTTTCGATGAGCCCGCGGAACCAGTCCGGCGGGACATCGAGCGCCACGCGGTGGTGCGGCACCGAGGTATCGAAATAGATCCGCGCCTCGATCGGCGATTCGAACCAGGTCATCACGTAATAGAGCGTGTTGCCGACCATCTCGGCCTCAAGCCGCTCTGGCCCGTGCGGGGCATGATGGACGAAACTGGCCTGCGCTGCTGGATAGCGGCGATAGTATTCCGCCATTACCGGGGCAGTCATGTCGCCCAGCACTGCAGCCGCGCGTTCGAGCCGCGCTTCAATTGCAGCCTGGCCTTGCTGATTGGTCATCCGTCCCTCCGCCACGCAGGCTAGCCGCAGCGGAGGGTGGATGTCTTGTCCGAAATCAACCGGCGGCAGGCAGGAACCGCGCGGCGAGGCGCTTGATGCCTTCGATCAACAGGCCAAGGAGCAGCCCGCCGAGAGCCGTTGCCATGGCCAGCTCGGCAAAATCGATCTTGAGCTGGATCAGCGGTGCGGCTGCCACAGTCAGGAACAGCATCGCGGCGGCGTTGAACAGGAACGGCAGGACATTGATGATTTGCAGGTAGATCCCCAGAACCATGATCAGCAGGCCCAGGATCGTGCCATTGCTGCCCATGATCCCGGTCAGGTAAACAACCTGCCAGGATAGCCCGATGCCAACCAAGGCACCCGCGATCGTTGCCGGCAGCCGCTTGATCTCCAGCGCTTCCAGGTTGGCCCAGTGCCACAGCAGCAGGAACGCGCCGAACAGCGAAACTTCGGAAAACAGGGCCGTGCCGATCACGGCCCAGATGACAATCGCGACGACGATGATCGCCACGACGGCCAGTCCGGCCAAAGGCCCCGGTGCTGCGGCCGGAGCCGGTGTTGAATCTGTCATTGTTATCCCCTCCACCCCGTCGTTGGTTGTGCGGGGCCGAGGTGGAAGAAACCGGAATTGAACGACCGGCGCAAGCCGTGATTACGCGGACGGGTGATCCGGCAGCAGCAACGATGAATCGCCATAGGAGTAGAACCGGTATGCGTTGGCGATCGCATGGGCATAGGCCGCCTGCATCCGCTCCCGCCCCATCAGCGCAGAGACCAGCATGAACAGGGTCGACTTAGGCAGGTGGAAGTTGGTTACCAGCGCGTCGATCCCCTTGAAGCGGTAGCCGGGGGTAATGAAGATTGCGGTGTCACCTTCGAACGGATGAATTACCCGGTCATCATCGGCCGCGCTTTCCAGCAGGCGCAGACTGGTCGTGCCGACCGCGACGATCCGATTGCCGCGCGCCCGCACGGCATTGAGGCGGGCAGCAGTTTTCGCAGTGATCACTCCCCACTCGGCGTGCATCTGGTGGTCGGCCGTATCATCGACCTTGACCGGCAGGAACGTACCCGCGCCGACGTGCAGCGTCAGCGTTTCGTGGCCGATGCCGCGCGCCGCCAAGGCTTCCATCAATCGCGGCGTAAAGTGTAGCGCAGCCGTCGGCGCGGCGACCGCACCGTCCTTGGCCGCGAACATGGTCTGGTAATCGGTCTTGTCCTGATCATCGATCGCGCGCTTCCCGCCGATGTAAGGCGGCAGTGGCACTTGCCCGGCACGATCGAGCAGAACTTCAACCGGCTCTTCCCCGGCAAAGGCCAGGGTCCAACTGCCATCTGCAAAAAGCTCTTCAGCCAGGGCGGTCACGCCGGCCGCGAATTCAATCAGATCACCAGCCTTCAGCCGCTTGCCATTGCGAACGAAGGCCTGCCAGCGGCGCAGGTCGATCCGCTTGTGAAGCGTCGCGCCGATCCGGGCTGCGCCGCGATAGCCCTCCAGCTGGGCGGGGATGACGCGGGTGTCGTTAAACACCAGCACATCGCCGGGTGCCAGCAGAGCGGGAAGATCGAGGACATTCTTGTCCGCCAGTTCGCCCTGCCCCGGCACGAACAGTAGCTGGGCGGAATCGCGCGGTCGGGCCGGCCGCAATGCGATCCGGTCGGTCGGCAGCTCAAAATCAAACAGATCAACGCGCATGGCGGCGCCCTAGCGGGGCACGGTCAAGGGTCAAGCGGGATTAAGGCTCAATTGGACTTGGACTTGCTCAACATGTCAGCCGAAATCGTCGTCGGGGCGGCAGCGGGCATGGCCGGGCGCGGCTTGCCTTCGCTCAGCAGCGAAGCCTGGACGATCTTGGTGGGGCTGGCAGGCGGTTCGCCGCGCTCAATCGCGTCAGCATAGTCCATCCCTGCAATCACGCGGCCGAAGTTGGTATAGCGGTGATCAAGCGCAAAGCGCGGATAGAACACGATGAAGAACTGGCTGTTGGCCGTATCCGGCTGATCGGTGCGGGCCATCGAAACCGAACCGCGCACGTGCGGGATATAGTTGAACTCTGCCTTCAGGTCCGGCAGCTGAGAGCCGCCCTGCCCGGTCCCCGTCGGATCGCCGGTCTGCGCCATAAAGCCATCGATCACGCGGTGGAAGATCACGCCGTTGTAGAAGCCTTGAGCGGCCAGGGCCTTGATCCGTTCGACATGGCTGGGTGCCCAGGCCGGCATCAGCCGGATCAGCACGCGGCCGCCGTTTGACAGATCCAGCACCAGGATATTTTCGGGCTCGAACGCCGGATCGGGATTGATCACAGCGCTAAGTGCCGGGGCAGCAGGTGCCGCCGGGCTCTTGTCCTGCGCCAGGCCGGGCGTGGCAGTCAGGGCCAGGCCCAGGGCAATGGCAATAAACTTGGCTCGGATCATCAGGGTCAGGTCTCGAAACTAGAGGGTAGCTCGTGCGGCAGCGAGATAGCCGCGTCAGCCTGTCGTGGCAATGAACGGCGGCAGACTATGAACCGCGCGGTCCGCCCGCCTGGGTAATTTTTGACAAGACATCAGCACAAACGGTCGGCGTCACGAATTTGGAGATGTCTCCGCCATAGACAGCGATCTCCTTCACCAGCCGCGATGCGATGGGCTGGAGCGAGACATCGGCCATCAGGAAGATCGTCTCAACCCGGGCATTCAACTGCCGGTTCATGCCCGTCAGCTGATATTCGTATTCGAAATCGGTCACCCCGCGAATGCCGCGAACCACTACCGAGGCACCCTGGCTTTCTGCAAAGTCCATCAGCAGCGAATTGAAGCCGACCACTTCAATATTGGTGACGCCCAGCAGGGCAACCTCGCGCTTGACCATGTCGATGCGTTCGGGATCGCCGAACATCGGTGATTTCGCGATGTTGGTCGTCACGCCGATAATCAGCCGGTCCACCAGCTTGGACCCGCGGGCAATGATATCCATGTGCCCCAGCGTGATCGGGTCGAACGTCCCCGGATAAACCCCAACCCGTTCCATCAGTGGTCCCTCTCCACAATGAACCGCGCGAGGTCGCGCAGCAAATCTGCCTCTGTCCCGTGCTGCCCCAGATGCGCAATGGCCTGGTCAACCAGCATCCGGGCCTGTTCCCGGGCGCGCTCTGGCCCGAGCAGTGAAACAAAGGTCGCTTTTCCGGCAGCGGCATCCTTGCCAACGGCCTTGCCAGCCTTGTCAGCATCGCCTTCATGATCCAGCAGATCGTCGGCGATCTGGAAAGCCAGACCGATATCGCGGGCATAGGCGCGCAGGTGGGCCCTGCCCTCTACCGGGACCCGGCCGAGCACGGCGCCCAGCTCAACCGATGCGCCCAGCAGGGCCCCGGTCTTCAGCTGCTGCAGCTTGGTAATGGTGTGAAGATCAAACTGCGTGGTCTCTGCCACAATGTCCATCATCTGGCCGCCCGCCATGCCATTCCAGCCGCTGGCGGTCGCCAGGACCTGGATCAGCTCTGCGCGCACGAATGGATCGCTGCTGGCGGATTGATCGGTCAGAATTTCGAACGCGAAATCATGCAATGCATCGCCGGCCAAGACCGCCGTCGCTTCGTCAAAAACCAGATGTGTCGTTGGCTTGCCGTGGCGCATGGCATCATTGTCCATGCACGGCAGATCATCATGGACCAGCGAATAGACGTGAATTGCCTCAATCGCGCAGCCCACCCGCAGTGCGGCAGCGCGGTCTACCCCGTAAAGCGCAGCCGTGGCCCGGACCAGCAACGGACGCAGCCGCTTACCCCCACCCAGCAGAGCATAACGCATCGCTTCGACCAAGCGCGCGCGGGGATCTTCAGGGACGGGCAGCAAGGCATCAAACAGCGCCGCGACATCGGTGCCGATGTCCTGGATGGCCTGGGCCAGCAGCGGCGTCGCCTTGCCTGCCACGGTCCTAGCGGCCGGCTTCCGGATCGAACGGGCGGGTGCCAGTTGCCTGGCCGTCTGCCCCGGCAATGATCTGTTCGATCTTCAGCTGGGCAGCATCAAGCCGGGCCTGGCAATGCTGGCGCAGCTTCTCACCGCGCTCATACAAGTCGATTGAGCTGTCGAGCGGCACTTCGCCGCCCTCCAGCTTGCGCACAATGTCTTCAAGGGCGCGCAGGGCATCCTCAAAGCTCAGGGCGGTAATGTCCAAATTGTCCTCGCTCATCGCGGCGCAGCATTGACCGCGCCTGCCGCGCCGGTCAAGCTGATCGGCAAGGGAGAATTACGATGCAGTGGATTATCGCCTATGTGACAGCCGCCGTGACCTTTGGCGTGCTGGACGCGCTGTGGCTGCGCTGGGCTGCGCCAAACCTCTATCGGCCGCTGATTGGAGAAATGCTGGCGGACTCTTTCCGCATGGTACCAGCGCTGGTGTTTTACGCGCTCTACATCGCGGGAATGGTCTGGTTTGCGGTCCGGCCGGGCCTGGCGCTGGGTGTGCCATACGGCGTGCTCAACGGCGCGCTGTTTGGCGCGATCTGCTATGCGACCTATGACCTGACCAATCAGGCCACACTGAAGGTCTGGTCAACCCAGATGACCTTGATCGATATCGCCTGGGGCGCATCAGCCACGGCACTGGCCACTGGTCTGGCGGTTTTCGCGGTCCAGAAGCTGGCTGCGCAATAGTCTGCGCCACAAGGGGGTACTGTCATGTTTATCGGCCACTGGGCACCTGCGCTCGCGGCGGCGGCCGCCAGTAAGCGTGCGCCGCGGATCGGCACGTTGTTTATCGCCGGGCAGTTGATCGACTGGGCCTTTTTCGGCCTGCTGCTGGCCGGGGTGGAGCATATGCGCTTTTCACCGGGGATCAGCGTGATGAACCCGATGGACCTCTATCATTTGCCGATCACCCATAGCCTGCTTGGCGCTGCGGTCTTTGCAGCCGCCTTTGCCGGTTTGATCTGGCTGACGGGCAAGGACCGTACCGCCGCGCTGATCGGCGCGGCGGTCGTGCTGTCACACTGGTTCCTGGATCTGCTGGTCCACGTGCCCGATCTGACCCTGGCGGGCAGTCCGCCCAAACTGGGCCTTGGCTTGTGGAACTATCCGATGGCCGAAATGCCGCTGGAAATCGGCCTGACCATGGGCGCGCTGTGGTGGTACGCGAAGGTCCACCGCCCCGCCCGCTTTCGCGTCCTTACACTCGCTGCAGTCCTGCTTGTCCTGCAGGGTATGAACTGGTTCGGCACGGTCCAGCCCGAAGTCACCGCCGCGACCAGCCTGACGGCGTTCTTCGCCTATGCCCTCGCCACGCTGGCGGCCTGGTGGATGGGGAAAACCGGGGCGAGCAGAGCCTGATCGGACTCGCCTTAACCGGGCATGCTCGCTAAGGCCCGCGCATGGCCGAAATCACTCCTGATGTCGTCGCCCAGCACGGGCTTTCCGAGGATGAATACCAGCGCGTGCTGAACGCCCTGGGGCGAGAGCCGAACCTGGTGGAGCTGGGCATCTTCTCGGTCATGTGGTCCGAGCATTGCTCCTACAAGTCGAGCCGCATCCATCTCAAGAAGCTGCCAACCGAAGCCCCCTGGGTGATCTGTGGCCCGGGCGAAAACGCCGGCGTGATCGATATCGGTGATGGCCAGGCCGCCATCTTCAAGATGGAGAGCCACAACCACCCGAGCTACATCGAACCCTATCAGGGTGCAGCGACCGGCGTGGGCGGCATCCTGCGGGACGTGTTCACCATGGGCGCGCGGCCCGTCGCCAATCTGAACGCGCTGCGCTTTGGCCGGCCGGACCACCCCAAGATGAAGAGCCTGGTCAAGGGCGTCGTCGCGGGCATTGGCGGCTATGGCAACTGCGTTGGCGTGCCGACCGTTGGCGGTGAAACCAATTTCCACGCCGCCTATGATGGCAACATCCTGGTCAACGCGATGACCGTGGGCGTGGCCGACACCG